>JAEELF010000048.1 GCA_016288815.1 Ruminococcus sp.
ACGATGCCCTTCACGTCCGCGGCAGACTCCGCGTAGTAGAACTCCATGTTGTTCCTCTTCAGCGCCTCGCCGACTCTCTTTATCCGCATTTCGCGGACAGCTTTCTTGTTATTGTCCATATTTATACTCCTTCACAAAACAGGGCAGGGAAGACCCCTGCCCGTATATTTTTATCAGTCGTTGTCCGGCTCGAGGACGGCGTAATTGCCCTCGGAGCGCTTGTACACAACATTCGTCTCGCCGGTCGCGGCGTTGGTGAACATGAAGAAATTATGCCCGAGCATATTCATCTGGAGGATAGCTTCATCGACGTCCATAGGTCTCATTTTAAACTTCTTGTGCCTGATGACGTCATAGGACGCGATCTCCTCGACGGGCTCGGCGAATGCCTCTTTGAAAGCGGTATCCTTGAGCTTCTTCTCGATCTTGGTCTTGTTCTTGCGGATCTGGCGGATTATCTTGTCGATAGCGTCATCGAGAGCGACGGCCTTATCGGCAGCAGAGCGCTCAGCGCGGAAAATAATGCTGTTGTATTTAACTGTCAGCTCGAGGAGAATATCGCACTTTATCTCTGCGAGAACTATTTTAGCGTCGGCATCGTCGCCGAAGAACTTTCCGAGTCTTGTGTTGATCCTGTTTTCTGCATACTCTGTGAAATTCTGTGGTACCTGCATTTTCTTGGCTGTGATAGTTGTTTTCATAGTAGTCCTCCTTTAGGCTCTGACAAAGTCAAAGCATAAACTTTATGGTTATATTATACCATATCGCACTATGATTTACAAGAGATTTTGTTAAATTTGTAGATACTGCACAACAATAAATAAAAGATTTGTTAATTCTGACGAAATCATTCACTCAGCGCATCAAGGAGGATCTTTGCTATCTGGTCGGTCTTGACTGAGCCGCTGTCCTTGTCCTCAATGAGAATGCAGAATGCGATCGGGAAGTCCTCATCGTCCACGAATCCCACGAGGAGAGAGTTCTCCTTCGCGCCCTCATCGACCTGTGCCGTACCGCTCTTGACGCCCAGAGAATAGCCGGGTATGAGCTCTGAGTAGTGGTTGGCGCCGTTGGTGAGCATCATCTGACGCACGCATGCAGCGTTGTCGTCGGTGAAGAGCTGCTCGCTGAACTCTGTGTGCCCGCGCTCGCAGACATCGCCGTAGACGTCGGTTACCTTCGCGATGAGGTGGGGGATGGTCATCTTGCCGGTGCCGTTAGCTATAGCGCTCTGCCACATCATGAGCTGCATAGGGCTCACGAGGGTATCTCCCTGCCCGATACAGCCCCACTGTGTACGGAAATCGTCCGTATCCTCGAGCGTCGTGGAGGCTCTCTCGCACTGTATCCCGTCGATGTCGAAGTACTCCATTTCCTCGCCGTTTATGGCGTAACCGAGCTTTTCGTAGATTTTCTTTATCTTGTTCAGCGGCATATCGCTGTCTGCGACGAGCTGCGCGAAGAACGGATTGCAGCTGTTCTCGAGAGCCTGCTGGATGTCCTGCTCGCCGTGACCGTATATGTTATGGCAGTCGATGACGCCGCCGGTCTTGTTGGTGTAGTGACCCTCGCAGGTGTAACGCTTTGCGAAGAGTCTGTCCGCGCCCATAATTTCGAGCGCCGTGATGACCGTCGAGACCTTCTGTGTGGAGCCGGGGACAGTCCCGTACATGACCTTTGAGATGAGCGTGCCCGACTCAAAATTCGCGATATTGTCGTAGCCCTTGGTGACGTCGATGTTGGGGAGGCTCGTGCAGACGAGTAGCTCGCCGGTCTTGTAGTTATACGCGACCGCGCAGCCCTTCTGTGAGCCGAAGGCGTCGTAGACCGTGCGGTTCGCCTCATGGTCGAGTGTGGTATATATAGCCGCCTTGCCGCCCTCACGGACAAGCCCCGCGGTGAAGCTGTAGTTATTGAGCTTGTCGGTGTTCCGCGCGACGAGCGTGTTCTCCATCTGACCGCTGTCGTCGCCGATAAGGCTGCCGACGTCGATGAAGTAGTTATCGGGGTAGGAGGAGCCGTCGTCGTCCGTGCCGGTGTAGAGGACATCTCCGTGCCTGTCGTAGACCTTTCCCAGACTCATTGTGCCGGAGTGGGTCATATAGAACTTCGCCTCGCGGTGTATCTTGACTACGAGTGCGACCATTCCCGCGATGAACAGCACGATGAACAGGCTTATGAGGAACTGGCATCTTCTTATGCTCTTCATGCTCTGCGCCTCCTTTTGGGAGCCTCAGCGTTGAATCTGAACGGCTCAGGGTCGCGGAAAACAGGGGACTGGCACGCACTGAGCATACCTATCATCAGTCCGCTGACGAGCATGGAGCTTCCTCCGGACGAGATGAATGGTATAGTGACGCCCGTGAAGGGGATCATGTTGCACGAACCGAAGATATTCAGCGCCATCTGCACCGTGAATGCCGCGCATATACACGCAGACATCGTCGCGTGGAAGTAAGATCTCGGCGGACTGATGAGCGGCACCGCCACCATCATTATGAGCGCGAGCACCGTCATCAGCGCGAACAGCAGCCCCCACTCCTCGCAGATCGTCGCGAAGACAATGTCGTTCTCGTGCGCGAAGACCTTGTGCAGGAAGCCGTTTGTGGGACCCTTGCCGAACCAGCCGCCCTCCGCGATAGCGATGAGCGCCTTGGACTGCTGATAGCCGTTTCCGGAGGTATCGCTCCAGATGTCGGAGAAGATACGCTCCCTGACGTACTCCGGTGCGAAGAACACAGCGAGCACAGCCGCCAGCGCGAGCGCGAGACCCGCTCCCACGAGTGATTTTTTCGAGAATTTAGCCTTCGGGTAGCATATACGCAGCAGGAATCCCGCCGCATAAATGCCCACGAAGGTCGGCAGACTTCCGAGGTCGCGGCACCACCACTGCATGAGGCATATCGCCGCAGTGAGCACGAACAGCGCGAGGTTGTCGTACACGACGTTGAACCCGAGTATCCTGTGACGCTTCTGCTGCTCGGTGACAGACGTTGCACACGCGAGCACGAACAGCGGCTTGATGAACTCAGACGGCTGAATGGATGTGTTTTCGCCGATGTTTATCCACATACTCCTGCTGCCGGTGAACAGTACGGTTATGAGCATGAGGACTCCGATGCCGATGTAGTAGTATTTCTTCTGCATCTCGAGCCACTTGTGGTCGCGGCAGAGGAGGTATCCCACTCTGCACGCACCCAGCGCCACGATACAGGTTATCCAGTGCTTTAAGGTGAATTCCACCCCGCCGAAGCACGATTGCATTATAACGCTGATATTCAGCACGAGAATGAGCATGAAGTCGATAGTGTAGCTCTGCTGCCTGAAGAAAGGCATGATGGTGAAGCAAACGAGGTCGAGCCCTATGACACCCGCCGCCAGCAGTACTAAGCTCCCGCCGCCGCCGTCAGTGAGCATGACGTTCGCGAGTATGGCTATGTGCGCACCGAGCACGAATATGCACGAGAAGAGGTAAGCTATAGGATTATTTACCATTTCCGCCCCTCCTCCTGAACACGAGACGTCTGTTCCCGAGACCGATGATGTCGTTCTCGCGGAGGACAGCCTTCTTTACGAGATTACCATTCACGAACAGCCCCGACTTCGATCCGATGTCAGTGATGGTCCAGATGCCGCTCGCATTGACAGTGAGCATAGCGTGGTAGCGCGAGACCGAGAGGTCGGGCAGACGAATGTCCGCGGAGGCGTGTCTCCCGATAAGAATCTCGTCGCAGCCGAGCTCATAGACGTCCTCCGACGAGGCGAGCTCCATATTGTGAATGAGCCTGTTCCAGCTCTTTTTTTCAGTATGTTTTTCGCGGTACGCCGCGATGATGAGCACCAGCAGGCATATATCGAGCGCCGCTGCAGATACGGCGCAGAGAACTATATCCAATCCGATCCCTCCCAACTTTTCTATTATACCACAATTAGCATCATAAATCAAATAAAATGTAGGTCAAATAAGTCCGCACAAAATGAAAAGACCGCACTTTTCAGTGCGGTACGTTTCATGCTTTTCAGTTTTGCGATCACGAGAAGTGATTCTGATATCCGTCACCGTAGAATCCGGTATAGCCGTGATTGAACTGCGAAGGATCAGCGAAGTAAAGAAGAACTGCGTTCTTTACGCTGTCAGTAACCTTGCTCGAGAATGTCCCAAGGTCAACATAGGAGGAAGCGCCTGAGAACTGATAGCGCTGTGTAAGTACTCCATAGATCGTATTCGGATACGACGGGCTGTTGACTCTGTTCATGATGACCTCAACTACGAGAGCCTTGTTGTACTCAGAGATCCAGGAGGAACCAGCCTCGTGAGCTACCGCGTTGCAGAGGAGAATGTAGTCTGCATCTGAGATAGGGAGGGCAGTTGTCGTGGTCTGCGGAGCAGTGGTGGTCGTAGTTGTTGTAGTAGTCGTAGTCGTGGTGGTCGTCGTTGTAGTTGTAGTAGTTGTAGTAGTTGTAGTAGTTGTGGTTGTGGTTTCCGTAGTCGTTGTGCCGATGTATTCCATATGCGCGTTGAAGATATCAAACACGTTGTAGAAGTCATCGGAGTTGCTCTCAATGTCAATGGTCTCGGGTGTGATAGCTTCGGTCTCTACAGCTTCTGTCTCTGTTTCTGTAGCTGTCTCTGCTGTGACCGGAGTTTCAGTAACGGCTGCGGACGCTGTATTCGTGAGCGAAACAGCAATGTTCTCAATTGGAGTAAGTGCTGTGTCAAACAGGCTCTGCTCGCTTGCCTCAACGACCTCTGCGCTTACCTCGAGGGTATTGTTTTCAGTCGCGGAAGCAACACACAGGCTGCTGAACATACAAGAGGTGGACATTCCTAAGATAACCGCTATTAACTTAGCGTTTCTCATCTACTCATCCTTTCGTAGAACGTAATGAATTTCAGTCCCTTTCGGACTGTGTCTATGATAACACAGCTGGCTGAAAAAGGCAATACCTTTGGGAGTTTTTCCATTTTGCGACCAAAATTATGCACTATATCTGTTCCGGTTAGGGTAAAAAGGCACATATTATATGTATAAGCAATGAACGAATTGTAAATTCAAAATTAACTTCACAAAACATAAAACGACTAAAAATTACAAATCTGTAACAACTTGCTCCGAAATTTGATTACAGACGGTATAATTTGTGCTGAGAACATATTTTTGACATATGATTTTTCGACCAAAAGTGCGTAAAAACACTGTTCAGATAGTATAACGGCTTTGCAATTTCTTGACAAAAAAGTTACAGAGCGATATAATATTGAGTGGTACAAGGTTCGACACAGACTGTTAACGTTCACCATATTTCTCAAGGAGTTTTTGTATGCCTTCCATCATCTTTTTTGACATAGACGGCACCCTCATCACCGAGGACGACCGTATGCTCATTCCCGCCAGTACCCGCGAGGCGATAGCCGAAACGCGCCGCCGCGGGAACTACACCTTTATAAATAGTGGTCGCACCGCCTTTAATATAAGTAAGGAGGTACTCGCGCTCGGCTTTGACGGTATGCTGTGCGGCTGCGGCACCTACATCGAGATCGCGGGCAGCGTCGAGCTTTACCACACGCAGGAGCAGTCCCTCTGTCGGAAAATCGCCCGTATACTCCGCGAATGCCGCTGCACGCCGGTCTACGAGCGCCGCGAGGGCTATTTCTTCGACGACCTCGCTGAATATGACCCTCAGCTTGACTGGTTCCGCGGGCACTTTGTAAAGCCTGGCATACCTATGGACAGGCAGGTCGATGATCCCGGCTTCGGCTACGACAAGTTCGTCTTCTGGTCGAACGAGCACACTGATATGGCGCGTATCCGCAGTGAGATTGGGGAGTATTACGACATCATCGACCGCGGGAATCGCTTCTACGAGAACGTTCCCCGCGGCTATTCCAAGGCGACCGCGATAGACTATGTGCTGCAAAAGCTCGCCATTTCGCCGGATAACGCCTACGCGATAGGCGACAGCATGAACGATCTGCCCATGCTTCAGGCGGTCCCGAACAGTATCGCAATGGGCGGCGCCGAGCACATCTACCCGTATGTTTCCTACGTCACGACGCCCATCGAGGAGGATGGTATCGCGAATGCCCTGCGTCACTTCGGGCTTATCTGAGCGTTACATCGCTGAAAGGTGTGTGCGCGTGTTTTTTTCTGCGTGACCGCTTGCAATATTTCCGAAAACATGATATAATGAATAATACTGAATAATGCTTAAAACAGGGGAGGAACGGTTCGGGCAGCATAAAAGTCCGATACCGGAAATGAATATGAATATAGCTGTTGCACAGTCGGGAGGACCGACCTGCGCTATCAACGCCTCGCTCGGCGGAGTTTTCAGAGCGGGCAAGCGCTCAGAAGACATTGACCGTATCTACGGCGCCCTCAACGGTATCGAGGGTATCATCGGCGACCAGCTCGTCGATCTTTCGGGCAAGCTCACAGACGATAACAACTACGAGCTGCTCCTTCGCACGCCGTCCGCAGTGCTCGGATCGTGTCGCATGAAGCTCCCGGACTACCATAAGGAGAGCGCTGTCTACGAGCACATCACCGACATCTTCCGCAAGAACGGGATCGGGATGTTCTTCTACATCGGCGGAAACGACTCCATGGACACCGTCGCGAAGCTCTCGGCTTACTACCGCGACAACAATATCAACGACATCAGGGTCATCGGTATCCCCAAGACTATCGACAACGACCTCTGCGTGACAGACCACTGCCCGGGCTTCGGCTCTGCTGCGAAGTACGTCGCAGCGACCGTGCAGGAGATAACCCGCGACAGCAACGTCTACAGCATACCCTCCGTTACTATTATAGAGTGTATGGGACGTCACGCCGGCTGGCTGACCGCAGCTTCGAGCTGTATCAGAGCCAACGGCGAGAGCGCTCCGCACCTCATCTACCTGCCTGAGAGAGCGTTCAGCGCTGACCGCTTTATCGTTGACGTCAAGCGTCAGATGCAGCGCCACAGAGCAGTTATCGTGGCAGTCTCCGAGGGTATCAAGACCCCCGACGGACGCTTCGCCGCAGAGAGCTACCAGTCCGCGAAGAAAGACGCCTTTGGACATACATATCTGTCCGGCATAGGCAAGTTCCTCGAGAACCTTGTCTCGGACGAGATAGGCTGCAAGGTGCGCTCCATTGAGCTGAACGTCATGCAGCGGTGCAGCTCGCACATCGCCTCGCTCACGGACATACAGGAGTCCGAGCGTATCGGTGAGGCAGCAGTTGAAGCGGGACTGTCCGGCAAGACCGGCTGCACAATGGTCTTCAGACGTGACTCCAACGCGCCCTACACCTGCTCGATCGAGTCTACGGATGCCCTCAACACCGCCAATTCCGAGAAGTTCTTCCCGGCTGAGTGGATAAACGACGACGGCAACGACATCATGCCTGCCGCGACCGAGTATCTGCTCCCGCTCATTCAGGGTGAGATAGCTCCCGTCATGAAGAACGGCATACCCATGCACCTCACGATAGAATAAAATGGTATATAGCAAACGACAAAATATTTTGGCGTTCACTATAATATAGAATGGAAATCAGAAAGGGACTGCGCTTGCAGTCCCTTTTTTGTATGACAGATGATTGTATGGGCGCATTCCGTGCGCCCTCTATCATAATCGTTATACGATAAAAAAGAGGGCGACCTCAGTCACCCTCTGTGTTTTTATGCGGATTTTACCGGGAGCTCCTTGACTATTCCAGCCTCATACTGCTGGATAGCGAGTGCGTCCTGATTGGTAATGCCGTCACCGCCGCCGTAAACGTCGCCGTTGATCTTGCCCTGCTCGGTTATCACGAACTCGTCGGGGTCAGCCTGATTCTGCATGATGAATACAGCGTCAGCCATATTGACCTCCTTATCGCAGTTTGCGTCGCCGTAGAGGGTCTTTGCGGGAGCGAGAGAGTCAGCGGAAGTGCCGTCCGGCTCAACGCCCCAGATGAGCTCGCCGTCAGCGTAAAGCGTGATCTTATTGGTGATCTGCTCTGCGGCGTTAACGTCCTCGAAGCTGATGAGTTCTTCATAGCTGTAGTCGTTGGTGGAATCCCACTCGGGGTAGACATTGAGCTCGCCGTCGAACTTGGTAGTCAGCGCGAACTGGTAAACACGGCTGCCGTAGAACGAGCAGTTCTCCCATGTCACCTCAACGTAGTAGTTGCCGTTGTCGTCATACTTGAACGGACCTGTGAGGACAGCGTGATGAGCGTTATTGGTGTAGCCAGCCTCCTGATCGTAGTCGATGCGGGTGGTGATGTAGGTCTCGTCGTAGCCCTGATCGAGGAGCTCCTGGATATTGAAGTAGTATCTTGCCTTGACGTCGCACTTGAATCTCGGCGGGTCAACAGTTCTGTTGTGGAGAACTATCTTGAGCTGGATACCGTCCTCCTTCTCCTGAGCCTTCGCACCTCCGACGTAGTAACCTGTCGGCAGCGGATCGCCGTTCTCGTCGATCTGGTCATAGCCGGCAGCGTTGGCGGACATATCGAAGTCGGGGAGGATATAGTTCTTGTCAGCGAGCTCCTTGCCCTCAGCGCCGTAGAAGTAGTACAGACCTGCAAGGTCGCCGCAGAAGCCTGCGTTGTAGTCGTCGGTGACTTCGTTGTAGATGTAATCCTTTGTCTCGTCGTGGTGGTAATCCTTGAGGTCAGGACCGCCTACGAGCGCGCCCCAGAGGGTATGTACCTGAACGATCGGATCCTCCTGGCTCTGAGTTGCAGAGCAGTGAGAAGCACGGTGGTGCGGCTGTGAAGCGTAGCTGTGCTCGTAGCCGACCTCATAAGCGTAGCCCATGGGGTTGTTTCCGAGGATGTACTCCATCTGAGCCTTAGCCCAGGGGAGGAAGGTGTCATCGCCAGTGGTCTTTGCGTAAACGCACGCACAGAGACCTGCTGCGGTGTTGTAACGTGCGGAGCCGTATCCGGAGACAACAGCCCAGCCCTTGGGAGACTTGGCGATGAAGTCGCCGCTGGTCTCGCTGTCCTTGAGGGCAGGTATCTCGTCGCAGGTCATGGGAGTATTCCAGAGGAAGTCGTCCATGCCGAAGTACTTGTGACCGTGAACCGGCTCATAGCCCCACTCGGAGCTGTCGATAGTGCTTGCGCAGCCCGACCAGTATTCAAGGTTGTAGCGGAAGATGTACCAGTCGCGGGCGGTGTTTGTGATAGGAGCGAGCTTAGCGAAAACTCCGCCCCATACTGTATCCCAGCAGTGTACCCAGATGTTCTGCCAGCAGTTGCCGGTATCGGTGATGATACGCTTCATGTAGCCGGTGTAGGGGTGAGCGCCCTTGGCGTTGGTAGTATCCTCATCAACGGCGATGATAGCCTCGATGTACTTGTCGTAAGCCTCGTCCTTGTAGGACTCGTCCTCAGCGACTGTAGCGTAGTAGAGCCATACAGCAGCCCATGAGAGCTCATCGTAGTCGTAGCTGGAGTGATAGAAGCCGCCGTCGTAGCCGAGAACGAGCGAGCTCGGAGTTGTGCCGGGCTCCCATTCCTCCTCATGAGTAGCAACAGCGAACTCATAGAGTGCCTTTGCGTACTTGAGGCTGTCGGCAGCGTAACCGGGGTCTGTATCCTTGAAGTTGAGGTAGTTGATAGCGAGCGATGCAGCAGCTCCTGCACACTGATCCGGAGCGGGCATCTCGGTGGTAGCGAAGTAAGCCGGACGCTTGACAGCGCACGAAGACGAAGCAACGTATGTGTCGTCCACCTGGAGCTCAGGAGCGCACCAGTAGTTATGGTCGTTATTTCCTTCGCCGACCTGATAGCAGTAAGCAACTACGTTATCTTCGTCGTCGAGGAATGTGACCTTCATGAAGTAGTCGTTTATCCAGCGGAGCTCGTCCTCGATGTGCTTCTGGAGACCCATTTCGATGTAAGCATCGCGGAACTCATAGTAGCCCCAGCCGACAGTTGAAGCGGAGTAGCTTCCGGGAAGACCGAACTTGACGTGGTCGCCGGCGTCGTGCCAGCCGCCTGTGAGGTCGAGGGTACCGTTTCCGTCGGGGTCAAGGAACTCTCTGTTCGCCTCGATGAACTCAGAGGACATATTGACGCCCTCGTAGAGACCTGTAGCAGCACTGAGACCGCCGTCGCCGTCGCCCTCGCCGAGGGGCTGCTTGTCCTCCTTCTCCTCCTGCTTCTGACCGTTCTCGGAGCCGTCGTTCTTGGCTTCGCCGTAGAGCTCAGGCATGGGGTTCATGGGCTGGAGCGGGATCTCAGCGTCCTTGACGTGGCAGTCCTCGCGCCATTTGTAGTAGCCGTCCTCGCCGACCTTATCGCCGCACTTGTTCGCGTCATAGAAGCAGAGCGCGAGCTGCAGCGCCTCGGCAAAGTTGTCGTAGTTGTTGGGGTTTTCCGTGTCGATGACCGCAGCGTTGGACATAGACATCGGGCAGGCTGTGATGATCGTGGCAGCAGCTGAGAGGCACGCTATCGACCTTTTCAAAAAGCCCGTTTTTTTCATGAGACCATTCCTTTCTTATTTGTCAGCGTTCTTGTTTTCAAGACGCTTGAATACCATATCATAGCCGTCGTTGCCGTCCTTGAGGGAGCGGTTGACGCGGCTTATCGTAGCTGTGCTTGCGCCGGTCTCGGTGACGATGCTGTTGTAGACTCTGTGCTCGTCAAGCAGCTTCGCGACCTGAAGTCTCTGTGCGAAAGCCTTGAGCTCGATGCTCGTGCAGAGGTCGTCGAAGAATCTGTAGCAGTCCTCGACGGAGTCGAGAGTGAGGATAGCCTCAAAGAGCATATCCATGCTTTCCGATCTTATTTTGTCGATCATAGTAATAGCTCCAATCTGCCCTGAAGGGCTGAAGATAGCGGACAGCACCGCAGCGCCGGGGCATTCCCGGGGAGCAGTTCTGCACTTTACATTTTAACACATTATTTCGCAAAAGTAAAGTGCTTTTTCACAAAATGCTCAGAATTCTCCCACGCTGCATTCACCTATAGTATATCATAACACGAAATCAACAAAAAGTAAAGAAAAATTTCAAGATGATGATAAATTTAGTACATATGCACTAACTCTGCCGCCGCTGACTATTCAATACACCGATTTATGCCGAATAATTAAACTTATTTACGTTCTTTTCAGCATTCCTGCAGTGTCCGGCACCCCTCCGGGACTTGCATTTTGTTTTTATTTATAGTATAATATAAAAGAGCATACAGAAAGCTCGCTATTGAGAAAGAAAACATCTGAAATGTGGTGATAAATATGGAACAGACCATTAAGAGTGATAAAAACACCGAGAACAGCAACACCTTCTACGCCGTCGCGATGCGCGGACTTGTTGCTTTCCCGAAAATGGTCATGCACTTCGACGTCGCCCGCGACAAGTCGCAGGCTTCTATAGAAAAATCCCTGAAGGAGGGCGGTAAGCTCTTCCTCGTGACCCAGCACGAAGCCTACGTCGATGACCCCAAGGCGTCCGACCTCTACAAAGTCGGCGTAGTCGCGGAGATAAAGCAGGTGCTCAAGCTCCCGGACAACGTGATGAAGGTGCTCGTCGAGGGCGTATACAAGGCAAATCTCGTCCGCCTCTTCGACGACGGCAAGACCCTCCGTGCAGAGGTCAAGCGCACCCCGACCTACTCCCGCGCGAAGTACGACGAGGTCGAGGCGGAGGCACTCATGCGCTCCGTAAAGGACATCTTCGAGCGCTATTCCGCATTCTTCCCGAGAATGCCCAAGGAGCTCCTCACGTCCGTGATGACGCAGGATTCTCCGTATAAGCTGTTCGAGACAGTTACCTTCAACTGCAACCTCAACTACCGCGACAAGCAGACCCTCCTCGAGGAGTCCAACATAATCAACAAGCTCAGCGTGCTCTTCGCGTGCCTGAGCTCAGAGGTCGAGATACTCGAGCTCGAGAACCTCATCAACGAGCAGACCAAGAACAGCATCGACAAGGGTCAGCGCGAGTACTACCTCCGTGAGCAGATGAGGATAATACAGGAGCAGCTCGGCGAGGACGACTCCGACGACGCATTCGCATACGTCAACGACATCATGGAGCTGAAAATAGACGACAAGAGCCGCGAAAAGCTCCTGAAAGAAGCCGATAAGCTCACCAAGCTCCCGCCCTCATCGCAGGAAGCCTTCGTCATCAAGAACTACCTCGATACCGTCATCGACCTTCCGTGGGGCAAATACTCCAAGGCGAAGATGACAATGGAAAAGGCCGAAGCCGTTCTCGAAAAGGATCACTACGGACTGAAAAAGGTCAAGGAGCGCATACTCGAGTTCCTTGCAGTCCATATGCTCAACCCCGAGATAAAGGGACAGATAATATGCCTCGCGGGACCTCCCGGAATAGGCAAGACCTCCGTTGCGAAGTCCGTGGCAAAGGCTATGGGACGCAAGTACGCGAGAGTATCCCTCGGCGGCGTCCGCGACGAGGCTGACATACGCGGACACAGAAAGACCTACGTCGGCGCTATGCCGGGACGTGTCATCACCGCCGTACAGCAGGCAGGCACAGCCAATCCGCTCATACTTTTCGACGAGATCGACAAGCTCTGCTCCGACATCAAGGGCGACCCGTCCTCGGCAATGCTCGAGGTGCTCGACAGCGAGCAGAACAACGCCTTCCGCGACCACTTCATCGAGGTGCCGTTCGACCTCAGCAAGGCAGTCTTTATCACGACCGCGAACAACGTCTCGGCTATCCCCGGACCGCTCCTTGACCGCATGGAGGTCATCGAGCTCCCGAGCTACACAGCCGAGGAGAAGTTCCATATCGCGAAGGAGCACCTTGTCCCCAAGCAGCTGAAGGAGCACGGTCTGAAGTCATCGCAGCTGAAGATAGACGATGCCGCGATAGACGCGATAATCCGCTTCTACACAAAGGAAGCCGGTGTGCGTTCGCTCGAAAGGTGCATAGCGTCGCTCTGCCGCAAGACCGCCCGGAAAATAGCTGCCGGAGAGGTCAAGCGCGTTACAGTGAAGGAGAAAGATCTCCACGACTTCCTCGGCGTACAGAAGTACCTCCCCGACCTCTCCTCCAAGCTCGATCAGGTGGGTGTGGTCAACGGTCTCGCATGGACGTCCGTAGGCGGAGTGCTCATGCCGCTCGAAGTCCTCGTAATGCCCGGAACAGGCAAGATAGAGGTCACGGGCTCGCTGGGAGACGTCATGAAGGAGAGTGCGAAGATAGCAGTGAGCTATGTCCGCAGCGTCGCAGACAGCTATGGCATAGACAAGGAATTCTACAAGAACAGCGACATCCACATACACGCTCCCGAGGGCGCAGTCCCGAAGGACGGTCCCTCCGCAGGCGTCACCATAACGACTGCACTTATATCCGCGCTTGCCGGGATACCGGTCCGTGCGGACGTCGCGATGACCGGCGAGATAACCCTCCACGGAAAGGTGCTCCCGATAGGCGGTCTGCGCGAGAAGACCATGGCTGCGTACAAGGCGGAAATCAGGACCGTAGTTATTCCATCCGCCAACAAGCCCGACCTCGAGGAGGTAGACGACGCCGTAAAGGGCGCAGTGGAGTTCGTATTTGCGGAGAAGCTGACGGACGTCCTCGACACGGCGCTCATCAGAAAATAAGGGGTGAAGCTCATGAAGCTGAACTATAACAAGGCTGAATTTACCGCTGCATACGGCAAGTTCTCGCAGCTGCCTCCGCCGGAGCGCATCGAGATAGCCTTCGCCGGACATTCAAACGTCGGTAAATCCACGCTGATAAACAAGATCTTCAACCGAAAGAACCTCGCCCGCGTGAGCTCCGTCCCCGGAAAGACCGCGACGATAAATTTCTACGGTCTGGAGAACATCTACTTCGTTGACCTGCCGGGCTACGGCTACGCAAAGGTCGCGAAGTCCGAGAAGGAGCGCTGGGCTGACCTCATCGAGGGCTACCTCAGCTCCGACCGGGACATACGGCTCGTTTTCATGCTCGTGGACAGCCGCCATGCTCCCACAAAGGACGATGTGCAGATGATAAACTACCTCATCGACACGGAAATGCCCTTCGTGCTCGTCCTGACGAAGATAGACAAGCTCAGCAAGTCCGAGCGCGAGAAGCGCATGGAGGCATTCCGCACCGAAATATCGTGCTTTGATGATATGCACGTCATACCGTTCTCCTCGCAGACCTTCGAGGGCGTGGAGGAGCTCAGGCAGATAATCGAGGACATTGCGGACGACGATGAAGAAACTGACGAATGATAACAGAAAGGAATGATAAATATGTTCGTATCTGAAAATCTTGGTGTGAACGAAAAAGGACACCTCACAGTCGGCGGTATCGACACCGTTGAGCTTGCAGCACAGTACGGCACACCGCTGTACGTCATGGACGAGCAGATGGTGAGGAAGAACCTCCGCCGCTTCCAC
This sequence comes from Ruminococcus sp., assembly GCA_016288815.1. Taxonomy (GTDB): domain Bacteria; phylum Bacillota; class Clostridia; order Oscillospirales; family Ruminococcaceae; genus Ruminococcus. The sequence goes on from JAEELF010000048.1 coordinate 14,365, forward strand.
GAGAGTATGCAGAAATACTACAACGGCAGGGGATACGTCCACTACGCGAGCAAGGCGTTCTGCTGCAAGGAGATATGCCGCATAGTCGCGAGCGAGGGCGACGGTCTGGACGCTGTTTCGATAGGCGAGCTCTACACCGCAGTCAGCGCAGACTTCCCCATGGAGAAGGTCGGCTTCCACGGCAACAACAAGACCGACGAGGAGCTCCGCTACGCGCTCGAGAACGGCGTAGGACACATAATCGTGGACAATCTCCCCGAGCTCCGCAGACTTGAAGCCCTCGCGGAGAAAATGGGCAAGACACCGCACATCATGTTCCGTATCAAGCCCGGTATCGACGCCCACACCCACAAGGCAGTCCTGACCGGTCAGATAGACAGCAAGTTCGGCTTCGCGCTCGAGACCGGCGAGGCATTCGAGGCAGTAAAGGAAGCAGTCGCGTGTAAGTTCGTGAAGCTCGTGGGACTGCACTGCCACATCGGCTCGCAGATTTTCGACATCGACCCCTTTGAGGCGGCAGCGGGCGTAATGCTGGACTTCATCGCGAAGATAAAGAACGAGCTCGGCTACGAGGTAAAGGGACTGAACCTCGGCGGCGGCTTTGGTATAAAGTACCTGAACGAGCACGACCCCGCTCCCTTCGAGGAATACCTGCGCCGCGTCTCCGCAGTCGTGGAGAAGAAGTGCGCGGAGCTCGGCATCGCGCAGCCTGAGATGTACATAGAGCCCGGACGCTCCATCGCTGCGCCCGCAGGTATCACGCTTTACACAGTCGGCGCACGCAAGGAGATACCCGGCATACGCACATACATCTCCGTAGACGGCGGAATGCCCGATAATCCGCGCTATATCCTGTACCAGTCCGAGTATGAGGCAGTCGTTGCCAACAAGGCAGGGGAGGAGCGCACAGAGAAGGTCACCATTGCGGGAAAATGCTGCGAGAGCGGCGATCTCATCGGCGAGAATATGCCTCTCCAGCACGCTGATTCCGGCGACATTCTGGCAGTTCTCGCGACTGGCGCGTACAACTATTCCATGTCCTCGAACTACAACCGTATCCCCAAGCCTGCTGTTGTATTTATCAACAACGGCGAGTCGCGCGTGGCAGTAAAGCGCGAGACCCCGGAGGACATCATCAGGAACGATGTCTGAAACGGTCTTCCGCAGGGCTGACGCCTCCGACAAACCGGAGGTGCTTGCACTGTACCGTTCAGCGGTCGGCAGACCCGGCTGCACATGGGACGATGCCTACCCGTCCGAGGCGCTTGCCGACGGAGACATTGCTGCCGGGAAGCTGTATGTGCTCGCTGACGGCGGACACATCATCGGGGCGGTCTCGGTAGTCCGCGAGAACGAGCTCGACGGCATTGACTGCTGGGAGCTCCGCGGTGGAAGCTGCCGCGAGATCGCGAGGATAGTCATTTCCGCAGCTTACAGCGGCAGGAGGCTGTCAGCAGTAATGCTGGAGCAGCTTTTTGAAGTCCTCAGAGGCGAGGGCTGCGAGTCCGTGCATATTCTTGTATCCCCGCATAATATCCCGGCACGCCGCATTTACGACCGGCTCGGATTCACATTTTACGGCAGGTATGGGATGTTCGGACACGAGTTCATCGCCGCCGAAAAAATACTATGACAGCAAGACAGGCTCCCGCAGGGGAGCCTGCTCTGTTTAATTATGTTTTGTTACCCTAACTAAACATATGTTAAGTCCCTGTAATATACATTGTTTATTTCTTGACAAACTATTTTAAATGTAGTAAAATAAGTATATATATGATGAAAGGACTGATCTCTATGGGATTAACTCTTACCGAAAAGATACTTCGCGCACATCTCGTTGACGGCGAGTACGTCAAGGGCAGTGAGATAGGCATTCGTATCGACCAGACCCTCACGCAGGACGCAACAGGCACTATGGCTTACCTCGAATTCGAGGCTATCGGAGTGCCGCGCGTAAAGACTGAGCGCTCGGTCGCATACATCGACCACAATACGCTCCAGAACGGCTTTGAGAATGCGGACGACCACCGCTTCATCGGCAGCGTTGCCAAGAAGCACGGCATTTACTTCTCACGTCCCGGCAACGGTATCTGCCATCAGGTACACCTCGAGCGCTTCGGTATCCCGGGCAAGACGCTCATCGGCTCCGACAGCCACACTCCCACAGGCGGCGGTATCGGTATGATCGCTATCGGCGCAGGCGGACTCGACGTTGCAGTAGCTATGGGCGGCGGCGCTTACTACATAACCTGCCCCAAGGTCGTAAGAGTTGAGCTCACTGGCAAGCTCCGTCCGTGGGTAGCGGCAAAGGACGTTATCCTTGAAGTCCTCAGAAGAATGTCCGTAAAGGGCGGCGTTGGCAAGGTCATCGAGTACTGCGGCGAGGGCGTCAAGACCCTGTCCGTACCCGAGAGAGCTACTATCACCAACATGGGCGCAGAGCTCGGCGCGACCACCTCTATCTTCCCGTCGGACGAGGTAACAAAGCAGTTCCTGAAGGCTCAGAAGCGTGAGGAGGTATGGACACCTCTCGCAGCGGATCCCGACGCAGTTTACGATGAGGAGCTGAAGATCGACCTCAGCGAGCTCGTTCCGCTCGCAGCCTGCCCGCACTCTCCCGACAACGTCAAGAGCGTCGAGGAGATAGGCAAGCTCAAGGTAGATCAGGTATGTATCGGTTCATGTACGAACTCCTCGCTCCTTGATATGCTCAAGGTCGCATATATCCTCAAGGGCAAGACTGTTGACCCCAGCGTTTCGCTTGCTATCGCACCCGGCTCCAAGCAGGTGCTGAATATGCTCGCACAGAACGGCGCGCTCTCCGACCTCATCGAAGCCGGCGCGCGTATCCTCGAGAGCGCCTGCGGACCCTGCAGCGGCATGGGACAGTCCCCGAACTCCAAGGGTATCTCCCTCCGCACCTTCAACCGCAACTTCGAGGGCCGCTCCGGAACAAAGGACGGTCAGATCTACCTTGTATCGCCGGAAATGGCAGCAGTCTCCGCCCTCACAGGCTACCTCACAGACCCGCGCGAGCTCGGCGATATGCCTGAGTTCAAGCTTCCCGAGGTATTCACGATAAACGACAACATGGTCGTACCTCCGGCTCCCGCTGAGGAAATGGACAGCGTAGAGATACTCCGCGGACCCAACATCAAGCCCTACCCGGAGACATCTCCTCTCCTTGAGACTATCGACGCACCTGTCTCCCTCAAGGTCGGTGACAACATCACCACAGACCACATCATGCCCGCGGGTGCAAAGATACTTCCGCTCCGCTCGAATATCCCGAAGATCTCGCAGCACTGCTTCGCCGTATGCGACGAGAGCTTCCCGGAGAGAGCAAAGGCGCTCGGCAAGAGCATCATCGTCGGCGGCTCCAACTACGGACAGGGCTCCTCGCGTGAGCACGCAGCCCTCGCGCCGCTCTACCTCGGCGTAAAGGCAGTCCTCGTGAAGTCCTTCGCACGAATCCACAGAGCTAACCTCATCAACGCCGGTATCCTCCCGCTCACATTCGTGAATGAGGCTGACTACGACAAGATAGATCAGGGCGACGAGCTCGTTCTCGCAGATGTAAGGAAGGCAGTCGAGTCCGGAAAGTCCGAGCTGACCGTCCTCAACAAGACCAAGGGCGCTGAGATACCCGTACTCTGCGAGCTTTCGGGACGCACAAAGGACATCATGCTTGCAGGCGGACTCCTTGACTACACAAGAGAGTCGATGAAGTAATGTACATGATGAAATCCGGGCGTGCAGCAGCGCCTCTCGAGATGATGATATTCTTCGAGGTGCTGATACTGCTCGTCTGGTTCCTGAAAATATACAAGACAAAGCAACTGGGGGACATGAGCACCGGACAGAAGGTGTTCAACGTCATCGGCACGGTCATGCTGCTTGTCCTGCTCGGACTGACAGCATTCCCGCTGCTGAAATAAATGATAGAAGGGGAACGGGGAAATGTACATCAAAGAGATAATCGACGACATAATCACAGACGCGCGCATAAAGCAGCAGGAGGTAGACGCAAGCTCCTTCCGCAGAAAGCGCGGCGCAGGCTGGATGTGGATATTCCTGCCGCAGCTCATCGGCTTCGTGCTGGGACTGCTCGCAGCGGTATTCCTCGGCGCTGACCTGACCTTCGCGATAGTGATAGGAGTGTTCACCGCTTTTATCGCAGGCACAGTAAAGAGCATGAAGGCAGACCAGATCAGCTTTGTGCCGGCTGTCGTGCGCAACGTCATCATCATGATCATGATAGTGCTGCTGGGCATATTCTTAGAGCTCCTCAGCAGGGCAATGAACAAATAAAAGTTACGGAGGTATGAGCCAATGGCAAAGATAACGATGAAAACGCCGCTCGTTGAGATGGACGGCGACGAGATGACAAGGATACTCTGGCAGTGGATAAAGGAGACCCTCCTTGAACCCTATGTTGAACTCAACACAGAGTACTACGACCTCGGACTCGCTCACCGCGAGGAGACCAAGGATCAGGTCACGATAGATTCCGCAGAGGCTACCAAGAAGTACGGCGTAGCGGTAAAGTGCGCGACTATCACTCCCAACGCCGCAAGAATGCCTGAGTACAACCTCACCCAGATGTGGAAGTCGCCGAACGGCACTATCCGTGCTGCCCTCGACGGAACTGTATTCAGGACTCCTATCATCGTCAGGGGCATCGAGCCGTACATTCCGACATGGACCAAGCCGATAACCATTGCCCGTCATGCCTACGGCGACGTTTACAAGAACACCGAGATGCGCGTCAGCAAGGGCAGCAAGGCTGAGCTCGTAGTAACTGACGAGAACGGCAACGAGACCCGTGAGCTGATCCACGACTTCAAGAAGTGCGACGGTATCATCCAGGGACTCCACAACCTCGACGACTCTATCGCAGGCTTTGCAAGAGCCTGCCTGAACTACGGCCTCGACCTCAAGCAGGATGTGTGGTTCGCCTCCAAGGACACTATCTCCAAGAAGTATGACCACCGCTTCAAGGACATCTTCGCTGAGATCTACGAGAACGAGTACAAGGACAAGTACGAGGCAGCAGGCATCGAGTATTTCTACACCCTCATCGATGACGCCGTAGCCCGCGTTATCCGCTCGAACGGCGGCTATATCTGGGCTTGCAAGAACTACGACGGCGACGTTATGTCCGACATGGTATCCACAGCATACGGCAGCCTTGCCATGATGACCTCCGTCCTCGTTTCACCCGACGGTATCTACGAGTACGAGGCAGCTCACGGCACCGTTCAGCGCCACTACTACAAGTACCTCAAGGGCGAGGAGACCTCCACAAACTCCGTAGCGACTATCTTCGCATGGAGCGGCGCACTCCGCAAGAGAGGCGAGCTCGACGGCACTCCTGAGCTCTGCGATTTCGCAGACAAGCTCGAGAAGGCTACTATCCAGACTATCGAGGAGGGCGTCATGACCGGCGACCTGTACCTCATCTCCAAGCTCGACAACAAGAAAAAGGTCGATTCCAAGACCTTCCTTGACGAAATAAAGGTAAGACTCGATAAAATGATGTAATGCGGCTCAAACGCATAGAAAGGCATATCAGATGTCAAAAAACGCTATATCAAACTCAGTTATCAGACGTCTGCCGAGGTATCACAGATTCCTCGGAGAGCTTGAATCAAGCGGGTACGTCCGCATATCATCGCGTGAGCTTGCCGAAAAAATGGGACTTACAGCCTCGCAGATAAGGCAGGATTTCAACTGCTTCGGCGAGTTCGGTCAGCAGGGCTACGGCTACAACGTCAGCGACCTGCGCGCGCAGATCGGCAAGATACTCGGACTCGACAAGCAGACCCCGATGATACTTCTCGGCGCGGGAAACCTCGGCAAAGCCATAGCTCGGCACATCGACTTCCGCAGCAAGGGCTTCGACCTCATCGGCGCATTCGACGTTGACCCCGCTATCATCGGCAGGAAGCTCGGAGAGCTGACCGTCCTCGACCTCGCCGACCTCGAGAAGTTTTGCGCGGAGCACAAGCCCTCCGCAGCTATCCTCTGCATACCGCAGCAGGCAGCCGAAAAGGAAGCGGCCAGGCTCGTCGGGCTCGGAGTACACGCCTTCTGGAACTTCACCCACTATGACCTGAAGCTGACGCATGCTGACGTCGTCGTGGAGAACGTCCACCTCGGCGACAGTCTCACAACGCTGTCCTACAGCGTGAACACCATAGAATAAGCAAGGCGCGCCCGGACCGGCTCCGGGAGGGGGATCCTCTCCGGCGGAACGCAGCATAAGAATACCGAGCCTGTGATCTCAGGCTCGGTGACCCGATTTTTCCTCTGAGGGAAGCTGAACGGATGGGCGGAGCCTTATTCTGTAGATAACATGATAATTTTTTATCAATCGGCAGAAGCCGTACATTAATGACCGGGAGTGTATAAATATGGATTATCGTATAGAACATGACTCAATGGGCGAGGTCAGAGTTCCCGCCGACAAGTACTGGGCAGCCCAGACCGAGCGCAGCCATGAGAACTTCCTCATCGGCGTAGGCATAGAGACCATGCCGAGGGAGATTACCCACGCATTCGGCATACTCAAAAAAGCCGCGGCGCTCGCGAACCACGAGCTCAAGCCCGAGAAGATGACCGACGGGAAGCTCGCTGCGATATCTCAGGCGTGCGACGAGGTCATCAGCGGCGCCCTCAACGAGCATTTCCCGCTCGTAGTATGGCAGACCGGCAGCGGTACGCAGTCCAACATGAACGCGAATGAGGTCATCGCGAACCGCGGCAACGAGATAGCCGGCTCGAAGCTCCTCCACCCCAACGACGACATCAACATGAGCCAGTCCTCCAACGATACATTCCCCGCAGCAATGCACATCGCCGCAGTCATCGCCCTCGAGGACAAGGTGATACCCGCAATAGACCAGCTCGTTGCTACGTTCAAGCGCCTCGAAGCTGAGAACGAGGGCATTGTCAAGAGCGGACGCACACACCTCCAGGACGCAACTCCCATTAAATTCTCGCAGGAGATAAGCGGCTGGAGAGCCTCTCTCGAAAAGGACAGAAAGATGATCCTCTCCTCGTGCGAGGAGCTGAAGGAGCTCGCCCTCGGCGGAACTGCCGTAGGTACGGGACTCAACGCTCCCGCAGGCTTCGCAGAGAAGTCCGCAGCGGCTATCAGTGAGCTAACAGGAAAGCAGTTCACCACAGCCCCCAACAAGTTCCACTCCCTCACCTCCAAGGACGAGATAGTGTTCGCACACGGCGCCCTCAAGGCACTCGCAGCTGACATGATGAAGATAGCCAACGACGTCCGCTGGCTTGCTTCCGGACCGAGAGACGGCCTCGGCGAGATATTCATTCCCGAGAACGAGCCCGGCTCGTCTATCATGCCCGGCAAGGTCAATCCGACCCAGTGCGAGCAGGTGACGATGGTCGCGGTACAGGTAATGGGCAACGACGTAGCAGTCGGCATGGCAGCCTCGCAGGGCAACTTCGAGCTGAACGTGTTCATGCCTGTATGTGCGTACAACTTCCTCCAGTCGGCGCGTCTGCTCGCGGAGTCGATCATCTCATTCGACAAGAACTGCGCAGTCGGAATAAAGGCGAACAAGGAGAAAATGCACCACAACCTCCACAACTCCCTCATGCTCGTCACCGCGCTCAACCCGTACATCGGCTACGAGAACGCCGCCAAGACCGCGAAGAAGGCATTCAAGGACAACATCTCACTGAAGGAAGCCTGCGTGGAGCTCGGCTTCCTCACAGCGGATCGCTTCGACGAGGTCTTCCACCCCGAGCAGATGGCGTGATGCGCCCGAAGGTCGCAAATAATAGTGAATAATGAATAGTGAATAGTGAATAATTGCGGTGTCCGCTGACGCGGACCGTTCTGAACTATAATGGGACGTCGAGGCCGCCGTCCCCTACAGAAAGGATTTGCTATGGAAACATTTACATATTATCCCGGCTGTACCCTCCGCAACAAGGCGAAGGACCTCGATGAATATGCAAGAGCGTCCGCTAAGGCACTCGGCATAGAGCTCGAGGAGCCCGCGGACTGGCAGTGCTGCGGCGGAGCCTACACCACCGCAAAAGACGAGATAGCCACCAAGCTCTCCGCGGTAAGAGTGCTCGATTCCGCAAAGAGCGCGGGCAGACCGCTCGTGACTGTCTGCTCGGCGTGCCACAATGTCATCAAGCAGACCAATTACGATATTTCCCGCGACGCCGAGATGGCGGCTAAGGTCAATGCCTATATGCAGCTCGATACTCCGTATAACGGCGAAACGACTGTCTACCACTACCTCGAGCTCCTGCGCGACGTCGTAGGCTTCGACAAGCTCAGGGAGAAGATAACGAACCCGCTTGCAGGGAAGAAGATAGCCGCGTACTACGGCTGCCTGCTGCTGCGTCCGGCAAAGGCTCTCGCAATGGACGACCCCGAGAACCCCACGATCATGGAGGACTTCATCAGGGCGATAGGCGCTGAGCCTGTTATCTACGCCCAGCGCAATGAGTGCTGCGGCGGCTACATCACAATGGAGGACAAGGCTCAGGCTGCAAAGCGCAGCGCGAAGATAATGGACTGTGCGCAGGATCAGGGCGCGGACATGATAATAACAGCCTGTCCGTTGTGTATGTACAATCTCAGGAAGAATTCCGGCTCTGAGCTGCCTGTGTACTACTTCACGGAGCTTCTCGCGGAGGCGCTCGGACTCAAGGAGGGTGCAAATGAATAAATATCTGAAGGAACAGGTCCTCCGTTCGAGCGGAGCGAACGTGCTGAAGTGTATGCGCTGCGGAAAATGCTCCGCGACGTGCCCGTCCTACGACGAAATGGAATATCACCCGCACCAGTTCGTGTACATGGTCGAAAAGGGCGACATCGAGACCCTCATGAAGTCCGAGTCGATATACAAGTGCCTTACGTGCTTTGCCTGCGTGGACAGATGTCCCCGCGGAGTCGAGCCCGCAAAGGTAGTCGAGGCTGTAAGGCTCGCCGCTGAGCGTCAGCAGGGCGGAGACCGCCTTGTCCCGACAGATATCCCGGAGCTCCTCGACGATGAGCTCCCGCAGCAGGCTATCGTTACGGCATTCAGGAAATACACGAAGTAAGGAGGAGCAGAGCAAATGCAGAGAATTGGAGTATTCGTCTGTCACTGCGGTACGAACATCGCCGCAACGGTGGACGTAAAGGCAGTTGCCGAGGCTCTCAGCCATGAGCCGGGAGTCGTAGTCTCCCAGGACTACCAGTATATGTGCTCCGAGTCCGGACAGAACCTTGTCAAGGACGCTATAAAGGAGCATAAGCTCACAGGTATCGTTATATGCTCGTGCTCCCCGAGAATGCACGAGAACACCTTCCGCAAGGCAGCAGCTGCCGCAGGACTGAATCCCTACCTTGTCGAGATAGCGAATGTCCGTGAGCAGTGCTCGTGGATACACAAGGACATTGCCACAGCTACCGACAAGGCTGTTATCCTCGGAAAAGCAGCAGTCGCGAAGGTACACCTCAACGCGCCGCTGACCTCCATGGAGAGCCCCGTAGTGAAGCGAGCCCTCGTCATCGGCGGAGGTATCGCTGGAATACAGACCGCCCTCGATATCGCTGAGGCTGGCTTCGACGTTGACATCGTCGAGAAGCAGCCTACTATCGGCGGAAAAATGGCTCAGATAGACAAGACCTTCCCGACCCTCGACTGCGCAGCGTGTATCCTCACGCCCAAAATGGTCGAGGCAGCCCAGAATGAGAAGATACATATCCACTCCTTCAGTGAGGTCACTGACGTCAAGGGCTTCGTGGGCAATTTTACTGTAACTATAAAGAAGAAGGCACGCTATGTTGACGAGACAAAGTGTACAGGCTGCGGTCTCTGCACGGAGAAATGCCCGATGAAGAAGGTGCCGAACGAGTTCAACATGGGACTCGACAACCGCACCGCCATATATATCCCGTTCGCACAGGCAGTACCCAAGGTCGCGACTATCGACCCCAACTACTGCCTCATGATGAAGACCGGCAAGTGCGGCGTGTGCTCGAAGATGTGCTCTGTCGGCGCTATCGACTACAAGCAGCAGGATCAGCTCATTGAGGAGAAGTACGGCGCTATCGTGGTAGCGACCGGCTTCAATCCTATAAAGCTCGACAAATTCGACGAATTCGCATACAGCCACTCCCCGGATGTCGTTACCTCGCTCGAGCTCGAGCGTCTGATGAACGCCGCGGGACCCAACGGCGGAACGCTCCTACGTCCGTCCGACAAGAAGCACCCGCACACCATAGTTTTCGTACAGTGCGTTGGCTCGCGCTGCGATGACGAGAAGGGCAAGCCCTACTGCTCGAAGATCTGCTGTATGTACACAGCCAAGCACGCAATGCTTATCCGCGAGAAGTACCCCGACACCGAGGTCTACGTCTTCTACATCGACGTCCGCACACCCGGCAAGAACTTCGACGAGTTCTACCGCCGCGCCGTCGAGCAGTACAACGTCCACTACATCAAGGGCATGGTCGGCAAGGTAACTCCGAAGTCCGACGGTCAGCTCGACGTACAGGCGTCTGACCTTCTCGCCAACGAGCAGCTCCATATCAATGCCGATATGGTGGTCCTCGCGGCGGCTATCGAGCCCGACAAGACCGCACGCCCGCTCGCGACGATGCTCACTACCCAGATGGACACCAACGACTTCTTTACCGAAGCTCATCCCAAGCTCCGCCCTGTAGAGAGCGCAACGGCAGGAATTTTCCTGTCAGGTGCTTGTCAGGGACCGAAGGATATCCCCGAGACCGTAGCTCAGGCGAGCGCGGCTGCCGCAAAGGCTATCGGACTGCTCTGCAAGAACAGCATAACCTGCAACCCCTGCGTTGCGCAGTCGGACGAGCTAATGTGCAACGGCTGTTCGTCCTGCGAGAAGGTATGTCCCTACGGAGCTATCACATATACCGACAAGGAATTCAGAATGCCCGACCGCACCACAGCAATACGCCGCGTAGCGAGCGTGAATCCCGCGGTATGTCAGGGCTGCGGCGCTTGTACCGTTGCCTGCCCGTCGGGAGCGATGGACCTCAAGGGCTTCTCTAACAGTCAGATAATGGCGGAGGTAGACGCGATATGCAAGTAAATGATAACAAGGATTTCCAGCCGACCATAGTTGCGTTCTGCTGTAACTGGTGCTCGTATGCGGGAGCTGACCTCTCGGGTACGAACCGCCTGAACTACCCCACGAACGTCAAGATAATCCGCGTGCCGTGCTCATGCCGCGTGAACCCGATGTTCATACTCCGTGCGTTCCAGCGCGGAGCGGACGGTGTCATCATCTGCGGCTGCCACCCCGGAGACTGCCATTACACCTCCGGCAACTATTACGCACGCCGCCGCATGACGCTCCTGTTCAGTATGCTCGACTACCTCGGTATCGAGCGTGACCGTACCCGCGTTGAGTGGGTATCCGCTGCGGAGGGTCAGAAGTTCGCAAAGACTATGAATGAGTTCACCGAGGCAGTCAGAAAGCTCGGTCCGAACCGCAGATTGGAGGACTTACGATGCAGGAAGCAATGATAAGCAAGGCCAAGGCGCTGCTCGCGGACGGCACCGTAACGCGCGTCATCGGATGGAAGCGCGGCGAGTTCGTTTACGACGTCACTCCCGCAGTATTCGAGTCCGCACAGGAGCTCGACGAGGGCTTCGTGTACGACGACTTCACAGCTGCGAACGTCTCCAAGTACCTCATCAAGGAGAGCCGTAAGGAGGGGAAGATACTTTGCTTCCTCAAGCCGTGTGACACCTACAGCTTCAACCAGCTCATCAAGGAGCACCGCATTATCCGCGAGAACGTCTACATCGTCGGCATACCCAGCGACGGCAAGCTCGACGCTGAAAAGATAAAGTCCAAGGGAATAACAGGCATACTCAGCGCACAGCGCGACGGCGACACAGTGAAGGTCGAGACCCTCTACGGCATCGAGACCCTCCCGCTCGCTGACGCAATGCTCGAGAAGTGCCTTTCCTGCAAGAGCAAGAAGCACGTCATCTACGACGAACTCATCGGCGAGGACGGTGAGGTCATCGACTCTGACCGCTTCGATATGGTCGAGAAGCTCGAGAACATGACCGCCGAGGAGCGTTTTGAGTTCTGGCGCAGCGAGCTCTCGAAGTGCATTCGCTGCAATGCGTGCAGGAACGTCTGTCCTGCTTGCTCGTGCGAGAAGTGCGTTTTCGACAATCCGCAGTCGGGAGTTGAGAACAAGGCTCCCGCCGACAGCTTCGAGGAGAATATGTTCCACATCATCCGCGCGTTCCACGTTGCGGGAAGATGTACGGACTGCGGCGAGTGCTCGCGCGTGTGTCCGCAGAATATCCCCCTCCACCTTCTCAACCGCAAGTTCATCAAGGATATAAACTCACTTTACGGCGAGTATCAGGCAGGCGAGGACACCACCTCCCGCTCGCCGCTCACCAATTACGATACCGAGGACTGCGAGCCGAAGATCGTTCATGAAAGGGGAGTTGAGTAATGCTGAAAATAGCTATAGACAGTCTCGGCGAGCTTTTCGGCAAGATAGCCTCCGCGCAGACGCTCTATATCCCCGCAGACCGTCCCGACGGCGAGGCTGAGTACAGGAAATACGAGCCCGGCATGAAGCTGACGGGCAGACTGAACACCGTCCGCAGCGCCAAGGATTTCTTCTTCCCGCAGACCGAATCCCTCGTGGATTTCAAGGTCGAGGGCAAGAACATCGAGGTCATCGACCCCCGCAAGGAGTGTGAGGACTTCGTCGTATTCGGCGTAAGAGCCTGCGACGCGCGCAGCTTCACTATCCTCGACAAGGTATTCCTTGCCGATCCCGTGGACAGCTACTACAAGAACCGCCGCGACCACGGTACTATCGTCACAATGGCGTGTACGCGCCCTGCCGAGACCTGCTTCTGCGGCACCTTCGGCATCGACGCGACAGCTCCCGAGGGCGACGCAGCCTGCTTCTCCGACGGTGAGAGCATATTCTTCAAAGCCAACAACGACAAGGGTCAGCGCTTCATAGACTCGATATCCTCCCTCCTTGAGGAAGGCGACACAGCCAAGCTCGACGAGGTGCAGTCCAAGACCCGCGAGATACTCAAAAAGCTCCCGCTCGCCGCTCTTTCCACTGAGAACTTCGGCGGCGACAAGCTCAACGAGTACTTCAACTCCGATAAATGGGGCGAGCTCTCCGAGAGCTGCCTCGGCTGCGGAACGTGTACCTTCGTGTGCCCGACTTGCCAGTGCTACGACATCAAGGACTTCGACACAGGACACGGCATAAAGCGCTTCCGCTGCTGGGATTCGTGTATGTACTCCGACTTCACAAAAATGGCTCACGGCAATCCCCGCCTTACCCAGCTTGAACGCTTCCGCCAGAGGTTCATGCACAAGCTGGTATACTTCCCCAAGAACAACGACGGCGAGTTCGGCTGCGTAGGCTGCGGAAGATGTCTTTCCAAGTGCCCTATATCAATGAACATCGTCAAGGTCATGAAAGCATTGGAGGAAAAGTGATGAACAGCATTGAAACGCTCATACCCAAGATAGGAGTAGTCACTGACATCAGGCAGGACACTCCCGACGTCAAGACCTTCCGCGTGGTATCGCCGGAGGGCGGCAAGCTCTTCGAGCATATGCCCGGACAGTGCGCGATGCTCTCAGTACCCGGCGTAGGGGAGGGAATGTTCTCCATAACCTCGTCCCCGACGAACAAGGAATTCATGGAATTCAGCATAAAGAAGTGCGGCTGCCTTACAGGCTGGCTGCACGCAATGGACGTCGGACAGCAGATAACCGTCCGCGGACCTTACGGCAACCACTTCCCCGTGGAGACCGAGCTGAAGGGCAGGGATCTCCTGTTTATCGCCGGCGGTATCGGACTTGCTCCGCTGCGCTCCGTCATCAATTACGTCCGCGACAAGCGCGAGAACTACGGCAGCATACAGGTCATATACGGCTCCCGCTCGAAGGACGACCTCGTGGACTATCAGGAGATACTCGACGAGTGGATGAACGACCCCGGCGTCGAGGTAGATCTCACCATCGACAACCCGCAGGAGGGTTGGGACGGACACGTCGGCTTCGTGCCGAACTACGTCAAGGAGCTCGCTCCTTCGACAGACAAGACCGTCCTCGTCTGCGGACCGCCTATCATGATAAAGTTCACGCTCGCTGGTCTGAAGGAGCTCGGCTTCACAGATACACAGGTCTACACGACCATGGAGCTGCGCATGAAGTGCGCGGTGGGCAAATGCGGACGCTGCAATATCGGCAATAAGTACGTCTGCAAAGACGGACCCGTGTTCCGCTTCGACGAGCTCGGCGAGCTTCCCGACGAGTATTGATTTGGAGGACTTGAAATGGAGAAAATGTTGAATGTTTATCTCTTCGGCAAGAAGTACGAGGTGCCGGAGGGGCTTACGATAATGACCGCAATGGAATACGCAGGCTATGAGCTCGTTAGAGGCTGCGGCTGCCGCAACGGCTTCTGCGGTGCGTGCGCGACCATTTACAGGATAAAGGGACAGCAGCAGCTCCACGGCTGTCTCGCGTGCCAGACCGAGGTCGAGGAGGGAATGTACGTCGCAACGCTTCCGTTCTTCCCGCTCGAAAAGAGAGTATACGATATCGAGGAGATAAAGCCCGACCAGCAGGTGATGATGCAACTCTACCCAGAGATATACGCCTGTATCGGCTGCAATGCCTGCACCAAGGCGTGCACGCAGGAGCTGAACGTAATGCAGTACATCGCATACGCCCAGCGTGGCGAGTTCGAGAAGTGCGCAGAGCTCTCCTTCGACTGCGTTATGTGCGGAGTGTGCTCGTCACGCTGCCCCGCAGGCATCTCCCACCCGCAGGTGGCTATGCTCGCACGCAGACTCAACGGCAAGTACATCGCTCCCGAGTGCCAGCACCTCAGCGACCGCGTGAATGAGATCAACGAGGGCATATTCGACGAGAAAATGTCTGAGCTCATCGCGAAGTCAGTCGATTCCGTGCAGGAGCTCAAGGATATGTACAACAACCGCGACATCGAGAAGTAAAGGAGGGGAAGCGTATGTACAAGATAGACAGATTCAACGAGCTGGCAAAGGCAGTCGCCGAGAAAAGAGCTGCCAACGCTGCTCTCGAGCCGAGGCGCATGACCGCCGAGGAAAAGGACGCTCTCCTCGCAGAGTTCCACCCGGACTACAAGCAGGGCGAGTTCACGGTCCTCACAGCAGGTCCGAACAAGGGCGAAAAGGTCCCCACGCAGCTAGCCGACCTCCTTCAGGCGCACAGCCGTATCGCTCCCGCAGACGTTGACCTCTCCAAGCCGGACTACGACACAGACGTGCTCATCATCGGCGGCGGCGGAGCGGGTGCTTCCGCAGCGATAGAGGCAGACGAAGCCGGCGTTAAGGCGATGATAGTGACCAAGCTCCGCATCGGCGACGCCAACACGATGATGGCTGAGGGCGGCATTCAGGCTGCCGACAAGCCCAACGATTCACCCGCGATACACTTCGTTGACGCATTCGGCGGCGGACATTTCGCAGCAAAGCCGGAGCTCGTCGCAAAGCTCGTGACTAAGGCTCCCGAGTGTATCCAGTGGCTGAACAAGCTCGGCGTCGAGTTCGACAAGGAGCCCGACGGCACAATGGTCACCACCCATGGCGGCGGCACCTCCCGCAAACGTATGCACGCAGCGAAGGACTACTCCGGCGCTGAGATAATGCGTACCCTCCGCGACGAGGTCATAAACCGGGGGATCCCGGTTGTTGACTTCACTGCTGCTATCGAGATCATTCTCGACAAGAACGGCAAGGCGGCTGGCGCTGTCCTTATGAACATGGAGACGAAGGAGCTCCTCGTTGCGAGAGCTAAGACAGTCATCATCGCGACAGGCGGCGCAGGACGTCTCCACTATCAGGGCTTCCCGACCTCCAACCACTACGGCGCAACTGCTGACGGACTTGTCCTCGGCTACAGAGCCGGTGCTAAGCTGCTCTACGCCGATACTCTCCAGTATCACCCGACAGGCACGGCTTACCCCGAGCAGATATTCGGCGCTCTCGTTACCGAGAAGGTACGCTCGCTCGGAGCAAAGCTCGTCAACATCGACGGCGACGTCTTCATGCACCCCCTCGAGACCCGCGACGTCACAGCGGCGTCTATTATCCGCGAGTGTACCGCCCGCGGCAAGGGCATACAGACCGAGCAGGGCATGGGCGTATGGCTCGACACCCCGATGATCGAGTTCAAGAACGGCGAGGGCACTATCGAGAAGCGTATCCCCGCAATGCTGCGAATGTTCGGCAAGTACGGCATTGATATCCGCAAGGAGCCTATCCTCGTTTACCCGACCCTCCACTACCAGAACGGCGGACTCGACATCGACACCTACGGCGTGACCGGAGTCGAGAACCTCTACGCAGCGGGCGAGGTCGCAGGCGGTATCCACGGACGCAACCGACTCATGGGCAACTCTCTCCTTGACGTTATCGTATTCGGCAGAAATGCCGGTATCTACGCTGCCGCAAAGGCAAAGGAGACCGAAGCTCCCACAGGTCTGAACCTCGACCACATCGGAAAGTTCGATTCCGAGCTTGCTTCCGCAGGCATAGAGACCTCAGTCGTCTCCCCGAAGCTGCTCCCGGACTACGCAAGGAAAACAAGATAAAATGCGCATGGGATATGCCGGGAGCTCCGGCGTATCCCATGAAATATGATAAAGAAAGACTGTGTAAAGATAATGGAATTATTCAATGGCATACTCACCATAAAAAGCGTGTCGTTCCTCATGCTTTCGGTGCTCTCTATCGCAGCGCTCGGCTATATACTGGGCAGGATAAAGATAAAGGGCATATCACTCGGCACCGCGGGAGTATTCATCATCGCACTCATTTACGGCTGTATCTTCCACGAGGAGCTGACCGCGCAGCTCGTCGTGAACCAGAAGGACGAACTCAACAACGTCGTCTCGTCGATGACTTTCGTTGACTCCGCTCTCAAGATAGTAGATAACATCGGACTGATACTTTTCGTAACGGCGGTCGGCTTCATCGCTGGACCCAACTTCTTCGGCAACTTTAAGAAGAATTTCAAGTCCTACGTTCTCCTTGCGATAATCATTATTGTCTCCGGCGGACTTGCCTGTGCGGGATGCATACTGGTCGGACGCAACTTCACAGACCTCGAGAGCGGTGAATTCTCCGCCCTCATGACCGGACTTCTCTCCGGCGCCCTTACCAGCACCCCCGGCTTCTCGGCTGCCAAGGACGCAGCAGTGGAGTACGAGAAGGCAGTCTCGGTCGGCTACGGTATCGCATATATCTTCGGAGTGCTCGGCGTGGTTCTGTTCGTACAGATAATCCCCAAGCTCATGAAGGCTGACATGAAAAAGGAGCGTGAGCTCCTCGTAAACGCCGATACAAAGGGCAATAAGAAGGCAGCCCCCGACAAGCTCATACAGATGGATGAATTCGGCATCATGCCGTTCGCACTTGCGGCGGTCATCGGCATCTTCCTCGGCTCGTTCAAATTCGGCAACTTCTCGCTGTCCATAACTGGCGGATGCTTGCTGACTTCACTTATTTTCGGACATTTCGGCAGGATAGGGAAGATCTCCATAATGCCCAAGGACTCGACTCTCAAGGTCTTCCGTGAGCTCGGACTGATGTTTTTCCTCATCGGCGCAGGAGTATCCGGCGGCGCGAAGTTCGCTGACTATTTCCAGCCGGTGTACTTCCTCTACGGTATCATCATGACGCTCGTCCCGATGATAATCGGCTTCCTGTTCGCGAAGTACGTCATGAAGCTGAGCCTGCTGAACAACCTCGGCTCTATCACGGGCGGAATGACTTCCACACCTGCGCTCGGCACGCTCATCAGCACCGCCGGCACAGAGGACGTTGCCTCCGCATATGCCGCAACATACCCCGTTGCACTCATCATGGTCGTGCTCACCTCACAGGTCCTGCTGATGGTATTCAAATAAAAAAACAAGCTCCCCGAGGGGAGCTTGTTTCATTATTTGATACCGTAGGTCTCGCGGTACTCGAGCATCTTATCGAGATACTCCTTACCGGGAACTATACCGTTCCTGATAGCGTCGATGATGTCCTCCATAGTAACGATAGGGTAGACCGTCACGCCGAAATCGCGCTTTACCTCCTGCACCGCAGAGAGCTCTCCGGTGCCTTTTTCCATGCGGTCAACGGTGATGACCATGCCCGTAACGTCAACGTCCGCTGCGCTCTTGAGCTTCGGCATGGACTCACGCAGCGCCTTGCCCGAGGTCATGACGTCGTCGATGATGATGACCTTCTCGCCGTCGGTGAGCGTCTTTCCGACGAACATACCGCCTTCGCCGTGATCCTTGGCCTCCTTGCGGTCGAAGCAGTAGGAAACGTCGATCCCGAACTTGTTGCTCAGCGCAACGACAGCCGAAACAGCGAGCGGGATACCCTTGTAAGCGGGACCGAACAGCGTCTCGACGGGTATATTGTTCTCGTGGATGCACTCAGCGTAGTACTCGCCGAGCTTAGCGAGCTGAGCACCGGTCTT
The DNA here is from genome assembly GCA_016288815.1 of Ruminococcus sp. GTDB lineage: Bacteria > Bacillota > Clostridia > Oscillospirales > Ruminococcaceae > Ruminococcus. Next base: position 32,917 of record JAEELF010000048.1, read on the forward strand.
GTAGTTGCCGCAGTTGATGAAGTAGGGTGCCTTTCTGCCGGATTTCAGCGTAAATTCGCCGAAAGTCAGCACACCGCAGTCCACCATGAATTTAATGAAGCTCTCTTTGTAAGTCATATTTATACCTCCGCTAAATTGATTCAAAAACATACCCGCAGTACGGACATCTCGGATAGTCGATGTCGAACCTCTGCTCACATTCCGGACACTGCTTCTGCGGCAGGACATCGACCGTATCGTCGAGGTCTGCGTTGAAGGTGCCGAAGAAGTTGACCGGCTTAGTGTAGCGGAAAACTCCCGCGAGCACGCCGCAGTCCGGGCAGTAGAAGCCGAACGCAGAACGCTGGGGCGTCTCGCAGTACTTAACGCCGTCCTGATACCACGCCGCCATAGGGTAAGCGTAGTAGATACCCTTGTCAGTGCTGTGCTGTTCCATGCGGAATTCGCCCGGTACCATGGGCTTCCCGCAGTTCATGCAGTCCATACGCACGCCTCCTCAGTATGCTCTTTAAGATAAGTATATCATACAAGGCTCAAAAAAGCAAGTTTCGGGGAAATAATTTTCTGTATATCCTCACAAAAAAACAAAAACCCCCTTGCAAAAATCGCTGAATGAGGTTATAATATACTTTAGTACTGCAAAAAGCAATATAACGGTCAGCCGTACCCTTTAAAACGGCAGCTCCCCCGGGAGCGTGGAGAATATATGGCAAAAGGAAGAACTATCCAGAGGATATCCAATAAAAAACGCGGCAGACCGAGGGTCAGGTTCAATTTCTGGTTCATGGTGATACTGTTCGCGATAGGATTTGCAGCGTGCTTCGTACTATATATGGTAGCCGCGAACATCAACGAGAGCTTTTTCAGCGAGGAATTCGCTTCGATATCGTCCGAGGCAGACAGCATCAAGACCGCTCAGACGCCTTCCGGCAGCGGGACTGAGACCACGGCTTCGTCGGCGGAGAAGCCCAAGGCAGCCAACCCGATAGCCTCATCTGCGGCTGTTGACGCTTCCTACCTTGATTCCTGTATGCTCGTCACCGACAAGACTCTGCTCGGCATGAAGACGGGATACGGCTTCAAGTACGCCGTAGGCAGCGAGAATCTCAACGCATATAACTGCGCGACCGAGAAAGTCGAGACGAGTTCCGGCGTAGTCATGATCAGCGAGGCGGTCGGACTTCTCAAGCCCACGAACGTTTACCTCATGCTCGGCAGCGACCTCGGAACGAACAGCTCCGACGAGATGATATCGTCGTATGTCAGCCTTATCTCGAATATCCGCACGGCTTCCCCGGACGTCAACATCTACGTTCTGGAGTATCCGCCGGTCATCACCGAGACCGAGACTCTGACGAACGAGATCGTCAACGACTACAACAGCAAGCTGCTCGCAATGGCAGACCGCATCGGCGTGTACTACCTCAGCTCGTCGCTGGATCTGAAGTCAGCGGAGGGCGCGCTCCAGGAGCAGTACTGGTCGGCAGAGACCGGCTCTCTCAGCGCCGCAGCCTTTGATCTCATCAAGGGATACATCCTCACCCACACTGTATGATCGTTCAGGGGGTACTACAATATATTGTAGTACCCCTTTTTCTTCGCCTGAACGAAAATCTTCCCAACGAAGAATAGCCGAAAACGGATTTTTTAAAAGAAATATGCATAATTCCTACAAATGCAGGCGCTCCATTAATGCTCTAATCATCAACTTGTACAATTGACAAACTGCCTGAATTGTTCTATACTAATATAGAACAAAGAAAGACAGATACAATATATAGTAGTTTGGAGGTATTAAGCGTTAAATGATAATCCATATTATGAAGAGAGACGGGCGCAAGGTTCCATTCAACATCGAAAAGATAGCAAACGCTATTTTCAAGGCAGCCCAGTCCTGCGGCGGATCAGATTTCAATGCCGCTATGGATGCCGCTGTCGAGGTTTGCCGCCTTTACGAAGAGAACAACCCCGGCAAAACTCCGACGGTCGAGGAGATCCAGGATCTCGTCGAGAAGGTCCTCATCGAAAAGGGACACGCAAAAACAGCGAAGGCTTACATTCTCTACCGCTATGAGCGTACACGCTCGCGCGAGATGAAGACCAACCTGATGTGCGTCCTCAACGAGCTGACCTTCAGTCCCGCAAAGGACAGCGATATCAAGCGTGAAAACGCGAATATCGACGGCGATACCGCAATGGGCACAATGCTCAAGTACGGTTCTGTCTCCGCTAAGGAATACTATGAGATGTATGTCCTCGAGCCCAAGCACGCAAAGGCTCACCGCGAGGGCGATATCCATATCCACGACCTCGATTTCTATACACTGACTACCACCTGTGCGCAGATCGACCTGCAGAAGCTGTTCACTAACGGCTTCTCCACCGGACACGGCTACCTCCGTGAACCGAATGACATCTCAAGCTATTCGGCTCTCGCTTGTATCGCTATCCAGTCCAACCAGAACGATCAGCACGGCGGTCAGAGCATCCCTACCTTTGATTACGCAATGGCTGATGGCGTAAAGAAGACCTACGCCGCAAGATATACTCAGAACGTCGCAAGAGCTCTCTCGCTCATCGCAGGAGTCGAGAACGAGTACGAGATAGCTGAGGGTGTCGAGAAGGAATTAGGCGAGAAGTACGGTATCAAGCCTGTCCTTGCTAACGATAACGGCTATCAGGAGAAGGAGGCTGAGCTCCTCTCCGCTCACACAGACGCTGAGACCATTAAGAAAATACAGGAATTCGCCCGCAAAAATGCGGAGAGAGAGACCGACCGCGCCACATACCAGGCTATGGAGGCTCTCATACACAACCTCAACACCATGAACAGCCGTGCGGGCGCACAGACCCCGTTCAGCTCGATAAACTATGGTACAGATACTTCCCTCGAGGGAAGAATGGTCATCAGGAACGTCCTGCTCGCTCAGGAGGCAGGTCTCGGAAACGGCGAGACCCCGATATTCCCGATACACATCTTCAAGATCAAGGACGGTATCAACTACAACCCGACTGACCCGAACTATGACCTGTTCAAGCTCGCGTGCAGAGTTTCCGCAAAGAGACTCTTCCCGAACTTCTCGTTCATAGACGCTCCTTATAATCTCCAGTATTATAAGGAGGGCAACCCCGATACAGAGATAGCATACATGGGCTGCCGCACACGAGTTATCGGAAACAAGCACGATCCCTCGAGAGAGATAGTAACAGGCAGAGGAAACCTCAGCTTCACATCTATCAACCTTCCGAGACTTGCGATAAAGGCTGACCATAACGTAGGGCTCTTCTTCGAGATGCTCGACGATATGATGGATCTCGCGATAGATCAGCTCAAGCACCGCTTCAATATCCAGAGCCAGAAGCGCGTAAGGAATTTCCCGTTCCTCATGGGTCAGGGCATATGGATAGATTCGGACAAGCTCGGCCCGGACGACACAGTCGGCGAGATACTCAAGCACGGAACACTTTCTGTCGGCTTCATCGGTCTTGCTGAGACGCTGAAGGCGCTCATCGGCGCTCACCACGGTGAGAGCGAGGAGGCTCGCGAGCTCGGTATCGAGATCATCACAGCCATGAGGAACCGCCTCAACGAGGAATCCGACCGCACAGGTCTTAACTTCTCCCTCCTTGCAACTCCCGCAGAGGGACTCTCCGGACGCTTCGTTCGCATGGATGCCAAGAAGTACGGCATCATCGAGGGCGTTACAGACCGTGATTACTACACCAACTCCTTCCACGTCCCGGTATATTATCCGATCAGCGCGTTTGAGAAGATAAAGATCGAAGCTCCCTACCATGAGCTCACCAATGCCGGACATATCAGCTACATCGAGCTCGACGGCGACCCGCTCGAGAACCTCGCAGCTTTCGAGAAGATCGTCCGCTGCATGAAGGAATCCGGTATCGGCTACGGTGCAATCAACCACCCCGTTGACCGCGATCCCTGCTGCGGATACACCGGTATCATCGGAGATGTCTGCCCGTGCTGCGGACGTAAGGAGCACGACGACAACGTTGCGTTCGACAGGATCCGCCGCATAACCGGCTACCTCGTAGGTACGCTCGACCGCTTCAACAACGGCAAGCGCTCCGAGGAACGCGACCGCGTAAAGCACGATGTATAAGGTGATATAATGGAACTCAGGATAGCCGGAACAGTCAACGATTCGATAGTTGACGGACCCGGGATCAGATTTACGATATTCACTCAGGGCTGCCCGCACAATTGCGAGGGCTGCCATAATCCCCAGACGCACGACTTCAACGGCGGAACGCTCGTCGATACAGACGAGCTGCTGGAGAAGATAAAGAGCAATCCGCTGCTGGACGGCGCAACGTTCAGCGGGGGAGAGCCGTTCTGTCAGGCTCCCGCACTCGCGGAGCTCGGAAAGCAGATACACGCGCTGGGTCTTAATATAGTTACATATACCGGCTACGCCTTTGAGCAGCTCTACGCCGAACGTGACAAGCACGGCTGGGGAGCGCTCTTGGCGGTAACGGACTACCTCATCGACGGTCCATTCATCCTTGCACAAAAGGACTGGGTCATCAAATTCAGGGGAAGCTCCAATCAGCGGTATATAGACTGTCAGGCGAGTCTCGCCGCAGGCAGAGCAATAGAAAGTGAACCATAAATAAAAAGGAACAATAAAAAAGAAAGCGGCAGCTCGCATAAGAGCTGCCGTTTTACATTGTGTAAAAAAGGGCAAAAATAAACCGCCTTGCCGTCATATAGTGCATAAAACCCGCACGAAGCAGGTGGGTATCCGCCCGATTGCTTCACGCTCCCTTCTTCCGCAAAGCGGGAGGTCTGCAATCCACAGCCGGAGCTAAATTCCCTAAAATTATGTGTTGGATTATAAAAACTATATTTACACGCACAAGGCAGTATATTTTCTTTCTGAGTATATTATATCACGTTATTTCTGAAAAATCAATAGTTTTTTTAGATGTTTTCGGAAAATTTTAGTAATCTTTCTCGTCGTCCTCAAAATCGTCATCGCCGCCGAGAGCTTCCTCCATACGCTCGAAGAAGAAGCGGGAGACCTTGTCGTACTCGTCGTCATCGTCGATCGAAGCGAGTATCTCCTCGCCGTCCTCCTCGATGGATTTGAGTATCACGAGGTCGAGGTCAGCATTGAGGAAGTCCTCGTCCTCTATCGCGGGTACCATAGCGAAGTACTGCTCGCCGCCTATTTCAGCAGCGTCCACGAGCTCGAAATTACGCTTGTTTCCTTCATCATCAACGAGCTCGAAAAGCTCAGGGGTGTATTCATTCATTTCAGACATATGATGCTCCGATCCGGCGTTTGCCTTTTTATTATGATTTGATTATACACTAAAAATCCTGAAAAATCAAGAGGTATTTTCTGCCCGAAAGCCTCTCTTTGTACAATTTGTATATTTTATCTACTTCGGATTGTGATATATAACGAAATACACTAAAAACTCATGAAATATCGAAAATTACTATTGACATTCGCCAAAGAGTGTGGTAATATATAATCAAGGAAAGGGAGAGACCGAGGGCAGACCGGAAACGGGAGACCGGAGGTAATCCCCGAGCTGAATTTACTTGGACTGGGGTATCGCCCCAATGTAAATTATACTATAGCGGAAGGGAGTGTGAGTCCGATGGCAGGAGAAATGAGTCAGCAGCGTGAAGCCGGCGGGCTTGCTGAGTGATCCGATCAGAGTAAGAGGGGATATAGGCTTCTGGCTTGTCCCGATCGTGTGAAGCTACGAGTAACAGGATCTGATCACAAGGCTGACGTATTGCTGATTAGAAACGGCTTCATGTCTAAAGTCAATTGGATTACAGAGGGATCTGAAACTTCGACAATGAGTCTTTAGATAGAGCGCTAAAATTTTAGTGTGAAGGTTGAGTCCAATGAGAGTTTAGTATTGCTTTTGAATTACATACAGCGCTGACCGGTCTGGCAGCTGCTGGAAAATTAAGCATGAAAGGTGAGTCCAATGAGAAGGTAAGTGCTTGATTACTATTCGAAGGAATGTGGTACTATGATTAATAGGAAATACCTTGAAATTTAAACCGGAAGGGTGAGTCCACAGGGTAATTTAGCTAAGTGATGAAAGTCGCTTAAAATCTTCGGACAATTGAATAAAACAATGACCCCGGCTTGAAGTCGGGGTTTTTTGCGTCTGTCAGGCTGTCAGTTCTATTTCGATACCCTCGGGACCGCTTATGCAGCTCTCGTAGTAACCGTCCCCGGTGATCCTCGGACCGCTTACCACACTGAACCCGTCCCGCCGCAGCAGCTCAGTCAGCTCATCGACTTTCTCCCTGTTCCCGACAGCGAATGCTATGTGCGCGTAACCTACACACGCCGAAGCTTTGGAGCTTTCAGCAAGCTCAGGTCTGCTCATTATCTCAAGCCGCGTTCCGCAGTCAAAGCTCAGGAAGTACGAGCTTAACCCCGTCGCGGGATTGTGGTACATCTCCCCGCACTCCGCCCCGAGGTACTTCACGAAGAAGTCACGCGCAGCCGCGAGGTCGCGGAAGTACGCCGCTGCGTGCTCTAACCTCATTCCTCAGCCTCCGCGAGCAGCTTCTTGCGGTACGCGAGCGCCGACTGCTCCTGCTTGTTCTCGCCGAACTCATAGTAGACCCTGTCCGCGAGCGCGTCCGGGAGGTACTGCTGGCGGACGTAGTGATTGGTGTAGTTGTGCGGGTACTTGTAGTGTTGCCCAACGACCTTCGCGCCCTTGCCGTCGTAGTGCTTATTCTGCAAATGACGCGGAAAATCGAGCGCGTCGGAGCTCTGCACGTCAGCCAGCGCAGCGTCGATAGCCATGCACGCGCTGTTGGACTTCGGCGATGTCGCGAGCAGAATTACAGCCTCCGCAATGGGCAGCTTTGCCTCGGGCATACCGAGCTGCAATGCCGAATCCACACACGCTTTCGTCACGACTATCGCCTGCGGATAGGCAAGCCCGACGTCCTCGCACGCCACGCAGAGAAGTCTCCGACACAGCGAGATGAGGTCTCCCGCCTCCATGATACGGGCAGCGTAGTGCAGAGCCGCGTTCTCGTCCGAGCCGCGCAGGGACTTGTGCAGCGCCGACAGCAGATCGTAGTGCTGATCGCCGTCGCGGTCGTAGCGCATATTGCTTCGCTGCGCGAGGATCTTCAGCGACTCCTCAGTAACAGTGACCGTACCCTCGCCGACCTCACCGCACATCACGGACAGCTCCGCAGTGTTGATAGCCTTGCGCACGTCCCCGCCGCATGAAAATGCGATGGTCCGCAGTATCTCGTCACTTGCGATGACCTTGCAACCGCGCTCCTCAGCCATGATACTGAACGCACGCCTTATCGCCGGAACGAGCTGCTCTGCGCTGACCGGCTTGAACTCGAAAACCGTGCTGCGGCTGATGACAGCATTATAGACGGCGAAATACGGGTTCTCGGTCGTGGACGCGATGAGCGTGATGTCGCCGTTTTCGATGTATTCGAGCAGCGACTGCTGCTGCTTTTTGTTGAGGTACTGTATCTCGTCGAGGTAGAGGAGGATGCCGTTCTCCGCGCCGAACGTCCCGATGTCCGCGACGACGTCCTTGATGTCGGAAAGGGAGGCGTTCGTGCCGTTGAGCTTATACAGCGACATACCGCAGTTCTCAGCGATAATACGCGCGACCGTGGTCTTCCCGACGCCTGACGGACCGTAGAATATCATATTCGGCACGCTCCCGCTCTCGATTATGCGGCGCAGCGGCTTCCCCTCAGCGAGGATATGCTCCTGACCGACCACGTCGGCGAGAGATTTGGGGCGTATCTTATCTGCAAGCGGTGCTGACATAGCAACAGCCTCCTCAATTCTTAGGTTTTTTCAGCATGAGCATGGTAACTGCGAGCAGTATCGCGACGGATATCCAGATAGTCTTCGCACCGTATTGCATCGACGCTATACCGCCGATTCCGGCGCCGACAGAGAAAAACAGGATGATACCGAAAAAGTGCAGCGCCTTGGTGAGCGAATCCCTGTCTCTGTCGCGGAGATACTGCGAGAAGCTCTCGGTGCCGCAGCGGAGGTTCCCGATACACATGGTACTCGCATAGCCGTATCCTCTGACCTTCCGGAAGGTCTGCACCTGCATGGCGCACGAGAACGACACAGCCATATTCGCCGCCATATCGAGCTGACCCGGCAGGGCACCCACGATGATGAGGACTATCATCTCGAGCAGCAGGATTATCTGCCGCCAGTGGAGCTTTTCGCTGTCCTTGAACCTGAATTCGATCCGTTCGGTGATGAAGATACCGAGCGCGAAAGCGATCAGCGGACAGAGGTAGCGCAGGGCAGTGCTCCAGTTGCCGAGCATGAAGTTCTGGCTCATGAGCACGACGTTACCGGTCTGTGCATTGGCAAAGACTTTGCCTCTGACGTTGTATGTATAAGCGTCCTGCAACCCTCCGGAGAAGGAAAGCAGAGCGCTCAGGAATAAGCTCTCGGATCGTTGCATGACGGTCCTCCTTATCTGCCAAATTTGTTTTTTAGCTGTATCTCGACTGCCACGGCTGAAATGACCGCAGACACTGTGATAACCACAAGCAAAGCCGCCTGAAAAAAGCTCAGCACCCGTTCATTTTCCATCAGAAAAACGGATAACAGCGTCAGCGGCACACCGTTCAGTCCGGTGATGATCCATAGGATACCGCATTTTTTATTGGCATATTCCCATGCTTCCGAATTGGACATTGCCCGCTTGGTTCTGAATCCTATCGTATAGTCGGCAGGTGACACGGCATAGCTTCTCATGCAGAAGCCTCCGAGCATTATCCCTACTGATACGATGATATTAACAATTATCACAACGCTCATATGTAACACCTATGGATAAAAACAGGGACGGACAGCCTGTCCGTCCCTTTCGGTCGTCTTACTTGTAGAGCGGGAACTTCTCGCAGATAGCGTTTACGCCTGTGCGGATCTCGTCAGCCTTGTTCTCGAAATCGGTAGCGCAGAGGTAGATGCACTCAGCGATCTTCTCCATTTCCTCAACGCCGAGACCGCGGGTCGTAACAGCGGGAGTACCGATACGGATACCGCTTGTAACGAACGGCTTTTCTGGGTCATTGTGGATAGCGTTCTTGTTTACTGTGATGTACACCTCGTCAAGTCTGTGCTCGAGCTCCTTGCCGGTGATGTTGAACGGACGGAGGTCAACGAGCATGAGGTGATTGTCTGTGCCGCCGGAAACGAGGTTGAAGCCTCTCTTGAGGAGTCCCTCGGACAGAGCCTTAGCATTC
>JAEELF010000049.1 GCA_016288815.1 Ruminococcus sp.
CTGCGGACGAATACGGCGTATGCTGGCCCGCTCAAAACACTCCCGTCGAATTCTTCACGCAGGAGGATCCGTGGAGTATCAGCATGGGGACCTCTGTGGACGCTTCCAAGGTCAAGGTCACGCTGAAACGACAGAGCGACGGCAAGACGTGGAGCTTCAGCAGCTCCTCCGCCGACGGGCAGTTCTATGTCAACAATGAGGGCTACGGGCAGTCCGGGTGTATGATCTTCCTGCCAAATAATATCGGGACGATCAGCGCCGGGGACAGCTTTGACGTGAATATAACCGGTCTTTCGCAGAATGTCAGCTATACAGTCAATTTCTTCCAGTCGGGGTTCGTGAATACTGTGCCGGGGGCGGCTTCAACGACTACAAAGACTACGACTGCAACAACTACCACTACTACTACAACTACCAGCACAAGGACGAGCACTACTACCACGACCGCTTCCGCGACGACGACAACTAAAACTGCCGTCACACAGCCCGCTCAGGGAGACGTGAATGCAGACGGAATGGTGGACGGCGTTGACGCTTCCATGATTCTTGTGTACAACGCAGAGTCGGCGAACGGCGTAAGTACGCTGCTCAATGCGGCGCAGATAAAGCGGGCGGACGTCAACCGGGACGGCCTGACAGACGGTGCGGACGCTTCGATGATCCTCGCGTATAATGCGTATGCGACCGATAACGATATCGGGTCTATCGACGATTTCATAAAATTGAACCTCTGAAAACAAAACGGGAGCAATGCTCCCGTTTTTACATTCCCTTGAAGATAACGATCGGTATGGGCGGACAGTTCGGGCGGTTCACGAAGGGCATTTCCACTACCGTGAACTCGCGGGAGTCGATCGTCGGGAGATAGCGGAGTATAGCGTCGCGCTCCTCGAAGCCGGTCTCCCTGCCGTAGTAGATGATGAGCGTCATAAAGCCGTCCGGCTTCAGGAGACGCAGTCCCTTTTCTATCGCGGCTATGCTCGTTTCGGCTTTGGTCGAGATATTGTGGTCGCCCTTCGGGAGCCAGCCGAAATTGAAGGTTATGCAGTCCACTGTGCCAGGGGCGAAAAGCTCGTCCATTTCGCTGTGAGAGCGCAGGAGGACGTCTGCGCGGTCTGACAGTCCGGACTCTGCGAGGAGCGCCTTGGTGCTGTCTATGGCGGACTGCTGAATGTCAAAGGCGGTGACGTGTCCGGTCGCGCCGGCGAGCTCGCAGAGGAGCTTAGTATCGTATCCCCTGCCGGCGGTCGCGTCTATGCATATTGCGCCCTCACGGACGTTCTCGCGCAGTATCCTGCCGATTATGTCAAGTGCGCTGAATGAGCGTCTGTCGTCTCTCATACCGCACCTCCATGTATTTTTGCTGATATGTTGATGTACATTATGTCCACTCCTTTACGCATTAAATTATACCACGGAAATGTGAACAAATCAAGAATTAAGTATTTATGAGCAAAATATACAATAATTCGTCCGCACATTTGGTGTAAAAAATGTAGAAAATGTGTTGATTTTTCCGGAAAGTCATGCTATAATATTAGTATCTAAAAAACTGTCTGTCAAAGGAGGCGCGGAAATGAAGGAAAGACCGACCATAGGCATCATCACGGCTCAGGCTGCCGACCCTGAACAGCACCAGCTCCTCAGCGGTATCATCGAACAGGCTCAGCAGCTCGGGCTCAATACAGCTGTCTTCTCCAACATTTACAACTCCGCCGAATACTTCGCAGATGTGGAGGTCGAGAACCGTATCTACGACCTTATCCTCAGCAACAGGCTCGATGGGCTCATCCTCTCAGCTGAGTCTGTCCTCAATGCTGCCCTCCAGCAGGAGATCTACCAGCGTATCATGCAGCGCACCGATATCCCTCTCATTGTCACGGGCGCTGAGATCGCGGGTCTGGACTGTATCAATACCGACGTCCGGGCTGACGCTGAGGCTATAATCACACATCTTATCGAAGTCCACGGTTTTACGGATATCGACTACCTGACCGGTTACAAGGGCAATGACACTTCCAACGAGCGCGTAAACGGCTACAGGGACGCGCTGTCCGGACACGGTCTGGTCTTCGATCCCCAAAATATCATCTACGGCGATTTCTGGTACAACTCCGGTCATGCGCTCGCTGATGAGTACATAAAAGGCACACGGCGTCTGCCGCAGGCTGTTGCCTGTGCGAACGACTACATGGCTTACGGTCTCTGTGACAGGCTCATGGAGAACGGGATAAGAGTCCCAGAGGACGTGTCTGTCATCGGATATGAGTACGTCGGCAGCAGACATCTCCACACGCCGATAATCACGACGTACCGCCGCAACAGGCAGGCGCTCGGCGCAAGGGCTGTGGTCATGCTCTATAATAAGATGAACGGCACCAATAAGCCGCTGCCGTCTATCTCCGGCGAGCTCATTCCCGGGAACAGCTGCCCGTGCGGAGTCGATACCAAACAGCTCTGTGCGGAGCTCGCTGTCGTAAGGCGCGAGCAGCAATACAGCACGCTGAATCTCGTCGGTAACTTCGAGCAGCAGCTGTCAACGTGCAGGTCTGTAAGCGGGTTCGTCCATGTTTTGCAGGAATTCGTATACCTCGTGCGCGACGTCAGAGGCGTTTATATGTGCCTGTTCGATAACTGGTGCAGCTCGTCGGGGAATCCCACTCCTGTTACTGACCTCGACGCGCCTATGCTGTGCTATTCGGTGATGACGCCTACAAACAGCGAGATAGGTCCTGTGATATTCAGAATGTCGGAGGAGTTCGCGCCGTCGGTCACTTCGACATCGAACGACGGGCTCGTGCTGTATTTCTGCCCGATATTCTTCTCCGGACGATACTTCGGGTACTTCGTCCTGCAGTATGAAAATGCGGACGGCTATGATATAATTTTCCGTGACTGGCTGAAAATAGCCTCGAACGGGCTTGAGCTGCTCAGAATGAAAAACGACATCAGCACGCTCCTTGAGTGCCGCGACCTGTCTGTTCTGCATGACTCGGCTACGGGTCTCTACAACAACGACGGTATGAGCAGCGAGCTGCGTGCCCTCATTAAAAGCGCCCCCGGCGCCCAGAGTATCGCGGCGGTGCTCGTAAGGACAGACATATTCTCCGAGAGCGTCAGCATTAACGATCAGGGCAGGATCATCGCGGAGGACAGGGCGGTAGCCGATATACTGAGGTCGTTCACTGGAAGCGGGGGTCAGTGCTGCGGAAAGGTCGCTGACCGGACGTACCTCATGCTCTGCGTCGGAAACAGTACCGAAGAATCGACTGCGCTCCTCGCGGATAAGGTAAGCACGCTCGTTTCGCACAAGCGCAGCTGCAATCCCTCTGAGATAGTCACTGAATTTGCGCTCTACCCTGTCGCCGACGCCGACTTCGAGACGATCAGCGCCGAGCTCCAGACTCGCGCCAATGATAACGTCTACAAGCTCTCCCTCCTGCGCAGAAATGCCAGCTTCGAGGGATACGACGAGATCCGCGCGAGGATATACTCCTCCCCTACCGAGGATCTGCGCGCCGAAAAACTCTGCCGCACGCTCGGTCACAGCGCCGGATACTTCCGGGCTATGTACAAGGAGCTGTTCGGGCTGAGCTTCCACCAGGACCTCATACGCAGCAGGATATCCTACGCCAAGCTGCTCATTCTTACCGATAATTCGAGCTTCGCGAGCATTGCGTCGCGCTGCGGCTACAACGACGAGAAGCACTTCTACCACCAGTTCCGGCAGATAACCGGGCTGAGTCCCAAGCAGTACCGCGCGGGATGAATATAACGTAGAACGGACTGTTCCCAATGGAGCAGTCCGTGATTTTTATTCTGCTGTGTTCATTCTGCCGTCAAGGAATCGCCAGCCGTCCGAAGTCTTCACTGCACTGAGCTTCGTGACGAGTTTCCACGTTTTTTCAGTGGTGCCGTAAAGTGAGCCGACCGCGGTCGTCCTGCCGATGAGCCACGCATTCATCCCTATTATCCGAAAATTGATGTCGTCGTGCTCCGCTTTGCTGAGCGAGAGCTTTCCCTCGCGGACAGAATCGAGGAATCCCTGCGCGGGCTCGGTCTTTCCGGTGACTGTCGTCAGCGTGAAGCGACGGTCGAGACACTCTCCGAGGGCGGGAATGTCGCGGTTTATTATCGAGTCGAATAGCTTTGCGTAAAGCGCTGATACGAGCTGTTCTTCGTTCATTTTTGTTCCTCCTGTTTTCATTCTCTGTACATTATACCACATTTCCCCCGCATTCGCAAGTGTGGCTTTTTTCCGGAGCGGGGTTTACATCGTTGGGAAAATATGGTAGAATAGTCAGTGAAAGAGAGGTCCTTATGCTTAGATTCGTAAAGTCACAGCCGGTGCTCGTAATCGCGTTCATCGCGGCTGCTGTCACTATGTTTTTTGTTCCGCCTGACCGCGGATATATCGGCTACATCAACTACACTGTGCTCATTGAGCTGTTCGCGCTGATGACCGCTGTTGCGGGTCTCAGAGGTGCCGGGATATTCGAGCGTGCGACCGATATCATGCTCGCGAAAGCAGGTACGAAGCGCCGGCTCGGGGCGGTGTTCATACTGCTGTGCTTCTTCTCGTCCATGCTCGTGACGAACGATGTCGCGCTCATCACGTTCGTGCCCTTGACGCTGCTGGTCTACTCAAAGCTGTCCGACGAGCGAAGTCTCATAATCACGATAGTCCTTGAGACCGCTGCGGCAAATATGGGAAGTATGCTCACGCCAGTCGGAAACCCGCAGAATCTCTACATCTACGACGAATTCCAGCTCTCGGCGCTGACTTTCCTCAGAGCTACACTGCCCGCCGGTGCGCTCAGTCTGGCGCTGCTGCTCGCGCTCACTCTGCTGCTGCCGAAGACTGCGTGTTCTGGGTCGGGCGGTTCGGATAAGGCTGTCTCGAAGATCCCCGCAGCGGCTTTCAGCGCGCTGTTCATGGTTTGTCTGCTGACTGTTTTCAGGCTCATCCCGGCGTGGGTTTGCCTTGCGGCGGCTGTTGTGGTCGCGGCGGCGGTCAACTACAGGGTGCTGGCGAAGGTCGATTATGCGCTGCTCGCAACGTTCGTCTGCTTCTTCGTTTTCGTCGGGAATATCGCCCGTATCGGTGCGGTCAGCAGCTTTTTCTCCGATATCCTTGCCGGACGTGAGCTCATCGTGGGTATCCTGCTCTCGCAGGTCATCAGCAACGTTCCTGCGGCGGTAATGCTCTCCGGATTCACAGACAACGGCGTAGCGCTGCTGCTCGGCGTCGATATCGGCGGGCTGGGTACGATAATCGCTTCGCTCGCGAGCCTTATATCCTTCCAGTTCTACCGCAAGTCCGAGAACGCGAAGCCCGGGAAGTACCTGCTCGCGTTTACGGGAGTGAGCATCGTGTTGCTCGTTCCGCTTGTGATCATGCAGCTCATTATAATGTAAATGTGAAGGCGCCCGGTACGGGCGCCTTTTTACGTGGTGTGTGGGAGCCATGGGCGGCGTCCCCTACAAAGTTATTGGTCAATTTTTCGTTATTATTGATCTGATACCGATTTTTCTATGTAGTCGTTCAGGCAGTCCTCTGCGTATGAGGCAAGGTCGCTCTTCAGCTGCGGCATATGGAATGCTGTGCTGTCGTAGACGGGCTCGAAGGTGTAGTCGTAGTTCACTTCGGTCTCGTTCGTACTGTAGTCCACGATCGCTTCGTACAGCCTTACTACCGTTCCGCGGCTGTCGATACCGACCACGATATCGTAAGATGTATTCTTTAAGGTCAGGGTATACACGCCGTCCTTTTCCTCAGTGGTGACTTCGGAATTCGGTGTTGTATTATAGCTGTAGAGAAGCATCATAGCAAGGTCTTTGATCATTTTCTGGGACAGTCTGCACTCATAGCCGGAGGTGTGATTGCAAACCGTGGGTCTGCCTGCACTGTCGGTCACAGTCTCTGCCTTCGGGTCAAGCTCGGTGAGCTTTTCTCCGTGCTCCGCGAACATATCAAGTCCGCCGTAAATGAACGCTTCGGCTGCGTAGCCGTCACCGGAGAGCTGCGCGTAGTAATGGCCGTCAGCAGACCACTCATAGCCGGTACCCTCGACAGTGTATTGCGTCTCCTCGTCGTATGGGCTGACGTTATAGTGTACCATTGTGCCGAGGTAGCTTATACTGCCCTCGCAGGTTGTGTAGGTCTGCTCGGGATATGCCAGCCGGTAGAGTGCCGCAGAAAACGGGTCGTTCACGATGTTCTCGCATATAGTGACGAAGACGTCTTCAATGGGGTCGCACTTGTACGCGCAATTGCTCCTCGGGCTGTACATAGTGCCGTCGGCATATATGTACAGCGATTCGGTGTTGTTAGAGATGATAAGGTACTGGCAGTCAAGCAGTGGCTGAGCGCCGCCGCAGTCGTAAGTGTCCCAATCCTCTTCGAGGAGGCTGTCACGGAGCCAGCTGAGGTCATCATCCTTGCAGCTGTAGGGTATATTCGCGCTGTACTTGCCTGTCACGAGGTCGTCCTCGCAGAGATATGCCAGCTGGACGTTGTCGATAACTCTGTTGATGAGCGTTTGCGGGTCAACAGGTTCAGAGGAGATGCCCTTTATCTCGCAAAGGCGGTTATATGCGGCGGTGTATTCGCTGCCGGACATGAGGTAGTACTTTGCGATGCCGATGGTGTTGTAGCAGACATAGCCGTTATCGAAGAAGTAAAGCCTCTCGTCGTCCAGCGAGAAACTGATGAAGTTCTCGGAATCCTTGTATTCTTCGGTCTCTATGCTCCAGTTAAGGGTGTCGGTCCAGTTTGCGAACTCTTCGGCTTCCTGCTCTGTGAGGGCGATCGTTTCAGTTTCGCTGATAGCCGTTGCTGAAGCCAACGCAGATGTGAAGCCGCTGCGCTTTACGAGGGGACTGCTGGTCATTCCCGGGAGATGGTTCTCTACAGCGCTCTGCATTTTCGCGCAGAGTCCCTCGGGGGCTTTGTAGTAAGCGGCAATATAAGGGTAGCCCTCGGGAGCTGCGGCGGGATTGTTGTAATAGAAAACGGATATCACGTCGTCGTCGGAAAAGCCTATCGACCAGTGGAAGCCGTAAAGATACCCAGTATACGGGATATTGTGGTCGTTCATGAGCATTGCTGAGCGGTCGGCGGCCTCCTGCTCGTCAAGCCTTACAAGGCTGTCGGCATTTGCAAGGAGTTCCTCCTTGATGTAGCTCTCGCATTCATCGGTGAGGTCTTGAAAGGTATTATCGAGTTCAACGTCTGTGAGGTCGAAGTACGGGGCTAAGGAGACAAGGTCGCGCTCGAGGCTGTAGTAGCTCCACCATTCATTTGAGTCATTATCATCTGTGCTGATGTAGTCAGCATACCAGTTGGTGTAATCTCCGCCGTCGAATTTATATAATGATAAATCTCCGTCCTTAGACTCTACCGTGCAGCCGTATGTGCTGAAATAGAGCGTCTGCTCGTCTCCGCCTATACCGTGGATGGTCACTCCGTCTCCGCAGTAGATTCTCTTGATGTCCATGCCCGGTCGATCTTCAAAATCAAAATCGGACTTCTCCCAGTTATTGGAATCAAGCCAGTTAACAAACGTATCTACCGCTATTTCCGGCATTTCGCCCCATGAGTATTCGCACATCCAGAGCGTGAAGCCTTCAAAGCTGCCGAACGGGGTCTCTATCATGCCTTCTGAGGTCTCATGCCTGTCATCAGGCATATTGTGCAGTCGGTAAGCTATGCCGCCAGCCGTTCCGCCGACTATCACGAACGCTGCCGCCGTCGCTGCGAAGTTTCTCCATGTATGCTTCGGCACGCGCTCAACGTGGTCTACCTTGTCGCTGTAATCGTGCATTTCTATGCTGCTCTGTGCCGGCTGCGAGAGCTTCCGCTCCATTTCTGCGCGGAAATCGTCGCTGAGCTTTATGCCGTCAAGAGCTCTTCTGTAATCGCTGCGTTTCATAAGCGTCCTCCCTTTCTATCTCCATTTTCAGCTTCTTTCTCCCGCGCTGGAGGAGCGAACTCACTGTGTTTTCGCTCCTGCCGGTCATCTCGGCTATCTCCCGGAGGTTGTAGCCCTCATAGTAATAGAGGAATATCACCTCGGAGTATTTTTGCGGAAGTGCGGCTATCTGCGCTCTGAGCTCGCGTGACCTTATATCATCGCCGGGCGCTGCCTGCTCGGGTATGTCATCGAGCGGCTGGGTACGACTCACACGGAAGCTCTTGCGCAGGTTCCGGCACTTGTTTATCGTAACGCGCAGGAGCCATGCTCTGAGATGTTCGTCGTCATTGAATTCCTGCGGCTTGGCATGGAGTGAGAGGAATACATCCTGCGTGATATCCTCGGCTTCCTGATAACTGCCGCACGCGGCGTATGCCGCTCTGAGAACGGTATCGCCGTATAGTCTGAATGCATATAATGCTATGTTGTCTTTCATGGCATCTGACCCCCTTTCACTTATAACACAACCGGAGAGGACGTTTCCGTGCATTGTTTTCAAAATTTTTTTCTTCAACTCATTGTAACCCAATAACGGGGCGGTGTCAAGGATGAAAAAATCTGCCTTCGGCTGTTGCATTTTGCAGCGTGATGTGGTATAATTATTATTTAGACAATTATTTAAGGAAAGTGTGGATCTATGGACAGGATAGCTTTTTTCAGGGACCTCGCTATTATAATCGTGTCAGCAAAGCTCTGCGGTATTCTCGCGCAGAAGCTCAAGGCGCCGCAGGTGGTCGGCGAGATAATCGCAGGACTGCTTATCGGTCCGAGCGTGTTCAAGCTCGTCGGGAACTCGGATTATCTCTCGCTGCTCGCGGAGATCGGCGTTGTTATGCTGATGTTCAATGCGGGTCTCGAAACGAATATGAAGGACTTGCTCAAAACTGGTCCGAAGGCACTCTGTATCGCGTGCGTGGGTGTTTTCGTGCCGCTTGCGGGCGGTACGCTGCTGTACAGTCTGTTCTACGGCTTCGAGGCGGTCGGCTCGGAGGGCTTCTACCGTGCGGTGTTCATCGGTACTATCATGACTGCAACGTCGGTAGGAATTACCGTTCAGACGCTGAAGGAGCTCGGTCACCTCAAGGGGCAGATAGGGACGCTGATAACGAGTTCAGCTATCATCGACGACGTCATCGGTATCATCGTGCTGACCTTCGTTATCGGGTTCAAGAACCCCGATTCCAAGCCGACTGAGGTGCTCATACACACAGGCGGGTTCATTCTGTTCAGCTTCGCGCTCGGCTTCATGATGTACTACATCTTCAAGTACATCGACAAGCGCTACCCGCACCAGAGACGTATCCCCATACTCGGTCTCGCGCTGTGTATGTTCATGGCTTTCGCTGCGGAGGAGTTCTTCGGTATCGCCGATATCACGGGCGCTTACGTTGCGGGCCTTATCCTGTGCAGCCTCAGTGATTCCGATTACATCGCGCGGCGCGTGGATATCAACTCCTACATGATCTTCGGGCCTGTTTTCTTCGCGAGCATTGGTCTGAAAACTCAGTTCAGCGGCTTCAGCAAGGAGCTACTCCTGTTCTCGCTGGGATTCGTTCTCGTGGCGCTGCTCACTAAGGTAATCGGCTGCGGTCTGACTGCAAAGCTCATGAGGTACAATATGCGAGACAGCCTGAAGGTCGGGGTCGGTATGATGACCCGCGGCGAGGTCGCACTGATTGTCTCTCAGAAGGGGCTGTCCGTGGGTATGCTCGACCCGAAGTACTTCGCGTCGGTCATTCTGCTTATTATAGTGTCGTCCGTGACTACTCCGATAGTTTTGAAGCTGCTATATAAGGGCGAGCCGAAGAGTGATACCGTTCAGGCAAAATCTTAAATTATGATAATAATGACAGAGTTCCGGCTCTGTCATTATTTTTGCTCAAAAATGCTTGCATTCGGTCGGATTTTGTGGTATGATGTAGTAAATGGAGGTGCTGTGATGAACATTCTTTCTACCATTTTCATGAATTTCATGGGGTACGACCTCATTATCTTCCTCGCTGCGGTCGGCACCGGCGTCGTCTATTACTACCTGCGCTCCTCCGCGGACAGGCTCTATAAAAAAATGCACCTGACCGTTTTCGTCCCCGACGGAGAGACAACTCAGCTCGAGGCTGAGGAGGAGATCGCAGATATACGCGAAACGGACGTCATTTCCATGCGGAACCATACAGGTAAGCTGTATTCCCTGTTCGTGAACCTTACGGGTATATTCCCGCTGCTCGGCATCCTCGGTACTGTTATCTCGCTCCTGGGGCTGGTCGCGGACAATACAAATGTTACGGGAAATTTCTACGGCGCACTGACCTCGACCTTCTGGGGACTGGTCTTCGCGATAATTTTCAAGTTCCTCGACGGTATGATCTCTGCTAAGATCGAGGACAACGAGAAGAGCGTCGCGCTCTATTTACAGCGGAATCTCGGCGAACGCTCCGCTGAAAAGGTGAGGCTATGAAGAGCAAGGGTATCGTCATCGAGCTGACGGCTCTGCTCGACGTCATTCTCATCATGCTTTTCTGGGTCATGCTCAATATCCAGGACAGCAGCGAGGCTGTCAAAGCGGACGCTGAGAGCCGTGTCGCGGCAGCTGAACAGCAGCTCGAGGAACAGAGGATCGAGTCCGAAAAGGCGCTCGAGGAGCTAAGACAGTCCACTGCTGCTGAAATAGAACGCGCTAACACTATCGCTGCAAACATCAACTCTCAAGCATATGCCAATCAACAGGCGCTCGACGGCTACGAAAAGGGCGTGCTCGTCACGCTGAACCTCCGCTACGATAACGCCGGTGAGCTCTATATCCTCAATAATTCCGAGCAGATCGGCGTCGCGCAGATCACTTCAAAACAGGATATCGCCGATAAGATAGTCGAATCGCTGCGCAGCTCCGGCTCGCATAACGATGATGTTATCCTCTGCGCTATGATCTTCGACGGTAATACCGCGCTCTACACCGACGTGCGGACGGTAAGTTCCGCTGTCGAGACGGTCCGCGATACTTATAAAAATTTTTATTGCACATACATCAATACTGCAAGATGAAAGGAACGATCGCTATGTCAAAAAAGAATCATCCCGCTCCCCCTCCGCCACCCCCTCATGATCCCAAGCAGAAGCCCCCGAAAAAACGCGGCGGCGGCGGTTGTCTCCTGCTGATAATCATTCTGCTCATTCTGATCATAATCGCTCTCATGCTCCTGAATTACCTCGGTCTGTTCGGAGGCGGTCTCGGTAAGGAGAAGAACAGCGGCAGCGGCGGTGAGTCCTCAGCAGCTTCGGTCATTGAGACTGAAAGTCAGGAGGAAACTACTGACGAACAGCAGCAGTACGCCGATATCACTGTGTCCGGTGACTCCTACATCTTCGAGAACAGCAACTCAAAGCTCGAGGACATCATGACGTCCGTTAAGGGTCTGGACAGCAAGACCGTTGTCCGTATCAAGGATCAGGACGCGAACTTCAACGCGATGGACGATCTGAAAAAAGCCCTCGACGAAGCAGGTAT
This sequence comes from Ruminococcus sp., assembly GCA_016288815.1. Taxonomy (GTDB): domain Bacteria; phylum Bacillota; class Clostridia; order Oscillospirales; family Ruminococcaceae; genus Ruminococcus. The sequence continues at coordinate 11,479 of JAEELF010000049.1, forward strand.
CTCCTACTCAGAGGTAAGCTCCAACTAAAATCAAAACCACCCTCAGATGAGGGTGGTTTTTTCTCTTATTTGAGGAAGCCGTTGATTATCTGCTCCTCGGCTTCGGCTTCGGTAAGTCCGAGAGTCATGAGCTTTATCAACTGCTCGCCCGCTATCTTTCCGATAGCTGCTTCGTGGACGAGCGCAGCGTCGATGTTGTTCGCTTCAAGCGAAGGAACGGCAAGTATGCGTCCGCTGTCCATGATGATGGAGTCGCACTCGGTATGTCCCGTGCAGGCGGCGTCGCCGATGATACACAGATCGAGCTTCTGGAAACTCGTGTCTCTTGCAACTGAGCGCGATACGACGTCCGCACTGGAGCCGTCGCCCTTGAGCTCGACCTTGTATACGCTCTCTGCGTTCTGCTCGCCGTGGGTCATCAGACGCTCACGGATAATGAGCTTCGCGTCTTTTCCAAGCTCCGCGAGGGTGGTGCGGTGGGTAGAATCTACGCCCTTTATCTGCACCATTTCCATTTCGACGGTGCTTCCCTCCTCCTGGTAGACCTCGGTCTTGGGGTCGAGGATACGCTTTCCGGAGCCGTCGCCGGAACCGTAGTGCTTCTCAACATAGCGTATCTTTGAGTTTTTGCCGACGAAGAAACGGTGGATACCGTCGTGCTCGGAGTCCTGACTGCCGCAGTTGTCGATACCGCAGCCGGCTACGATCAGCACGTCGCAGTCGTCGCCGATGTAAAAGTCGTTGTAGACAGTCTCCTTGAGTCCGCTCTCGCTGAGAACGACCGGGATATGCACGCTCTCGTTCTTCGTGCCGGACTTAATGCGTATGTCGATACCGCTGCCCTCGGGCTTGGACTGTATGTCTATGTTTGCGGTGGTCGCTCTGCCGACTGATTCACCGTTCGCGCGGAGATTATAGGCGCCCTCGGGAATGTCGTGCAGGTCTGCGACCTCCTGTAAAAGTCTCTTCTGTACTGCGTCCATCTGCTTCATCTTCATTCCTCCTTACCCAGCTTGCAGCAAGTGCCGACAGCGAATTTTCCGCCGATTATCTCGGGGAGTATCTCGTCCTTCGTGCCCTGCTTCGTGACCTGACCGTCAGCGAGAACGATTATCTCGTCGGCGATGTTGAGGATACGCTCCTGATGTGAAATGACTATGATAGTACGTTTTTTGTCAGTATTACGCATTTTCTCGAAGATGCGGATAAGGTTGTTGAAGCTCCAGAGGTCTATGCCTGCCTCGGGCTCGTCGAAGAGGGCGAGCTTGACGTCGCGTGCGAGGACTGTAGCGATCTCGATACGCTTCAGCTCACCGCCGGACAGCGAGGCATTGACCTCGCGGTCGATATAGTCCTTCGCGCAGAGTCCGACCTCGGAGAGATACTCACAGGCGTCAGCGGCGGTTATGTCCTTACCTGCCGCGATACGCATGAGGTCATGGACGGTGAGTCCCTTGAAACGGACAGGCTGCTGGAAGGCAAAGCCGACTCCCATTCGGGCGCGCTCGGTTATGGACTTGGAGGTGATGTCCTCGCCGTTGAGGAGCATTTGTCCGGATGTGGGAGTAACGATACCGGCGATTATCTTGGCGAGGGTAGATTTTCCGCCGCCGTTGGGTCCGGTGATGACAACGAACCGGTTGTCGCCGACCGTGAGGGTGAGGTCGCGGATTATCTCGGCGTTTTTACCGTCAGAATCCGCGCTGAACGATATATTTTTAAGTTCAAGCATTATTTACAGCTCACTTTCCTTGACTTTGATATCATATTAACACACATCTGCGAAAAAATCTGTTGCAATTGCAACAAGTCTCTGCGTTAATACATACTTATTATAAGGCATTTGTCGGTTATTGTCAAGCCGGCTGGGAAAAAGGTGCAAAAATGCTTTGAAACGGGCTTGACAAGGCGGTTGTTTTGTGTTATAATTTGAGTAGTGCAGATATAGTATAGCGGCTATTACTTCAGTTTCCCAAACTGAGGAGGCGGGTTCGACCCCCGTTATCTGCTCCAGCGGGGAGCCCCCGCAGGCGGATTCGCGTTCCACTTCTTGTGGAGCGCGATTTTTTTACGCGAATGATGATTATTTGTTTTTATGTTATCACAACATAATATGGAGTACTTTACACTCCTGAAAAGAGCTCCCCGCAGGGAGCTCTTAGTATGCGTCTATTATGTTTTCAACGTAGCGCTTCATTTCCTCCCGAGACCCCACCGCGTGTGTGCCGCTCACGACCTCCCACTTCTGTCTCTCGGTCAGTGTGGAGAATTTCTCCTGTGCTTCCGGCAGCATCGCCAGTGCTATACGTAGCTCCGCCGGCAGTTCAAATCCGTTCATCTTCGTCCCTCCGTCGTTTTTCTGCTGTTATTCTTCCCCTCTCTCAGCCCATAATGCATTGCACACTTGGTTAAAATATAAATATTTATAAAAGCTATTGACATCGTTCCGCCTGTCTGGTATAATATATATCGTTGTGACAACAGTTTTTAGGGGTATAGCTCAGTTGGTAGAGCAGCGGTCTCCAAAACCGCGTGCCGAGGGTTCAAGTCCTTCTGCCCCTGCCAGAACGGTAAAGCCTGTATTTCGAGAAAAACACCGAAATACAGGCTTTTCTCTTACCTGTAGAAAACAGTTATAACTGCAAATATGCAGTTGCGTGTGAAGAAATAACAGGCGTTTTTCACACGTTTTCACACGAAATTCACACGACATAAGGTGGTATAAACGTTATTGAAAGAAGCCAGCTCCCTTTACGGGAGCTGATTCTATTTATGAATACTTCAAGAAAACACCTGTTTCGTATGAATATGCTGATTATATCAATGGAGTTATTATATAATGAAACGAATAATAGTTGTCTCCTAATTAATAATAGAATTTAGGAGATATTATTGCATAATCACTTGACTTTTCTCCTAAAAACGATTATAATTATGAGAAAGGAGTGGGAGCTTATGAGAAACTTTGATTACAGCATACTTGCAAAACGTTCATGGGACAGCGAGATCATCGGTCTTGTAGCCCAGATTCACGAATATAAAGGCAGACAGGAGCTTTACCTGAAACAGAAGCCTGCCGAGCTTGACCGCCTTATTGAGATTGCAAAGGTACAAAGTACCGAGGCATCCAATGAGATCGAAGGTATTAGAACCACTAACACCCGTCTGATGCAGCTTGTCAAAGACAAGACAACGCCCAGAAACCGTGACGAGGAAGAGATCATGGGATACCGTGATGTGCTGAATACTATTCACGAGAACTTCGAGTATATACCGATTACATCGAACTACATTCTCCAGCTCCAACGTGACTTATATAAGTATTCTCATAAAAGCATTGGCGGTACGTTCAAGAATTCTCAGAATTATATAAGTGCAACAGATGCTAATGGGCGTGAATACGTATTATTCACTCCTCTTCCACCATATGAAACACCAGCTGCAATCGAACCGATATGTGATAGCTATAATCGCATAATTGCGACGCAGGATATCGACGCATTACTTCTGATACCGGTATTCATCCATGACTTTCTCTGCATACACCCATTCAATGACGGTAACGGCAGAATGAGCCGCCTGCTCACAACTCTGCTGCTGTATCGTTCTGGTTATGTAATCGGCAGATATATCTCCCTTGAAAGCAAGATAGCCAAGAACAAGAACCTGTACTACGACGCATTAGAGCTGTGTCAGAAAGGCTGGAACGAGGGCAAAGAAGATCCCACGCCGTTTATAAAGTATTTGTTGCAGACTATACTTGCTGCGTATCGTGATTTTGAGGAACGTGTTGCATTGGTCGAGGAAAAGCTGCCGGCAATAGAAATGGTACGTCGTGCAGTTTATAATAAGATCGGTAAGTTCACAAAGAGTGAAGTCATGGAGCTTTGTCCGACAATCAGCAAGGCTTCGGTTGAGAATTCTATCAAGCAGCTTGTTAATCAGGGACTTCTTCTAAAACATGGCAGCGGTAGAAGTACGTTCTATACCCGAAGCGACATTTAATGCAATATTAGAAATAATGATCAAAGGAGTAAGATGATGAATATAGATAGCACTCTTTACAGTGGGCGTCCAACAGATACTCGTTCCGAGGTTGAAATGGCAATATACGATAAACTTGACTCTCTTGGTTTAGATTACAAGCGAGCTGATCACGACCATGCAGATACTATGGAGGATTGCCTTGCTATCGAAAAGGTTCTTGGTGCTAAGATATGCAAGAACTTGTTTCTCTGCAACCGTCAGAAGACAAGCTTCTATATGCTGCTAATGCCTGGAGACAAACCGTTCAAGACGAAGTTCCTGACATCGCAACTGAACTGTGCCCGCCTTTCATTTGCGGAAGCTGATAAGATGCAGGAGTATCTGCATACTATCCCCGGCTCAGTATCAGCACTGGAGCTTATATTCGATACGGATAACAACATACAGCTCGTCATAGATAACGACCTTATGAGCGATGAATACATTTGCGGACATCCGGGTATCAATACTTCGACAGTCCGCCTGCTCCGAGAGGATATGCTCAAATATGTCCGTGCGGCTAAGCATGAACCTACATTTATAGATCTGCCGGTTGAATGATAGTTA
>JAEELF010000050.1 GCA_016288815.1 Ruminococcus sp.
CCGTTTGTGAGCTTAACTCTTGCGATCTTTCTCATAGCCGAGTTAGGCTTCTTAGGTGTAGCGGTTCTTACAGCGGTGCAAACGCCTCTCTTCTGGGGAGAGCTGAGGTCGATCTGCTTCTTCTTCTTTGCGTTGTAGCCCTTCTGGAGAGCAGGAGCTGTGGACTTGGTCTCAAGATCCTTTCTTCCCTTGCGAACGAGCTGGTTAAATGTAGGCATATTTTTCCTCCTTTTCCTTAAAATATATGGTGCTGAAAATGCACACTCATATATTATATCCAAAAAAGACCTGCTTGTCAAGGGGTATCCTTGAAAAAACAGGTCTTTTCGTGACTTTTTGTTATTTTCCACTTACACGGCGGGGGATATCGGGCTCGGATTTATCGTTTTTGAGAAGCAAACAGCATTATCAGGGGGTAGATCTCGAGTCTTCCGAGGAGCATATCGAAGCAGAGCGTCACCTTTGAGAGTGCGGTGAGGTCACCGAAGCCGCCGGAGGGGCCGAATCTGCCCACGCCGAAGCCGATGTTGTTCATGCAGGTGATGACTGCCGATGCCGACTCCTCGATCGAGTACTGGTCGAGGGAGATGATGAGCAGCGAGGTCGCCATGAGCATTAGGAAGAGTATCAGATAAGACGACACGCCGCGCACGACGTCCTTTTCAACGGGCTTGCCGTCCAGCTTTACTGTCGCGACTGCGCGCGGGTTGACGATGTACTTGAGCTCCTTCACGCCGGTCTTTATTAAGATAAGTATACGCGAGACCTTCATGCCGCCTCCGGTCGAGCCCGCACACGAGCCCACGAACATCAGGAGCAGCATGAGCGTCTGTGAGAACATCGGCCACTGGGCGGTATCGGCGGTGGCAAAGCCGGTGGAGGTTATCGTCGAAGCCGTCATGAAGAAGGTGTGGCGGAGAGTTTCGCCGACGGTCGAGTACATATGCATGACGTTGAGCGTGATGATGGCGGTCGCGGCAATGATGACGCCGAGGTAGGTCCTCGCCTCCTCGTTCTTGAAGGCGAGGGAGAACTTGCGTATTATCATATAATAGTACAGATTGAAGTTCACTCCGAAAAGAATGATGAACACAGCAACGACCATCTCGATGTACAGGCTGTTGTAGTGCCCTATGCTGTCGGCATAGATGGAGAATCCGCCTGTGCCGGCAGAAGCAAAAGCATGGGTTATGGCGTCATACAGTGGCATTCCGCCGAGCATGAGCATTACCGCCTCGGAGACTGTGAGGGTGATGTAGATACCGTAGAGTATGCGCGCGGAGAAGCTCGACTTGGACACGAGGCGTCCGACCTTCGGACCCGCGCACTCAGCCCTCATCATGTGCATAGTGCGTGAGTCGTTGCTCGACATGATAGCCAGCACGAACATGAGTATCCCCATACCGCCCAGCCAGTGGGTGAGCGCTCTCCAGAACAGGCATGAACGGGACATATTCCACATCATGGTGTCCGGATCGTAGTCGCTGAGGATAGTGGAGCCTGTGGTGGTGAAGCCGGACACAGTCTCGAACAGCGCATCAGTATAGTTGGGTATCTCACCGGAGATAACGAACGGCAGCGCGCCTATAGCGGACATCGCTATCCACGATGCGGCTACGCTGACGAAGCCTTCCATAGAGAATATCGAATTGTTCTTGGGCTTGCGTATGGTGAATATCGCTGCGATAAGCATGAGTATCAGAAACGGTATGCCGAACGACGCTACGACGTGCTGCTCGCCGTAGATGAAGCCTACGATTATCGGCAGCAGCATGAAGAGCCCGACGGATTTGAGTATCTGACCCATGATATAAAATATCATTCTGTAATTCATTTTGCTCTGTGAAAGCTCCCTTATTCAAAAATGTCGCTTAGGTCGCGGAATCCCTTGTGGGTGGTGACGATTATCACACTGTCGTTGAGCTTTATGCAGTCGTCGCCCTTTGGGACTATGAGCTCGTTGCCGCGGACTATGCTCGCGAGGAGGACGTCCTTGCGGGTGCGGAGCTTTTTAAGCGGGACATCGAGGTAATCCTTTTCGTCGCGGACTATGAATTCGAGCGCTTCGAGGCGGTCGTTGACGAGGCGGTAGAGCGTCGTTACGTTGTTGCCGAGGGTATTCTGCTTGGCACGGACGTACTGGAGTATCTGGTTGACGGTGATGCTCTTCGGGGAGATGATACTGTCGAGGGAGAGCGTGTCCGAGAGCTGTATCAGGGACATACGGTTGACCTTGGTGACTACCTTGTCCACGCCGTTTTTCTTAGCGAGCAGCGAGAGGAGGATATTTTCCTCGTCTATGCCGGTGAGCGTGACTATCGCGTCGGCGTCGTAGACCCTCTCCTCCTCGAGGATATCGTGGTCTGTGCCGTCCGCACAGGATATGCTGACCTTGTTGAGCCGTTCGCTGAGCTCGAGGCAGCGCTGCTGGTCGATCTCGATTATCTTGACCTTTACGCCCATTTCGATGAGCTGCTGGGCGAGGTGGTAGGCGACTCTGCCTCCGCCGATGAGAACTGCCGATTTTACGCGCTTTTCACGGTATGCTGCGCTGATGCTCTTGAAGAACTTGACCATGGCGCTGTGTGAGCCGGTCATATGTATCTTGTCTCCGGCGAGGAGGGTGAAGTTTCCGTCGGGAATGATGATGTCGTCGCCGCGCTGCACTGCGCAGATGAGCACGTCGAGCTTCAGGCGGCGGGAGAGGTGCATGAGGGAGACGCCGTCGAGGATACTTCCGGGGGTTATGCGTATCTCGGCGAGGTCTATGCGCCCCTTTGCGAAGGATTCGATGTTTATCGCCTCGGGATAGCGCAGCACCTTGGCTATCTCGTTGGCGGCGTTGTAGTCGGGGTTGACCATCATGCTTATGCCGAGCTCGTCGCGCATGAAAACGAGCTGCTTGTCGAATTCGGGGTTGCGCACGCGGGAGATGCAGTGGCGGGCACCCATTTTCTTGGCTATGAGACAGGAGAGGATATTGATCTCGTCCGAGTTCGAGGCGGCGATGAAGATGTTGCACTTCGAGATGTTCGCTTCCTCGAGGACGTCGGTCTGAAGGCAGTTTCCGGCGATGCCCATGACATCGAGGTCGTTGCTGAGGGCGTTGATCCGCTCCTCGTTCTTATCTATAAGAGTCACGTTATGCTCGTCGCAGAGGACCTCCGCGAGAGCGCTGCCGACCTTGCCGCAGCCAACGATTATAATGTCCATATATCCTCCTTGAAAGGCGTTCAGCCCATAAATATACATCTTAATTATACTACTGCCTTTCGGGTTTGTCAATACTTTTGTTAAGCTTGTGCTGTAAATCCGCAGACAGAAAAAGTGAAACCGAGGGGAGCCCCCTCGGGCGGACGCAGCAAAAAAATACCGAGCCCGTGGTCTCAGGCTCGGTAACACACTTTTTCTGTTAAGGTAAGCTGACAAAAAGTCTCACTTTTTTGTTTATTTCATTTTCGCTGCGAGCGACTGTCTGAGGGCGATCATGTCGAAGATGTCGATGATGTTGTCTGCGATGGCGTCCGCGCGGTCTGCCTGCTGCGGGGTCAGAGACTCGACCGCGAGGATATGCTTCTGCACCAGAACAAGGTCTGCCACATTGAACTCGCCGTCGCCGTTGACGTCGTTCTCGACTTCTGCGGAAGTGCCTGACGGCTGGGCGAGGAGCATGAAGTTCACGCAGTTGTAGGTCTGTCCGTTGCTGCCTATGCTCACCTTAGTCCCGGTGCTGACGTCCCTGCTGTAGATGACGAACGTTACGTCGTTCGAGGAGGTGAAGGTGAGGGCGGTCTTCGTCCAGCCGGAGAGCCAGTCGGGAGCGTTCTCCACACGGCTGTCCACGGCGGCATAGAGGGTGATGTCCTGTGCGGCTTCGAGGGTAGCGGCCTCGCCCTCGGTGCCCTTTGCGCTGCAGGCGGTCAGCAGGACCTCCGCGCCGGTGAGCTCTTCCGAGAGCGACGATACGGTGAAGTCCCTGTCGCCGAATATCAGCGAGCCGACCGCGAAGTTGTATCCCACTGCCCATGAGCCGGGGAGGGCGCCGTCGCTGACGAAGATGTTCTTCATGAGCTTGCCGCTGAGAGGTATCGCGTCTTTGCCGAAGACGAATCTGTCGATGTTCAGCAGATAGCCATCGCCGCCGGTGAATCTCAGGTAGAGATTGCCCTGCCCTGTGATCTGAGGTATCGGGAACTCAAACTCCTGATAGTCCGAGAAGCCGCTCGTTCCCACGAATTTTACCGTCGCTGCCGGTGTGCCGCTGATACTGCCGATGTACAGCTCGATGTCCGCGGGATTGCCCGAGAGGACTGCCCTGAAGCTGCGGGCGCCGTCGGCGAAGTCCACCTTGCGGAACATGAGGTAGTCGCCGTTCTCGACGTAGCCGACGTTCTTCCCGCCGGATGCGCTCTCGTTGTCCTCAGCCTTTACGCCCTCCATGGAGGTGTAGTCCTCGGCTTCTATCCAGTCGAATGCCGAAACGGCTGCGACGCTCTCCTCGGGGGAGAGCTCCACAACGCCCGCCGGGAATGAATCCACGGTGAGGTCGTTGATGTAGTACTCGATGTTCATGTAGCCCTGGCCGCAGTAGTCGCCCTTGTAGTCGGTGGGGTCGGTGGGGTCAAGTCCGCGGGCGAGCTCCCAGTCGTCTGCCATGCCGTCGTTGTCGGCGTCGGTTATCTCCTTGGTGAGCACTGCGGAGGGGTAGCTGTACGTCACGCCGCACTGTATGCTGTACTTGTCGAGGTCGGTCACGGACGAGTCGTAGGCTGCCGTGCCGGAGCAGGTGCCGGTGCCGTTCTTGGTATCGGACGCACACTGCTGGTCGATCGCGGTGCGCTTCGTGGGCGATATGCCGTTGCCGGCGTACTGGATAACGTGCTCGTAGGAATCGGCTGCGCTCTCGCAGGTCATCGCTGTGGAGACGTCCTCGCCGTTGACGGTTATCGGGAAGTGCGATGCGGACTCCGTCGTAGCCTGGCTCTTGCTGCCGTTGTAGCCTATCGCCGACCAGTTATTGTTCTCGGCGTTGGCGACGGTGTTGTCCTTGTTTAGGATACGGTTGCCCGTGAGGTAGAGCTTGAAGTTGTCGTTGTCGGAGACGGAGGCGTAGTGAATGCCGCTGACCGTCGAATTTCCGCGCTTGAGGGTGTTGTTGACGTAGTTGACGTGGCCTATCGTGCCGTAGGTGGTCTGGTAGCCCCAGTCGTAGATGATGTTGTTGGTGAAGTCAGCGGCGTTCTGGTCAGTGACCTTTCCGCGGAAGTTGCGCGATACGTTGTGGATTATGAGGTTGTGGTCGAAGGTGAAGTTCGCGCGGCCGAACATTATGCCGAAGCCGTGTATGCCCTTGTCGTGGCCGCCCCACGAGTTGGCGGGACCGATGACCGAGTACTGGCAGGTGTAGTTGTCGTTCTTGGAGTAAAGTCCCCACTGCTCGTCCGAGCTCCAGCCTATGGAGCAGTGGTCGATTATGGAGTTTCCGCCGGCTGCGCCGCCCCATGCGTCGTTGCCGGAGCTGGTCGCGTTGTAGGGTCCCGGGCGGGAGCTGATATAGCGGGCGATGATGTTCTCGCCGCCCATGCCGAATTTGTAGTTCTTGAGCGTTATGCCCGAGCCGCCGGGAGCGGTCTGTCCCGCTATGGTTATATTGCTCTGGCAGACCACGTTGCTCTTGAGCTCGATAGTGCCGCTGACGTCGAAGACGACTATGCGTCCGGACTTGCTGACGGCGTCGCGGAAGGAGCCCTCGCCGCTGTCGTTGAGGTTGGTGACGTGGTAGACCTCGCCGCCTCTGCCGCCTGTTGCGTATTTTCCTCCGCCGACTGCGCCGGGGAAGGCAAGTATGCCGCCGGCTGCGTTCGCGGTGAGTGGGAGTTTCTGCTGATGCTGCGGGGCGTATCCCGCGGAGCTGGCAAAGACCGTGGCGATGCCCGTGACGAGCGCGGCGAGCCGCCTGAATTTTTTGTTCATGATATCCCTCCTGAAATATAATGACTTGTACATACAAAGTTTAAATCTTGATAATATTATACAGTATCCGGGTGGCATTTACAATGAAAAATAGTACTTTTTTTGTGATGTTTTGCACATTTCACAGCGCCGGGAGGTAAAATAATGCTCATAGTCGTGCAGAACGAGATATTATCGTACACAGGCGGATAAATTTGCAAAAACTGTTGAATTTTCCTCGGGTCTGTGTTATACTGTAAAGAGCGGATCTCTGTCCGCGCGATAATTTTTTAACTATTTCGGCTTGACTGTACGCCGCTGAAGAACAGTCTCCGCAGAAGCGGAACGGAGCAAATATGATTTTTAACGATTTACTCACTACCATGGCGCAGACCTCCGATATCGACCAGCCGACGCTGTTCCCGTTCCCGTTCGGGATGCATTTGTGCTTCGCGCTGATATCGCTCGTGTTCTTTGTTTACCGCTTCGTCACAGACAAGCGCCCTTATCAGCTGATACTCGCGATAGCTATCCCGCTGTCGCTCACGATATGGCTCTCCGAGAACCGCAAGCTCTTTTACATCATCGGTGCTGTCGAGCTCGTGTTGCTCATCGCGGCGCTCGTGACGTCTATCGTTATCAAGAAGCCCGAGGATACTTCTGCGGACGATGATGAAGACGATGATGATGACGACGACGCAGAGGAGGCTCCCGCAGAGGAGGCTCCGGCAGTGCAGGATCTCACTGAGGTCGCTCCCGCAGAGGCTCCTGCTGAGAAGGCTGCCGAAGTTGAGGATCTTCGTGAGGTAGAGGAATGAAGATAGCTGTTCTAGACTGGGCTACGATGTCCATGAACGGCGATATCACGCCGTCTGCGATAGAAGCACTCGGAGAGGTTAGGCTCTTCAGTGCAACCGCTCCCGAGGACGCTGCCGCGAATATCGGCGACGCGGAGGCTGTCCTCTGCAACAAGGTCCCGATCACGCGCGAGGTCATGGAGAAGTGCCCGAACCTCAGATATATCGGTCTTTTTGCGACCGGATACAACAACGTCGATATTCCCGCTGCGACCGAGCACGGGATAACTGTCTGCAATGCGGGACAGTACTCCACCAACGCTGTCGCACAGCAGGTTTTTGCCTATATACTGGACTATTTCAGCCGCGTCAGGGACTACTCCGACGCTGTTGAGCGCGGGGAGTGGATAACCTCTCCCACGTTCTCGTATTTCCCGCTGCGTGCCGGCGAGCTCGCAGGGAAGACGCTCTCGATAGTCGGCTACGGCTCTATCGGGCAGACCGTCGCGAGGCTCGGCGAGGCGTTCGGTATGTATATTATCGTAAGTACCCGCACAGACCCTAAGAAGTGCCCGTATGAGGTCACTGACCTCGGCACGGCTGTCCGTCGCGCTGATATCCTGACGTTCCACTGCCCGCTCACCGACCAGACCGAGGGGCTGGTGGATAAGTACCTCCTCGGCATGATGAAGCCCTCTGCGGTGCTCATCAATACATCGCGGGGCGGCGTGGTCAATGAGGGGGACCTCGCAAATGCGCTCAACAACGGCACTATCGCGGCTGCGTACCTCGATGTGCTGCGCAGCGAGCCGATGTCCCCGGACACTCCTCTGCGCAATGCTAAAAACTGTAAGATAACGCCGCATACTGCATGGGCTGCCTTCGAGACGAGAGAGCGTCTGCTCGGTATCGTCTGCGGCTGCCTCAGGGCGTGGCAGGACGGTGCGCCCGTCAATAAAGTCAACTAAAGGAAGCTGGATATGAGAAATATTTCCGAAAAACAGCGTATCGTCATAAAGCTCGGTACGTCTACGCTCGCCCACAAAACGGGCAAGCTCAATATTCGCAGGATGACTAACCTCGTGCGTGTCATCTCTGACCTGCATAACTCCGGGCGCGATATCATAATCGTGTCGTCAGGAGCGCAGGGCCTCGGCACGGGTAAGCTCGGGCTGCGCGAAAAGCCCAAGGATATCCGCATGAAGCAGGCTGTCGCTGCTATCGGACAGTGCGAGCTCATGCACATCTACGACGATATGTTCGAGAAGTACAGCGTGACCGTTGCGCAGATACTCCTCACTAAAATGATAATCAATAATCCCAGCCACTGCGCGAATTTCCAGAATACCGTGGAGAGCCTTCTCGACCTCGGTGTGATACCGATAGTCAATGAGAACGACGCTATCGCTATCGATGAGCTCGAGCTCGAGATCGGCGAGAACGATTCGCTGTCGGCGCTCGTCGCGACCCTCTCGGGGGCTGATCTGCTGCTGATACTCTCCGACATAGATGCGCTCTACGACGACGACCCCCGCACTAACCCCGACGCGAAGCCCATAAGGGTGGTCGAGAAGATCACTTCCGAGATAGAGGAAGCTGCCGGCGGCGCCGGTACTGCTTTCGGTACGGGAGGGATGTCCACGAAGATAAACGCTGCGAAGATCGCTACCGAAGCCGGCATAGACATGGTCATCATGAACGGCAGAGACCCCGAGAAGCTCTACGACCTCTTCGAGGACAGGGACATCGGTACGATATTCAAGGCTGCAAAGTAATATGAGGTGATACTATGAGCTACACACAGGACTTAGGCATTAAGGCTAAAGCTGCAGAGCCGGCTGTTTCGGCGGCTTCCACCGCACTCAAGGACGCTGCCCTCGCGGCGATCGCAAAGGCTCTGAGAGAGAACGCGCAGGAGATAATCGCTGAGAACGCGAAGGACCTTGCTGCGGCTGACGAGAACGGTGTTTCAAAGGCTATGCAGGACCGTCTGCGACTCGACGAGGGACGTATCGAGGGTATGGCAAAGGGCGTTGATGAGCTCATCGCGCTGGCTGACCCGGTCGGCTCGGTAGTCGGCGGAGGCTCGCGTCCGAACGGTCTGAGGATAATCAAGACCCGCGTTCCGCTCGGCGTTATCGGTATCATCTATGAGTCCCGCCCGAACGTTACGGTCGATGCGGCTGCGCTCTGCCTCAAGGCGGGCAACTGCGTGATACTCAAGGGCGGCAAGGAAGCGATTAATTCCAACATCTACCTCGGCAGGATAATGAGAAAGGCTATCGGGGAGGCGGGTCTGCCGGCTGACGCTGTGCAGGTCGTGGAGAATACCTCCCGCGAGACGACCAATGAGCTCATGCAGCTCCGCGGGTACCTCGACGTGCTTATCCCGCGCGGCAGTGCGAGACTGATACAGGCTGTGGTAAACACCGCTAAGGTGCCGGTCATCGAGACAGGCGCGGGCAACTGCCATGTGTACGTTGACGCTTCGGCTGAGCTCGGTATGGCTGTGGAGATAACCGACAATGCAAAGACACAGCGTCCGTCGGTTTGCAACGCGATAGAGACTCTGCTCGTCCACAAGGACATCGCGGATACCTTCCTCCCGGCTATCGCTGAGAGGTTCAAGGAACATGACGTGAAGATATACGGCTGCGACCGAACTATCGCTATACTCGGGGACGGCATCGAGAAGGCGACCGAGACCGAGTACGCGACTGAGTTCAATGACTATGTCATCGCTGTGAAGGTGGTGGACAGCGTCGATGAGGCGATAGAGCACATCAGAAAGTACAGCACGAAGCACTCCGAGTGTATCGTGACCAGCTCCCTCGCGAATGCGGAGAAGTTCCAGCGCGAGGTGGACGCGGCGGCGGTATACGTCAATGCTTCCACGCGCTTTACGGACGGCGGAGAGTTCGGCTTCGGCGCAGAGATAGGCATATCCACGCAGAAGCTCCACGCAAGAGGTCCGATGGGTCTCACGGAGCTCACTACTGTAAAGTATCTGGTCAGCGGAAATGGCCAGATAAGATAACTGATTTTATTTCATCTGGAGGTCGTAATGACTATTAGAAAAGACATCGACGATATGCTCAACAACCTTATGAGCACTCCCGAGCCTGCGAAAAAGGCGGCTCCCGCGCCGAAAAAGCCCGTAGTAAAGAAAAATAAGTACGACGATATGTCCGTGGACGATCTTCTCAGTGCGCTCACCGGTGAGAAGAAGGCTCCCGCACCTGCTGCTGAGAGCAAGAGCGCTCCTGTGACCGCTCCTGCGGCAAAGGAAGCTACGGTGTTCGAGGAGGCGCTCGTCGTCAATCAGGCTTCCGCAGAGACGTCAGCTCAGGGGACGATGTTCGAGGAGGAGATGAACATTATCTCCTCCTCGCTGCCGGAAAAGGCGGAGGATGCTCCCGCCGCAGAGCCGGAGCCGGCTCCTGTGCCGAAAAAGAAGAAAAAGATCGTAATTTCGGGTGAGCTCCCGGACTACGAGGCGATACGTCAGCGCGAGCTCGAAAAGGACAGGCTTGCCCGCGAGGCGGCTGAAAAGGCTGCTGCGGAGGCTGCCGAAAGGGAGCGCGCAGAGCGTGAGGCGGCTGAGAGAGCTGCTGCGGAGGCTGCCGAAAGGGAGCGTGCAGAGCGTGAGGCGGCTGAGAAGGCTGCTGCGGAGGCTGTCGAAAGGGAACGCGCAGAGCGTGAGGCGGCTGAGAAGGCTGCTGCGGAGGCTGCCGAAAGGGAACGCGCAGAGCGTGAGGCGGCTGAGAGAGCTGCCGCAGAAGCAGCTGCAAGGGAACAGGCTGAACGTGAGGCTGCGGAAGCTGCTGCAAGAGAGCTCGCTGAACTCGAAGCTGCCCAGCAGGCGTCTGAGGAGCTGCTAAGTGAGGAGGCTCCCGCTGAGGAGAGTATTTCCGGAAGGATACTTTCCGACATCGAGTCCGCTGAGGAATACGGCGATGAAGATGACGGTTCGCCGTCCGCCGAGGAGCTCGTTGACGCTGCCATTGCTGCGCTGACGGAGGCTGCCGCTGAAGAGAGCGCTTCCGGCAGGATACTTTCCGATATCGAGTCAGATGAGGAGTTCGGCGATGAGCCCGCGGAGGAGTCCGACACGGTAAGCGAAATGATCGAGAATATGCGCGAGGAGGCTGAGTCCGCGATCGCTGAGATGGAAGCTCCCGCGGCAGAGCCTGAGCCCGTTCCGGATCCCGAGCCGGTTCCTGCGCCCGTCCGGGAGGAGGCTCCCGCTGGACAGGCTGACGGTATCGACGTCAGCGTGGGTCAGGAAAAGCCCAAGGGCAAGCTCACGTCCGCGCTCGAGAGAGTGCTCGGCGAGGATCCCGACGAGCTCGTTGCGGAGCGCAGCGAAAAGGTCGAGGAGGACGATATCGACGTTGAGGTCAAGCCCGGCAGGGGCAAGTTCAGGAAGCGCCTGTTCGCGGTGCTCGGAGTGGTGTTCTCCGTGTTCGCGGTCATCGGTATGATAGCCGTTATCAGCAAGGGGGCGGCGTTCTTCAACAGGTTCACCTCCGGTGACGACAAGAAGGACGGCTTCACTGAGGCTGTCTATCCTGCTGTCATCATGGACATCGAAGCCTTCAATTCGCCGTCTGAGCTCAGCTCCGACAGGATACTCACCGCAGCGATATGGTCCGTCATCATGGACGACGAGAAGCTGGCGAAGTACGAGAAGACCTTCGACGTCGTGGCTATCCCTGAGGTCGAGGTCGAGAAATACGCTGTCGAGCTCTTCGGAAGCGATATCCCGCAGCTCGAGCACTGCACGGTGGGTCCGCCCTCATCGCCGTTCTACTACGACAGCAGCAAGAAGGTCTATAATGTGCCCGTCCGCCCGATGTTCTACTCCTATTCGCCGGATATCAAGTCCGTGTCGAAGAGCGGCAGCGAGTACACCGTGACCGTTGACTACAGGGAGGAGCGTCCGTCGTGGATGGAGAGCAGTACCTCCAAGACCGTGGAGTTCAGGCTCACCGAGAATTCGGACGGCTCGTACCGTATCAATTCCATGAAGATACTCTCCGCAAATACTCTCTGATATATACATATCCGCTCCGGGGAAGCCGTTCATCGCTCCCCGGAGTTTTTTGCGCAAAAAAGCTCCCGGTACTAAGTGTGATGCTTATATAGCAGTATTAAGTGAACTTGCTGGGTGAAAACCTTTCTGAGGAAAGGTTCTTCCCCCAGACCCCCTTTCCAAAGACTTTCAATATTAAATTTCCCCTAAGAGGTATGCCACATTAAGAAATAACAGTTTTTTAACTCTTTCTTGTGGCATACCCCTTAGGGGAAATTTGGTACCGAAAGTTTTAGGGAGGGAGTTTGAGGGAGGGCCCTTTTTCAAAAGGGTCTCCCTCAATAAGTCCACGCAATACTCTTATATGGGTATCGCACTTGGTGCCGGGAGCTTTTTGTCTCAGCTGAGACCTGTTATGAAGGTCTGGTAGAAGGAGCTCAGGGAGTTCTTTCCGCTGAGCATTGTGCCGTCAACGAGTCCGCCGGTGTACTCGCCGTCGATGAAGACGTAGCACTTGCCCATTCCGGCGTCGGTGAGGTCAATCTGGAGGTCGGTGCCCTCGGTGGTGTGGTAAACGACCGTGAGGAGCGGGAGAACAAGCTCGGGCTCTGCTTCGATGTCTATCTTGGTATAGGTGAGTATCGACATAGCGTCGAAGTAGTTCTTGAAGTCAGCGGCGGTGCTGGTGTTGCTGAGGTCTATGGGAGTGCCGCTGCGCTCCGCGGTGTTCGCTGAGTAATCGAGGGTGATGTTCTCGGTGTACTCGCCGAAATGCATATCGAAGCCGGTGATGTTCGCCATTGATATCACCGGAGCGGACGCAACGATAAAATCGAGCGGGGTGTAGTTGATGAAGTCGAGGTCGGAGCGGTAGTACTTCTCTACCTGGTTGTCGTCGCACATCAGGACGTACATAAACTCGTTGGAGTTGCCAGCAAGGAGGCTGCTGAACAGCATTGTGTGCTGGGTGCCGTCCTGACCGTAAATGGTCATCTTCGCTGCGGGTTCGTCGAAGCCGTAGCGGGAGAGGTCGTCGAGATTTTCGTCGAGCATTTCCTCGGCGGTGAGACTCATCATCAGGGATGTCATCGAGGACACTGCTGTGGTGTCGAAAACGAGACCGGAGTAGCCCTCGGGGAGCGACCAGCGTGCGGCGTCGGTGTCGTAGGTGAGGTCGTAGACTGTCTCGCCGTCCCTTTCGAGGACGATACGCTGCATGGAGTACGAATCATAGGGGATAAGGTCCTTGTTCTTCAGCAGGAGACGGTTCGGGCGGAGAATGCTCCCGTAGAGGCTGTTTATGGCGTAGATCGTGTCTCTGCTGTCTACCATGATGTAGTAGTAGTCTCCCGTGGGACTTATATTCCCGACGCTTATCCGGTGCTCTTCCGTGCCGGTGCTGACCGTAACGGTAGCGGGGTCCGTGAGTCCGTACATTTCCTTTTTCTCATCGTCAGCAGCGCCGTAGTCGGTCATCGCCTCGAGCGATGAGGCGTAGGTCGCGACGCTCTGTATGTAGGACTGGTCGAGCTTGAACTCGCCGCTCTTCAGTACCCACTCGCTGCCGTCGTTGTAGACCTCGTACAGACCGTCCTCGCAGTCGAAGGTGATCTGCGACAGTGACTGGGAGTCGTAGCTGAACAGGACGTACTCCGCGGACTTCTCCGCAGCCTGCTGCTGGTCCTTCTTCTGCCTGCCCTTTACGGCTATGAGTGCGCCGACCGAGCCTGCTGCGACGAGCAGCAGGACGATCAGTGCTATGATCGGTTTTTTCATTTATGCATATCTCCTCTTGAGCCATACCGCTACGCCGATGAGTGCAACGGCAACAGGTACGATTATTATGATCGCGAGCACGGACTCTGCGTCCTTGGCGTTAGCGAAATCCATGTGGTCGTAGGAGGTGGCCTTGTTGCCGATACCCATTTCGACGTCGCCGTCGTAGAGCCATGTGTTCGAGAATATCGTGAGGTACTGCGAGCCCGATACATAGACGGAAACTCTGTTTTCGTCCTCGAGGTCGGAATTGATGATGTCAGCCGAACCGATAGCGATGAGCTTCGCGCCTGTTATCTTGTTGTAGGAGTAGTAGCCGAAGTCGAGGTTGATACCGCTGAGCTCGCTGTTCGCAGCGACAGTCTCGGCGTCTCCGCCCATTGCGGTGCTGACTGTGGTGTACTCGCCGGTGAGGGAGTTCTGGACGTTCTCGATTATCTCGGACTTCTCGATCGCCTCGGTGTCGGTGGAGAGCCTGTAGAGGCTCCTTGTGTTGCTGATACCGGGGATATAGGCTCCCTTGTCGATCATGTAGTTGATGTCGGTGGTGAGATCCTGCGTGAATTCGGAGTTGAACGGGGTGAACTCGACGCGGAAGAAGTTGGGGACTTGATTGCCAGTAGAATCGTCGAATTGGTTATTGGCGTTGGACTCGGTGACGATGTTGTAGTCCATGCCGAGCTCGAACTTGGCGAGGAGGTACTCGATGTTATTGAAGCGTCCCTCGGTCTCGCACGGGGCGAGCAGCATTGCCATTGCGCCGCCGTTGTCGATGTAGTCGGAGAGCTTGGCTCTCTCGGCGTCGGAGATATCCTGCGTAGGACCGGCAAGATAGAGAATGCAGGCGTTGTCGGGGACTCTGTCGGTGGTGCTGAGGTCGAGCTCCTGAACGTCGTAGTTGTTTGCCTTGAGGGTCTGCGCATAGACGGAGTAGGCGTCGTTTATGGACTTCTCTCCGTGACCGGTGAGGAAGTAGATGGTGGGGAGGGTGCCGCTGGTGCATATCTGGATAGCGCCAGCGATCATCTCCTCGCCCGCGTATTCTGCGAGTCCCTCGGAGTTGGTCTGGAAGAGCTTGTCGTGGTTGATGTACTTGATGACGTCGCCGCACCTGACGAAGACGTCGGCTGTGCTGATATTGAAGACACCCGTGGGGTTGAGCTCGTTGGCGAGGTTGGTGTCCTTGTTGGGGTCGAAGCAGGTGAGCGTGATGTTGTCGCGTGCGTCGAGCTCTGTGAGCGTATGGTACAGCGGCAGGAACTCAGGGGCGTCCTGGAGGTAGCGCAGCTCGGAGAGGTAGTAGATGTCGATGTGCTTGTCCGCGGTGGAATCGAGCAGCTGGACGGTCTTGGAGTTGAGCGTGTACTTGCCCGAGGGCGTGAGGTCGTAGACCTTGTCGTAGTAGCTCACGATGAGGTTTATCGGAATGAATATCACGAGCACGAGCAGCGCGATAGCGAATGCGAGCGTGCCGGAAAAATTGTGCTTTTTCTTCTGCATTTCGGTCAACCTCTCTTCCAGCGGCGCTTCTCGATGGAAATGTAGGTCCATGAGAGCAGCACGATTATCGCGGATACAAAGAATACGATGTCGGAGAGCCTGATGAAGCCCTGCGAGAAATAGCCGAATCTCGGCTGTGCTGCGAAGGAGTAGAGCACAGACTGGAGCTTCGGGTACTGGCTGAAGAATGCGATGCCTGAGAAGTTGTCGATGAACAGGAACAGGAACATCGCGAGCTCACCGAGTATCGCGGCAATTATCGCGTTCTCGGTGAAGGAGGAGATGAACATACCAAGGGTTATGTACATGAGTCCCCAGAGGAAGAAGCCGAGATACGCGCAGAGGAGCTGGCTGATAACGACCTCGCCCTTGAAGGCTGTGATTATCGGGAATATCGCTGAGCCCGCGAGCATACAGAGGAAAACGGTCGCATTCGCGAGGAACTTCGCGATGACTATTTTCAGTACGCTGACGGGGGATGTCATGAGCAGTACCTCCGTGCCAAACTTGCGCTCGTCGGGGAAGGTGCGCATGGTGAGGATAGGTATGAGGAAGATGAAGTAGAGTATCGCGTTGTAGAATACCTCGGCGTAGGAGAACGTGAGGCGGCTGCTGTCCATATCGCCGATGAGGGCGCCTATGGTGTAGGTGAAGAGCAGCATGAACAGCGCGATCAGTGCATACGCGAACGGAGTGAAGAAGAACGACTGGAGCTCCTTCTTATATATAGAGAACATTTCAGTTTTCCTCCTTTTCTTCTTCAGCTTCAGCTGCGGGTTCGTCCGCGGCGGGCTCTTCTGCCGGAGCCTTCTCGCTGTCGGGGACTATCTCGTCGATGAGGTCGCTGAGCGAGGTCTTCTTTGCAGGGCGGTTGATGAGCTCGATGAAGACGTTCTCGAGGTTGGGCTTTTCGGTGTAAATCTCGAGTATCTTCACGTTGTTCTTGAGCAGCTCTGACATGAGCTCGGCCTGGACTGTCTCTGCGTCGCCCTCGAGCTGGACAGCAAATGCGAATATCTCGCTGCCCTCGTCGTCGATGGAGATGATTTCCTTGACGCCCTCGGTCATCTCGATGATCGAAGATGCCTTCGCGCGGGCGCCCTTTATCTTCAGGCGCAGCACGAGCGACGAGCTGTAGGACTTCTCGAGGTTCTCGATAGTGTCTATCGCGCGGATATCGCCCTTGTTGATTATGATGACCCTGTCACAGACTGCGCTCACCTCGCTGAGGATATGTGAGCTGAATATGACTGAGTGGTCTTTCTTCAGGTCCTTGATTATGCTGCGGACCTCCATGACCTGATTCGGGTCGAGTCCGACCGTGGGCTCGTCGAGTATCAGGAACTTGGGGTCGCCGAGGAGAGCCTGCGCGAAGCCGACGCGCTGCTTGTAGCCCTTGGAGAGGTTCTTTATCAGCTTGCTGCTGACGTCGGTTATCTTCAGGAGCTTGGATACGCGCTCGATCTCGTCCGAACGCTTGGTGAAGGGGATACCCTTGAGACCCGCGCAGAACGCGAGGTACTCGCGCACCCTCATGTCGGGGTACACGGGGGGGATCTCGGGGAGATAGCCGAGGTTCTGCTTCGCCTTTACGGGCTCCTTGGTGATATCTGCGCCGCAGATAGTGACCTTGCCGTCCGACATGGGAAGAAAGCCGGCTATCATGTTCATCGTGGTGGATTTGCCCGCACCGTTGGGTCCGAGAAATCCAAGAATCTCATTATCTTTTATTGTAAAGCTGATATTGTTCACGGCTTTGTTGGTGCCGTAATATTTCGTGAGGTTTTCAATAGTGATCATGAGCTTCTCCTTTCTGCAAAATAATGCTCGGAATCTGCACAGGGGACTGTGCGGAAGTGTCCGCTCTGGGACACACTCATACTATTTTATTATCTCAAAAAAATATGAATGGGAGATGAATAAAATGTGAACTAAATGTTAATTTGAGAGACGTCTGGCGGTCGGATGACACATTAAGAGGGGGCGCAGGGAGACCTCTGAGGGGGAGGCGGGTGCGCTGCGGTTTTGTGTCCGACAGACAAATTACCAGTAAATTATATATCCCATGTGTGTGAATTTTGTGAAAAATAATTGCAAAGCCGGTGAATATTGAAAATGACGTGTAAAAATTACGGGTAATTCATAAACAGTTCATAAACGCGATTCGAGCGGTTTTTTTGTTGTGGACAAAATACACAAAAAGGATATTGTTTATGTGTGCATTGCACCAAAAATTTAGTTTTGGTTTTGCGAAAATCTCCCCAGATGTTGACATGGATTGAAATGTAGAATATAATTGAGTATGAAAATAATCTGAGAATTGTGTGTCCGGTCTGTGAAGCCGCACACAGTGTACGATGTATTTTCGTATGCATTTCCGCCCCGAGGAGGGACGGGGATAAACTTCCACCACATTATATTATGAGAGGGGTAAAAACTAATGATAAGCAAAAAGAACAAGGCTCTCGTTGCCGGCGTTCTCGCAGCAGCTATGTCTGCGTCCGCTATCGTTCCTGCAATGTCTTCCGCTGCTAACGAGTATGCATCTGAGAACAACGCTAACGAGTCCTACGCTAAGATGTTCGAGTCGCTCTATGACGACGTAATCACCAACGGTGAAGACAACGGATATCTCAGCAAGAACAACAAGAACGGTAATGGTTCCTTCGGTATCCCGTACCACGCTGTTGAGACCCTTGTAATCGAGGCTCCTGACTACGGTCACGAGACAACTTCTGAGGCTATGTCCTACATCGTATGGATGGCTGCTATGAGAGACGTTCTCGGTGCAAACCACGTTCTCTCTGAGTCCAACGAGCTTCCTAAGGCTTGGCAGACACTTGAAGCTATGATCCCTGGTTGGTCTGACGCTTCTGGCATCAAGACAACAGTTAACTACGCTTCTATCTGGAAGCAGGACAGACTCAAGGCTGATACTGCTCCCGAAATGGACACTCCTGAGAAGTATCCTGTTGAGAATGCAGGCGTTGACGCTCTCAACCCGCTGTACAACACATTCAAGTCCGCTTACGGTTCTGACAACGGTTACTACCTCATGAACTGGCTCGCTGACGTTGATGACTGGTATGGCTTCGGCGGCGGCACTCCCGGCGCAGGCAACGGCAAGTTCGTATTCATCAATACATTCCAGCGCGGTGAGGAGGAGTCCTGCTTCGAGACAGTTCCCGCTCCGTGTATTGAGGAACTCAAGTACGGTATGTCCGGCGACAACGGTATCAAGGCTATCTTCAACGGTCTTGGCAAGGTTCCGAAGCAGTATTCGTTCACTAACGCTCCTGACGCTGAGGACCGTGCTATCCAGGCTGTTTACTTTGCAAACCTCTGGGGCGCAAAGGTAGATTCTGATCTCATTGCTAAGGCTGGTAAGATGGGTGACCAGTGCCGTAACGACATGTTCGATAAGTACTACCACAAGATCGGCTGCCAGAGCATCACAGCTCCTTCCGAGTCCGGCAACGGCGGTCAGCACTACCTCATGGGCTGGTATACAGCTTGGGGCGGCGCTCTTAATAATTACGACTGGGCATGGCAGATCGGCTGCTCGCACTCGCATCAGTTCTATCAGAACCCGCTCGCAGCTTACGGCCTCCTCAAGGATCTCAGCTCCGGCATGAAGTCCGATGGCGCTAAGGCGGACTATACTGAGTCCCTCAAGAGACAGCTCGAGATGTACCTCTGGCTCCAGTCCGCAAACGGCCCGTTCGCCGGCGGTTGTACAAACTCCTACAGAGGACGTTATGAGAAGTACCCGTCTGGTGCTTCCACATTCTATGATATGATCTACGTTGAGCACCCTGTATACGCTGACCCCGGTTCCAACCACTGGATCGGTAACCAGGTATGGTCCATGCAGCGTCTCGCAGAGCTCTACTATGACCTCAAGGTCAAGAAGACAGGCGACATTTCTGATGTCAAGCCCGGCGGTCTCTCGATGGAAGAGGCTCTCGACACTGTTATCAGCAGATGGGTTGAGTGGTTCGAGAAGGAGACTATCGTTGACGGTACAGACCCGATCGACGGCAAGGAGTGGAGCTATGCTATCCCTGCTTCCCTCGACTGGTCCGGTCAGCCGGCTACTTGGAACGGCACATACGACCCTTCTGCTAACAGCGGTCTGACCTGCACGATCACCGCTTACGGTCAGGGAGACGTTGGATGCGTATCCTCGCTCTGTAACACACTTATCTACTACGCTGCTGCTAAGGGCGTTCCTGCTTCCGCAGCTGCTACTGACGACAACGATTCCGTTGCTGCTAAGGGTCTCCGCCTTGCGAACATACTCCTCAGCAAGCAGTGGGAAGAGGGTCGTGACGAGATCGGTATCTCCTTCAAGGATCATAACGGTTCTCTCAAGCGTGTATTCGAGCAGGAAGTTTACATTCCTACTTACTACAACGGCACAATGCCTGATGGCTCTGAGCTCAAGAACGGTGCTAAGTTCAACACTATCCGTAAGATCTACGAGGATGATCCGATGTATAAGGATCTTAAGGCTGTTTACGAGGCTACCGGCGAGACCGAGGGCTATGAGTACAACCTCCACAGATTCTGGCACGCTGGTGATGCCCTCATGGCATACGGCGGAATGGCTCTTCTCTATCCCGATGTTACACCTATCACTGAGGACGGCCCCGATGTCAAGGTCACAAAGTGGGGCGACGCTAACGTTGATGACGAAGTTAACATGGGCGACGTTGTTGCTATCATGCGTTACCAGGCTAACCCCGATGAGTTCTCACTCAAGCCGGTTGGTAAGCTCAACGCTGACGTATTCAACAACGGCGACGGTCCTACAAACAACGACGCGCTTTCTATCCAGAGATATGAGGCTGGTCTTATCACAAACCTCGATCCGGCAAGCGGTCAGGCTGATAACTTCGGCAAGTAATATTCTGATACTGAAAGGGACTCTTCGGAGTCCCTTTTTTCTTATAGTTTAATATATATAATATTTTAAAATGCTTGATTTTTTTCATACTATGTGATATAATATATTCAGATAGAATGTGCGTTATTGCTAATAAATGGAGTTTAAATTTGTGCACAATGACGTATGTTCAAATTCTCCTATCTGCACAATAGGGAGAATAAGGGTTTGTTCCGTTGTAACGGACAGTCAGATGATCTTGCCGCCGGATTTTTCCAGCGGCGCTTTTCTTTGTTTGGGCGGCGTTTGTGTGGGACGTCGAGGACGCCGTCCCACACGGGTGCAGTCGGAAAGTCGATGATATCGTCCTATATTTTTATAAAATGGCTTGACAAAGCCGCGTGGATATGGTAAAATAATATCAAATGAACCCGAGTTATCGGGATATATAGTTGCATAAGAAGCTACGGTTTCAGAGCAAGATCTTTGACCACTGCGGCAGACGCCGTAGTTGAGGCCATACGGACAGCCGGGTCAAATGCCGACCGCTGATTTTTCAGCTGGCAACTTCTGTTGCCTTATTGATTCGACCATGCGTCGATATGTTTTATAAGTTTTCATCAGCTTGTGAAAGGTCAATAAGAGTAGTATAAGGTATCTTTGCTGAATAACTCTGAAGCCCGTTGAGTAGATATGCATTGCATAGTATCTCCATGCACGTTTAGGTTGATGAAGCCTGAACGTGCATTTTTTGTTTAAGGGTGTGTTTTTATGGAAAACAAACTGAAGCTATACGGATTCAATAACCTCACAAAGTCGCTGAGCTTCAACATCTACGATGTCTGTTACGCCAAGACCGCGAAGTCTCAGCTCGAATACATCGCCTACGTTGACGAGCAGTACAACTCCGAGCGTATCACGGACATCATGACCCACCTCACCGAGATGATCGGGGCGCAGGTGCTCAGTATGTCGCGGCAGGACTACGACCCGCAGGGCGCTTCCGCTACCTTCCTCATCGCGGACGATACTATGATCCCCGCAGGCGGTACCGAGACTGTCGCTCACCTCGACAAGAGCCACGTCACTGTGCATACCTACCCGGAATTCCACCCGGATACCAGTATCGCGACTTTCCGCGTGGATATCGACGTCGCGACCTGCGGCAAGATAACTCCGCTCACGGCTCTCGATTACCTCATCGGCAGCTTCGATTCGGACATCATCACAATGGATTACCGCGTTCGCGGTTTTACCCGCGATATCGGCGGCGAGAAGCTCTTCATCGACCACAATATCACCTCCATTCAGGACTATATCGACAAGGCGACCCTCCAGCGCTACGACGCTGTGGACATCAACGTCTATCAGGCGAATATGTTCCACACCAAAATGCTCATCAAGGAGCTCGACTTGCAGAATTACCTGTTCAATACCGACGTCAGCGAGCTCCCGCCCCGCAGACGCCTCGAGATAACCACGGCGCTCAAGCGGGAGATGATCGAAATTTTCAGCGGAAAGAATGTGTTCGGAAATGGCTCTTTCTCAGGTTGACGCACCGATATACGAGGCTCTGCGCAGACTGCGCCGGATGCGCGTCGTGCCGTTCGACGTGCCCGGTCACAAGCGCGGTCGCGGCAATATGGAGCTAACGGAGTTCCTCGGCGAGGACTGCATGAACGTCGATGTGAATTCGATGAAGCCCCTCGATAACCTCTGCCACCCGGTATCTGTCATCCGCGACGCGGAAATGCTCGCGGCGCAGGCTTTCGGGGCGGCAAATGTGTTCTTCATGGTCGGCGGGACGACCTCTGCGGTGCAGAGCATGATAATGTACGCCTGCAAGGAGGGCGACAAGATCATCATGCCGCGAAATGTCCACCGCAGTGCGATCAATGCTCTTATCCTCACGGGGGCTGTGCCGGTGTACGTTGACCCCGATGTCAACCGTCAGCTCGGTATTGCGCTGGGAATGTCGGTCGCACAGGTGGAACAGGCAATAAAGGACAACCCCGACGCCAAGGCGATAATGGTCAATAATCCCACATATTACGGCATTTGCTCTGACCTGAAGCGCATTACTGAACTCGCGCACGAGCACGGAATGCTCGTCCTTGTGGACGAGGCGCACGGTACTCATTTCTACTTTGGGGAGGGCTTCCCGACGACTGCTATGGCGGCAGGTGCTGATCTCTCGTCGGTGAGTATGCATAAGTCCGGAGGAAGCCTCACGCAGAGCTCCTTCCTGCTCATGGGCGAGCGGATAAACTCGGACTATATGCGCCAGATAGTCAATCTCACGCAGACCACGAGCGCGTCGTATCTGCTGCTGTCGAGCCTTGATATCTCGAGGAAAAGGCTTGCGCTCAGCGGCAGGGAGATCTTCGCGCAGACCGTCGAGATGGCGGAGTACGCGCGCGACGAGATAAACGGTATCGGCGGGTACTATGCTTATTCAAAGGAGCTCGTGAACGGGGACAGTATATTCGATTTCGACGTATCAAAGCTCAGCGTTTACACCCTCCCGATAGGTCTTGCGGGCATTGAGGTCTATGACCTGCTGCGAGATGAGTACGACATTCAGATAGAGTTCGGCGACATCGGAAATATCCTCGCGTATGTCTCTGTCGGCGACCGCAAGCGCGACATCGAGCGGCTCATCAGTGCGCTCGCGGAGATAAAGCGCCGGTTCGGCAAGACTGAGACCGGTATGCTCACTCAGGAGTACATCAACCCCATTGTCGCGGAGGCTCCGCGCAAGGCGTTCTACGCACAGAAGCGTTCGCTGCCGCTCAGCGAGGCTGCGGGGAATGTTTGCAGTGAGTTCGTGATGTGCTATCCGCCGGGGATACCGATACTCGCGCCTGGCGAGCTCATTACCCCGGAGATAATCAAGTACATCAGGTATGCCAAGGAAAAGGGCTGCCAGATGACCGGTACGGAGGACATCAATATCGAGCGCCTGAACGTGCTCGTGTAAAGGAGTTTTATATGGAACAGAAAGCTAAAAAAGCCGGTATGATAATGAGTATCCTCATGGGCGTGACTCTCAGCTTCTGTCTCTCGCTTCTGGGCAATCTCATGGCGGAGACGGGCTTCAAGCCTGTGGCGTTCATCGTCAGCTTCATAGTGAGCACGATCATCAGCCTTATCATCGGGTTCGTTGTGCCGATGAGGAAGATATCGCAGGGCGTCACCAAGAATATGAAGCCCGGTATCGGCAGCAGGTGCGTGGAGGCACTCATCTCGGACCTCATCTACACGCCCGTCATTACGCTCGCTATGATAATCATGGCGTGGAAGCAGGCGACCTCGCACGGCGCGGAGATCCCCTTCCTGCCAATGTTCCTCAAGTCGCTCGGCATAAGCCTTGCGGCGGCATTCGTGATAATCCTCATCGTTTCGCCGATATTCATGAAGATAGCGTTCAAGAGCGCGGGAATTCCCATGGAGGGCGGACGTCCGGCGGGCGGACCTCCCACAGGCAGACCCGAGCAGTAACAGGAGGCAGATATGGAGCTTTGGTTCACGGAGAGACATACTCCCAACGTAAAATTTTCGATAAAGGTCGATCATCAGCTCTACAGCGGGAACAGTGAGTTCCAGCGTATCGACGTGTTCGATTCAAAGGAGTTCGGGCGATTTCTCACGCTCGACGGCTACATGATGCTGACCGAAAAGGACGAGTTCATCTACCATGAGATGATAACCCACGTCCCTATGGCTGTTCACCCTGACCCGAAGAACATCCTCGTCATCGGTGCGGGCGACGGCGGCGTGCTGCGTGAGCTCACGCGGTACAGCTCAGTGGAGAACATCGACCTCGTCGAGATAGACGAGCTCGTGGTGGAGGTCAGCAAGAAGTTCCTCCCGACCACTGCCTGCCGCTTCGACGACCCCCGCGTACACGTTTACTACGAGGACGGAGTGAAGTTCATCAGGCGCTGTGAGGACAAGTATGACGTCATCATCGTCGATTCCACTGACCCGTTCGGTCCCGGGGAGGGGCTGTTCACAAAGGAGTTCTACGGGAGCTGCTTCAAGGCGCTGCGCGAGGACGGTATCATGGTCAACCAGCATGAGAGCCCGTTCTACGACGAGGACGCTGCCGCTATGCAGCGCTCGCACAAGCGTATCGTCGAGAGTTTCCCGATAAGCAGGGTATATCAGGCGCATATCCCGACGTATCCCTCCGGACACTGGCTGTTCGGTTTCGCGTCGAAGAGATACCACCCGACCAAGGACTACAACGCGGCGAAGTGGAGTATGCTCGGCATTCGCACGCGCTACTACAACACGCAGCTGCACGTCGGCTCGTTCGCGCTGCCAAACTACGTTGAGGAGCTTCTGAAAGATGTTGAATAAGAATGTACAGACCTTCATCGCCTGCGATGCTGAGTATGAGGACGCGAAGATAGTCCTGTTCGGCGCAGGCTTCGACGGCACGACGAGCTTCCGTCCGGGGACGAGATTCGCGCCGTCTGCGATACGCAGCGAGAGCTTCGGTATCGAGACATACAGTCCGTACCAGAGTAAGGACATGACCGACTACAGCTACTTCGACAGCGGCGACATTGAGCTGCCGTTCGGGAGCACTAACCGCGCGGTCGCGGACATCGCCATGCGCTCGGATATGATACTCACCGACGGCAAGCTGCCGTTCATGATCGGCGGCGAGCACCTTGTGACGCTCGGCTCGGTCATGGCGGTCAAGGAGAAATACGACGACCTCTACATCGTCCACTTCGACGCTCACGCTGATCTGCGCGACGATTATCTCGGGCAGAAGCTCAGCCATGCGTGCGTGCTGCGCAGGTGTCATGAGCTCGTCGGGGACGGGCATATCTTCCAGTTCGGCATTCGCAGCGGCGACCGCGAGGAGTTTTACTTCGCGGACGAGCACACCGAAATGCACAAGTTCAGCTTCGAGGGACTTGAGGACGTCGTTGAGAAGCTGAAGGGGAAGAAGGTCTATTTCACGCTCGATCTGGACGTGCTCGACCCGTCAGTGTTCCCCGGCACGGGTACTCCTGAGGCGGGAGGAGTGACGTTCGATGAGCTGCGCAGGGCGGTGACGCTCGTGTGCAGCAGGCTCGATATAGTGGGCTGCGACGTAAATGAGCTCAGTCCGGTTTACGACCAGAGCGGCGTTTCGACAGCGGTCGCGTGCAAGATAATACGCGAGATGCTGCTGGCGCTGTCGTGAGGTGGATCATGGACAGGTATGACGGCTCGGAGGAGGGTATCCGCGAGGAGGACTTCGGCGGGATAGACCCCGAGATACGCGGACAGTACACCGACGAGTACGGTCAGCTCGACCGGGAGCGCTTCGAGTCTGATTCAAAAAAGCTCGGGAACTTCATGTTCCGGCTGCATTTGTTTCTCTCGCTGGCGTTTATACTCGGGGGACTGGCGTTCTTTGGGATAGGCTGCTTCACTCTGGTCAACGTGCACAAGGACAAGAAGGCCTGCACGGTGCTGACGGAGGGATATGTTTCGGGCTTCGACGAGGACTATGCTGATTCCTCCGACACCAGCTCGGGCAAGGTGTTCGCGCCGATATTCAGCTACACCTACGAGGGCATTGAGTACACCTACACCGGGAGCTCGTATTCCGACAAAGTGGACTTCCGCGCGGGGCAGAAGGTGAAGGTCTACGTTGACCCGGATTCGCCGACGACGGTCTACATACCGGAGTACAGGGTGGAAAAGAGGAACGCGGTGCTCGATATCATCATCGGGCTGGCACTGGCGGGAGGCTTCATCGGGTACTGCTTCTGGCAGAAAAGAGATGTTGACAAGCGGTTCAAACGGCTCGTCGGTGCGGAAGATTCTGATAGGGGTGACATATGAAAGTAAGCAAGGTTTTTATTATTATCGTCTCGGGCGTGGTGATGTTCGGTGCGATATTCGCGTTTGCGGGGTTCAATATCAAGCGGGCGGATATGAGAAAAAAGGCGCGCTGTACTTATGAGGTGACGGCGACGGTGGTCGAAAATTCTCTCGAGCGCTCGACCGACAATGACGGGAATACCTCGCGCTCATATCACCCTGTATATGAGTACACCTACAACGGCGAGACGTTCGTCATCAAGAGCAGCAGCGGCTCAAATCCGCCGGTATTTGAGGTCGGTGAGGAAGTGACTGCGTATGTGAATACGTTCAAGCCGCAGGAGATATACATTCCCGCGGACAATACGGTGAGGACGGTCTCCTCGGTGTTCATGTTCGTCGGTATCTTCATCGCTGCTATGGGTATCATTATCACGACGACAGTCGCGATACTTATGATGAAAAATACCAAGGGCGGACAGATTAAAGCTAATGCCGCTCCGGCTCCTGCAAGGGCCCGGAGGGAAAACGAATATACGTCCACCGACAGCGAGCCGTATGACAAGTACGACGACTACGGCGGCCGGGACGAATATGATGACACAGATCAGTTGGAATACAACGATAAATACGAAGACAGATAAGGAGTGTTTAAAATGGGAAAATGTATGATAATCGGCTGCGGCGGTGTTGCTTCCGTAGCTATCCACAAGTGCTGCCAGAACAGCGAGGCTTTTGAGGGCATTATGATCGCGAGCAGGACTAAGTCCAAGTGCGACGCGCTCAAGGAAAAGCTCCAGCCTACCACGAAGACGGTCATCGAGACTGCACAGGTTAACGCTGACAACGTTGACGAGCTCGTTGCGCTCATCAACTCCTACAAGCCGGACGTTGTGCTCAATCTCGCGCTGCCGTACCAGGATCTCACGATAATGGACGCTTGTCTCGCGACCAAGACTCATTACGTCGATACTGCGAACTACGAGCCCCTCGACACGGCTAAGTTCGAGTACAAGTGGCAGTGGGCTTACCGCGAGAAGTTCAGGGAGGCTGGTATCACCGCTCTTCTCGGAAGCGGTTTCGACCCCGGCGTTACGGGCGTCTTCTCGGCTTATGCCATGAAGCATGAGTTCGATGAGATCAACTACATCGACATACTCGACTGCAACGGTGGCGATCACGGCTATCCGTTCGCAACGAATTTCAATCCCGAGATCAATATCCGTGAGGTGTCCGCGAAGGGCAGCTACATCGAGGACGGCAAGTGGGTCGAGACCGAGCCCATGGAGATCAAGCGCGTCTACAACTTCAAGGGCGTAGGCGAGAAGGATATGTACCTCCTCCACCATGAGGAGCTGGAGTCCCTCGCGCTCAACATCAAGGGCATAAAGCGTATCCGCTTCTTCATGACCTTCGGGCAGAGCTACCTCACTCACCTCAAGTGCCTCGAAAATGTGGGTATGACCTCTATCGAGCCTATCATGTATGAGGGCAAGGAGATCGTTCCGCTCCAGTTCCTCAAGGCTGTGCTCCCTGACCCCGCTTCGCTCGGTCCGAGAACGGTCGGCAAGACTAATATCGGCTGTATATTCCGCGGCAAGAAGGACGGCAAGGACAAGAATTACTACCTCTACAACATCTGCGACCACCAGGAGTGCTACCGCGAGGTCGGTTCTCAGGCTATCTCCTATACCACCGGCGTGCCCGCTATGATCGGCGCTATGCTCATCATGAACGGCACATGGAAGGGGCCCGGAGTGTACAACATCGAGGAGTTCGATCCCGATCCGTTCATGGACGCCCTCAACAAGTGGGGACTGCCGTGGGAGGAGGACTTCGATCCGGTGCTGGTAGACTGATACGATAAAAACTTTTCTGAGGGGCGATGTGGGCATCGCCCCTGCGTATTATAAAAAACAAAGGTGATAGATATGACCGATAACATCAAAAACTCCCTCCCCACGCCGTGCTACGTCATCGACGAGGCGGCGCTGAAACATAATCTTGAGATACTGCGCGGCGTGCAGGAGCGCACCGGCGCGAAGATCCTCCTCGCGCAGAAGGCTTTCTCGTGCTATCATCTCTACCCGATGATAGGGGAATATCTCGCGGGGACGGCGTGCAGCGGGCTGTTCGAGGCGAGACTCGGCTCCGAGGAAATGGGTAAGGAGAACCACGTTTTCTCAGCGGCGTACCGCGAGGGCGAGATCGACGAGATAATCTCATACTGCGGGCATATCATCTTCAATTCGTTCACGCAGCTCGACCGCTACCGCGACCGCGTCCTTGCGGCGGGGAAGAAGATCGGTCTGCGTATTAATCCCGAGCACTCCACGCAGGAGGGTCACGAGATATACGACCCGTGCTCGCCGAAGTCTCGCCTCGGTATCACGAGGAGGAGCTTCCGTGCGGACGACTTGCGGGGCGTGACGGGTCTGCACTTCCACACGCTGTGCGAACAGAACTCCGACGACCTTGAGTCCACGCTGGATGCGGTCGAGGAGAGGTTCGGGGATATTCTTCCGAAGATGGAGTGGATAAACCTCGGAGGCGGACACCATATCACCCGCGCAGACTACGATATACCGCGGCTTGAACGGTGCATCAAGCGCTTGCAGGAAAAGTACGGGCTGGAGGTCTTCCTCGAGCCGGGGGAGGCTGTCGCGCTGAATGCGGGGTATCTCGTGACGGAGGTGCTCGACCTCACAGAGAACGATATGCCGATCGCGATACTCGACACCTCGGCGGCGTGCCATATGCCGGACGTGCTCGAAATGCCATACAGACCGCCGCTCATGGGCTCCGGGGAGAGCGGAGAAAAGCCGTACAGCTACAGGCTCGGCTCGCAGACCTGCCTTGCGGGAGATTCGATAGGGGAGTACTCGTTCGATGAGCCGCTGAAGGTCGGGGACAGGCTCGTTTTCGGCGATATGGCGATTTATTCGATGGTCAAGAACAACACCTTCAACGGTATGCCGCTCCCGGCGATAGTCCTGCTCAGGGCGGACGGCAGCACTGAGCTGCTGCGGGAGTTCGGCTACGAGGACTTCAGGGGACGGCTCTGATGGAAAACAAAAAGGAACTCTACAGACAGCTTTTCAGGATAGTGACGCCTATCGCGTTCCAGTTCCTGATGACGTCGCTCGTCACCGCGAGCGACGCTTTTATGCTCGGATTCCTCGATCAGGACTCACTCTCGGCAGCGTCCCTCGCGGGGCAGGCAGCTTTCGTGTTCAGCCTGTTCTACGGGGCGTTCGTGTTTGGGTGCAACGTCCTTGCGGCTCAGTACTGGGGGAAGCGTGACGTGAAGACTGTCGAGGAGGTGCTCGCGGTCACTATGAGGTATTCGCTCCTGACGGGAGCGTTCTTTACGGCTGCGGCGCTGATACTGCCCGTGCCTATAATGCACATATTCACAGGCGACCCGAAGCTCGTGGAGGCGGGCGCGGCGTACCTGAGAATGGTAGCGCTGTCGTATGTCCTGACAGGCTTCACACAGGCGTATTTCGGCATTATGAAGATCTGCGACCGGGCAAAGCTCAGCTCGCTCATAGGTTCGCTGGCGGTGGTACTGAACATAATCCTCAACGCGCTCCTGATATTCGGACTGGGTCCGTTCCCGCGAATGGGTATCGAGGGAGCGGCGCTCGCGACCGTGATATCAAGAGTGATCGAGACTGCACTGGTGCTCGCTGCGGTCGCGGGGAAGCTCTGTCCGCCGCTGAGGATAAACCTCATGCTGCGCTCCGGGAAGGAGCTTACACGCGATTACTGGCACTACACCCTCCCCATACTCATCAATCAGCTCGGCTGGGGAGGCGGCGTGGCGATGTACTCCGTCATCATGGGACACCTCGGCAGTGACGCGACCGCTGCAAATTCGATAGCGGGGATAGTCCGCAGCATGATCGCGAGCCTGTGCTGGGGAATAGCGTCCGGCGTGGGTATCATCATCGGCGGTATGCTCGGGCGGAACGAGCTCGAGCGCGCAAGAAAGGCGGGCGGGAGCTTCGTCCGCTTTGCGATATTCACCGGAGCGGCTTCCGGAGTGGTGATACTTGCCGTGATACCGCTGGTCATGCGGACGGTCTCGCTCAATGAGCAGGCGCAGTTCTACCTGAAATACATGATGTGCATGGCGGCGTACTATATCATCGGGAACTCGCTGAATTCGACTATTATCGTGGGGATATTCCCGGCGGGAGGCGACACGAGGTTCGGTATGTGGTGCGACGTGATAACGCTGTGGTGCGTGGTCGTGCCGCTCGGGCTGGTGGGAGCGTTCGTGCTGAAGCTGCCCGTGCTGGCGGTGGCGTTCATTCTCACCCTCGATGAGTTCGTCAAGCTGCCCGCGGTATACCGGCATTACATGAAGTTCGTTTGGCTGCGGAACATCACCAGAGATTGAGCGTGTACAAAAGTGGGATTTGTGCATAATAAGGCATGTGCACTATCGTACCCCACCTGTAATGATAATTGATAGTCCGCCTATAATTTTGTGTGTTTTTTGCACTAAATATGTAAATTACGGATTTACTTGAAAAATGAATTCTTATATAATTAAGTAAAGGATATACGTTATACAAATTTTATCAAATACAGGGGGTATTTTTTATGAGTTTTTCAAGCAGACTAAAGTCGGCTGTTGCGGGAATAACTGCCGGCGCTCTCCTCTTCTCATCTGCTTCGGCTCTGCCCGAGAAGCAGAAAGTTGAGGCTAACGCCGCTTCCGTCTGCACAGTCAACACCAACAAGACATACCAGTTTATACGCGGCTTCGGCGGTATAGACCTTCCGGAATGGCAGGGATATTCGCTGTCAAACTCTGAACTGGCAAGAGCCTTCGGAAATGAAGACGGTCAGCTCGGACTCACGGTGCTCCGTGTTTATGTCAATCCTAACAGCAGTCAGTGGGGCAATGCGCTTTCAACTGCGAAGTATGCTTCGCAGCATGGCGCTACTGTATTCGCTACACCTTGGGAGCCGCCGTCGAGTCTCTGTGAATCCGGCGGAAGCAACGGTAAGCTCCACCTGAAGACTTCAAGCTATGCTGATTATGCTAAGCACCTGAACGACTTCGGTACTTACATGAAGAACAACGGCGTAGACCTCTACTCCATTTCGGTTCAGAATGAGCCTGACTACGCTTCTGAGTGGACATACTGGTCACCGACAGAGGCAACAAACTTTATCGCAAACTACGGCGATCAGATCACAAGTACAAGACTCATGTCGCCCGAGACCTTCCAGTATGGTGCTTGGAGCGAGAATGGCAGAAACTTCTATAACTATATCCTGAATAATGCCAAGGCACTTGCGAATACAGATGTATTCGGAACTCACTTCTACGGAACTCCCAGAAGCAAGATGGACTTCCCGGCTCTGGAGAACAGCGGCAGAGAGATCTGGATGACTGAGGTATACGTCCCCAACTCGGACGCTAACTCCGCTAACAACTGGCCTGAGGCTCTCGATGTTGCTGAGAATATCCACAACGGTCTCGTTGTCGGCAACATGAGCGTTTATACATGGTGGTACATCAAGAGAAGCTACAGCCTTCTCGAGCAGAGCGGTTCTGACGGCGCTATCACAAAGCGCGGCTACATGATGGCTCAGTACTCCAAGTATGTTCGTCCCGGCGATCTCCGTATCGACGCGACAGAGTCCCCGCAGAGCGATGTTTACATTTCCGCTTACAAGCACAGCGATACTCAGATCGAGATCGTTGCTGTAAATAAGGGCAGTGATTACGCGCA
Organism: Ruminococcus sp.; assembly: GCA_016288815.1. Lineage (GTDB taxonomy): Bacteria > Bacillota > Clostridia > Oscillospirales > Ruminococcaceae > Ruminococcus. Next base: position 31,537 of record JAEELF010000050.1, read on the forward strand.
GGAGTTCTCGATCAGCGGACGCACTATCAAGAACGTTGACCGTTACAGAACTTCTGCAAACGAGAATCTCGCTGCTACAAAGGGCATGGATCACGATACTTCTTCGTTCTTTGCTCAGCTCCCCGCAAATTCTGTTTCTACATTCGTTATCACTCTTGAGAGCGACGGCGTGGCTGTTCCTGAAATGCCCGACGGTCCTACCGAGCCCGAGCCGGAAAAGCCGCTTGAGCCCGATGCTAACGGCTACTACATCCACGATACCTTCGAGGACGGCACAGACGACTGGACTGGCCGTGGTTCTGCGACAGTTACTCTCAGCGGCAAGAATCCCTACGCTGGCACAGAGGCTCTCCTCGTTCAGGACAGAGCTTCTGCATGGAACGGTACCCAGAAGGCACTCAGCACAGTTACTTTCGAGCCCGGTAAGGAGTTCAGCTTCAGCGTAGTTGCTGAGCTGGCTGACGGCAGCGCTTCCACTGACCTCCAGCTCTCGCTCCAGTACAAGGATTCCGCGGGTGAGACTCAGTATGCACATATCGCGACTGCTACAGGCGTGGCTGGAAGCTACGTTCAGCTCGCAAACCAGAATTATAAGATACCCGAGGGCGCTTCCGATCTTCAGCTCTACGTTGAGACTGTTGACGGCACATCGAATTTCTACATCGACGAGGCTATCGTTGCTGTTGCAGGAACTGCGATCAGCGGTCCTAAGGCTATCACTTATACACTCGGAGATATCGACGACAACGGCGTTATCAATGCTGTTGACATCTCACTCGCAAGAATAGGTCTCGTTAACGGGCTTTCTGACAAGGCTCAGTCCCTCGCAGCAGACGTTGACAAGAACGGCAAGCTCGAGATCGCTGACGTTGTTCAGATACAGCAGTTCGTTCTCGGTATGATAACAAAGTTCGGTCAGACTGCTTCCTCCGGCGGCAGCAGCTCCGGCGGCGATGAGCCTTCCTCGAATCTTTCTATGGCTGAGTACACAGCTATGATACAGAGCGATGTTGTTGAGTTCGAGACATCTGACTCCAAGACCGAGAAGGCGGGAGTTCAGTACGGCACGCTCAAGTCCGGCACATACTACTCCACTACCTGCAACCGCAACAAGCCCTACAATATCCTCCTTCCCGCCGGCTACGACGAGAGCAAGCAGTACCCCGTTCTCTACGTTATGCACGGCTACTGGGAGAATCAGGACAGAATGATCATCAAGGGCAACGGTACTATGTACACGAAGCAGATCATCGGCAATGCTATCGCTGAGGGTGCTGCCAAGGATATGATCGTCGTATTCCCGTACATCTACTCCAGCGCGACGCAGGACAGCTGCTCCGCTATGGACGACGCCAACAATGCGGCTTACGATAACTTCCTCAACGATCTTACAAAGGACCTCATGCCTCACATCGAGAGCACATACAGCGTCAAGACCGGCAAGGATAACACTGCTATCACTGGCTTCTCCATGGGCGGACGTGAGTCTCTCCTCATCGGTATGAAGTATCCCGACAAGTTCGGCTATATCGGCGCTATCTGCCCGGCTCCCGGCGTTACTGGCTCCTTCAAGTGGGACAGCTCCAATGAGCCTTACCTCCTGTTCATTACGGCAGGAAGCAACGACCAGACTGTTTACTCTACACCTTCCGGCTACAACGATCAGTTCACCAATAATAACGTACCGCACATCTGGCACTATGTCAACGGCGGCTACCACGGCGATAACTGCATCCACGCACATATCTACAACTTCGTAAGAGCTATATTCAAGTAAAAATGTTCCCCCGCACTTAGGTGCGGGGGATTTTTTAGTTATGGCAGCAGACGTGCTTGGTGGGGTACAGCATTTAGTTGTGGTAGGGATCAAGGGCTTCGACGGCGGTGAGTATGGCTGAGGGGTCGTGTCTGCCGAAGATAGTGTCAAGGTTGCCGATGAAGGTGCCGAGTATCTGGAACGGTGCCATGCTGTCGTGCGTCATGTCGTTGACGATGATCGGCGCAAGGAACGAGACAAGTCCCGGGAGGGAGTCCCTGAGCCGGGTGTACTCAGACTCGCTCAGGCAGGTGCTGTGGTCTGCGCTGTCGAGGTTCTCGGAGATCATCGACGTGAGCGTATCCATTGCGGAATCGTACTCGGGGCTGCCCTTTTCGGCGGTGTACAGGGGCATGAGCTTCAGCTTGGCACTGCCGTTGAAGACGTCTCCTATCGCGCCTGCGACGAGCTCGGTGAATTCCTCCCTGCCCTCGGCGTCGCGGGTGAGCAGGAGAGTGATGACAGTCCCGATGTCGCTGCTGTATGAGCTGAATTCCTCGCGGGTCACGCAGCTGTCGAGATATTCGAGCAGCTCAGCCTCGAAGTCCTGAACGGTAGTCGGGTCGGCTTCGACTTCCACAGCTTCAAGACCGTCCGTGAGGTCGAGAGCCATAGGCGAGATGACGACTTCCTCACCGAGTATCGGGTCGGGAGTGCCGGCGTTGTAGAGTCCCCACTGCTCAGGGTAGACCCTGGGTATGAGGTCGTTCGGGTCGAATACGTTGTGGATATTCGCGTAGCCGGACTTGGTGCTGCTCGCGCGGGGCGCCTCGAACGTGTAGACATAGAGGTCGTCGTCGGTGATGCCGAACTCGCTGAGGTGCTCGTTGATGTACTTGCCGGCGAGATCGCAGACCGCTCCGCCGCGGCTGTAGCCGGTCAGCCAGAGCTTCGCGCCGGTGAGTCCGTGCTCCTCCTCGTAGGCTTTGATACGGCTGATGACCTTCTGGGCGGAATCCGTGAAGCCCTTTGCGTCGCCGGAAGCGCCGGAGATGAAGTTGTTAGCCCACTCGCTCTCGTAGTTCGCGCCGCGGACAGCCACTGCGATGACCTCGCCGCTGGGCGTGCTCTTGTGGGAGATAGCCGTGCCGATGGTATCGGGAGTCGGGGCGGTGTCCATGTCCTCGGAGACGAAGTCCTCAGAGCTGAACCCGAATGCCGAAAGAAGGGCGCGGGCGTTGTCATAGTCGCTGCCGGTGGTGCTGCCGAAAACCGAGACCGTAAGGTCGAGGGAGGCTGTGCGGAGGTGCTCGTCGGGCTCCTTTCCGGACTTCGCGAAGTAATCGTCGCTGTAGTAGAATGTTGCCTGCTGCTCCTCGCCTGAGAGGTAGGTGAACGTCCCGCTGATAAGGCTGCTGCCGTCAGTAGGGGAGCTTTTATCTCCGTTTTTGCCGCAGCCGGTGAGGGCGGTCACGGCGCTGAGTGAGAGTGCGGCAAGTCGTTTTATCGCTTTCATATCTTCCTCCAAATAATTGATATATGTCATTATACCACGCCTGCCGCCGAAAATCAAGCGCGGAAAAAAATCCCGCCAGACTGTTGATTTATCTGCGCCTTTGTGATATAATACCATTATAGTATATGTGATGACAATATCACGCCAGTTCGTTAATGAAAAAGCCGCTTCTGCGGCGTGAAAAAGGAGGATCACCTATGAGTTTCCTATCCAAGATAATCGGCGCTAAGGCTGAAAAGGCGGCGTCGGAATTCGTTAAGGGTCTGATGAACGGCAGTCAGTCCGGTCAGGAACAGTCCCAGCCTCAGCAGTACGCTGCTCCGGTGCAGAACACTGCTCCCGCAGCACCCTCGCCGTCGGGCTTTTCGTGGGGCGCGGAGATGCCAGATGAGGAGAACCAGTTCAACTTTCCCGGCTCCTACATCGAGTACTTCACAAAGGTATTCAATGAGGAGTTCCCCGACTACGACATCTCGCGCACTGAGGGTACTCAGGTGACCTTCACGTTCACTAAGAACGGCAGCACGCGGCTCATCGTCGAGCTCCTCAAGCAGAGCAGCGGCGCCTATAAGACCCGCCGTGACTGCGCGAAGAACGGTATCCCGTACCTGCGCTACTACATCGACCACGACGGCTGGTGGAACACACGCGCGTATGTTTCCCAGCGCACAAGAAATGCCCTCGGCGGCTGATAAAATCTGAAAAAAGCAGTAGGAGAACGCTTTGCGCCTGCGGCGGACCCGGCACGAGCTCATATGCATAGCTTCGCAGGCAGCTTGCCCGTGTACGGTCTTGTCCTTTCCGGAATTATCCGGACTTTAACGTCTTCTCCTGCTGTTTTTTTGTGCCGTTTTCAGCGCGGGGGAGTGAGTTTCCCTGCGGCTGAAAAGCATATCACCGAGCCATTGCGGCTCGGTGATGTTTTTTTATGTCCTGCCCGCGCGGACGTCTGCTCAACGGCGTCTGGAGATCTCCTCGTATTTGCGCTTGGTTGCCATGCCGCCGCGGATATGCCGCTCCTGCTTGTTTATCTCGAGAATGTTCTTGACCTGCGTGTAGAGCGGTGGGTCCTCGCGGCGCAGTCGCTCGCTGACGTCCTTATGTACCGTGCTTTTGCTTATCCCGAACCTTTTGGCGGCGGCGCGCACTGTTGCGCGGTGCTCGATGATGTACTGACCGAGTATCACCGCACGCTCATTTGGCTGCAGCTTCATAAATATCACCCCTTGAAGATTTATGCTCCGTAAAGTATATGAGCGTTAAGGGGGAGAAAATGCGCGTGCAGACCGCTTATGCGATAAAAAAGCCACAGCGAGGGGGCGCCCTCTCTGGCGGGACGCGGCAAAAAATACCGAGCCCGTATTTTCAGGCTCGGTGACCCGCTTATTCCGTTAAGGGAAGCTGACTAACGCTGCGGCTGTCCGGTATTTCTTATTCATTCCTGCTTCTCAAAGGCATAATACTCGTGTACCAGACTGCGCAGCCCGAGCCGCTTCATGTCTTCGTAGCGGACGTTGAAGCGCGCTTTGGTTCGGGTGTCGCTTATCAGGTAGCGCACGCAGTCCTGCGCGTAGAGGTCGATAGCGTGCAGGCTCTCGGTGGTGTTGATGACCGAGAAGAACCAGAAGCTCCACGTCAGTTCGTTGTCACCGGCGCTCTCGAGGAGCTTTCTGTTGAAAATGCGTATGAACGCTGACGCTGCCTTTTCGCCGCTGAGTCCGCTGCGTATGCGCCAGCGCCGGAGCGCGTTCGCCTTGCGGCGCATTTTGTGCTTGAGCTTCATAACGGTCACGGGGGCGATGTCGATGATGCCGCTCCGGCAGGAGAAACCGAGGAACGTCCAGCCGCCGTCGGGCTCGCCGAAGAGCTCCTTGTCGGGGTTGAGCGAGAGCCCGCGCTCCGCAAGTATCTCCCGTATCTTTTCGGCGTGGGCACGGACTTCATCGGCAGTCTCGGCAAAGAGTATAACGTCGTCGGAGTAGCGGGCGTAGATCACTCTGCGCTCCTCGAAGTATCTGTCCATGTCACGCAGATAGAGGTTCGCGAAGAATGCCGACAGCGGCGTCCCTGCCATTATGCCCTTGTCCTCGGTGATGATCTTCCCGCCGCATATGACCTCCGGCTCGGTCAGCAGTCCGCGCAGGAAAATGTACAGACGCTCGTCTCCGCGGGTGATCTCCTCGATCATCGGCAGCAGCTTATCCACCGGGACGGAGTTGAAGTAGTTCGAGATGTCCGCCTTGTAGGAGTACATCTTCCCGATACCGCGGACGGAAGTCAGCGCGCGGACGGCGTCCTTCGCCGATCTGCCGGGGCGGAATGAGTACAGCCCGCTGCTCATCATGCCGTCGTACTCCCTGATGAGCAGGTACGTCAGCAGCTTCATCACCATGTTTTCCGCGCGGGGGTAGGTGTAGACCGTGCGCTTCTTCGACGTGCTCAGCTTGCTTATCACAGATTTTTCCGGCAGGGGAAAACGCTCCCCGCGCGATATCCGCTCGCACACCGGCAGGTAGCCCCTGCTGTCGATGAAGCCGCGGAGCTCCTCTGCGAATCTTTTCGGGCACACCAGCGACGTCTTGTACCGCCAGAATGCCTCCCATTCCTCAGCGTCGCTGAGCCTGTCCAGCATTGACATTCCTCTGCCTCCTTCCTGTGATATCTGAAAAAAGGGCCTCCCCTTTGGTGACCCTTCGTTCTTTTCATTTTTTCCCGCTGAGCACGTCAGCGTACTCAGCTGCCGGTACGCGAGAATATTTCTCCGCTGTCTCTCCGCCGAAGACCTCCGCGAGACCTGCGCCCGCGATGAGCTCGTCCTTGCGGCTTCGGGGGAGCTTTTTCAGCGCTGCTTCGAGCTTTGAAGCCGTGCTCCTGTCGGGAGCGCTCCACAGTGCCTCTATGGACAGAACCTCGTGCGAGCGCGTGAACTTCGCTCCCTTCTCCGACCTGCCGGCGTGCTCGCTCATGCGGCGGCGCACATCGGTCGTGATACCGGTGTACAGCACGTCCGGTCGGCAGCGGATGATGTAGATATAGTACATTACTTCTGCTTGATACGGAAGCTGCTGTTGTGCAGCTTGGTGGCGTCGAAGCCCTTGGGCTTGCCGGCGCTCGGCTTCTTGCTGCGCGGCTTTTCGGAGCGCTGCTTCTTTTCCTCCTCGTCGTTCAGACGCATGGTGAGGGAGATACGGTTACGCTTGACGTCAACGTCGAGCACGCGCACCTTTACGACCTCGCCGACCTTTACCGCCTCGAGCGGGTGCTTGATGTAGCGGTTGCAGAGCTGCGAGATGTGGACAAGTCCGTCCTCGTGCACGCCGATGTCAACGAAGGCGCCGAAGTCGATGATGTTGCGGACTGTTCCCACGAGCTCCATGCCGGGCTTGAGATCCTTTATCTCCATGATGTCGCCGCTGCGCAGGAGAGGTGCGGGGAGCTCGTCACGGAGGTCGCGTCCGGGCTTTTTGAGCTCGCCGATGATGTCGGTCAGCGTGGGGACGCCTATGCCGAGGGTCGAGCTTATCTTCTCGATACCGATAGAATCGGCTTTTTCGGTGATACCGGCTGCGCCGCCGTTCTGCACGTCAGTGAGCGTGAAGCCGCACTCGTTAAGCAGCGACGATGCTGCTTCGTAGCTCTCGGGGTGGACGGCTGTGTTGTCGAGCGGGTTCTTTCCGCCGCGCACTCTCAGGAAGCCCGCGCACTGCTCGAATGCCTTCTTGCCGAGCTTCGGGACCTTCAGGAGCTCCCTGCGGTCACTGAATCTGCCGTTCTCCTCGCGGTATGCGACGATGTTCTTCGCAACGGTAGCGTTTATGCCTGCAATGTACGAGAGCAGCGAATGTGAGGCTGTGTTCAGGTCAACGCCGACCGAGTTAACACAGTCCTCGACTACTCCGCCGAGCGCCTCGCTCATGCGTGCCTGCGGCATATCGTGCTGGTACTGTCCCACGCCGATAGCCTTAGGCTCGATCTTTACGAGCTCTGCGAGGGGGTCCTGCAAACGGCGTGCGATCGAGATCGCGCCGCGTATCGAAACGTCGTACTCCGGGAATTCCTCCGCAGCGACCTTGGAAGCCGAATACACCGACGCTCCAGCCTCGCTGACTACCATGTAGCTGACCTTCTGTGGTATCTCCTTGATGATGTCCGCAGTGAAGCTCTCGGTCTCGCGGGACGCAGTTCCGTTGCCGATTGAGATGACGTCAACGTGGTATTTCTCGATGAACTGCTTGACCTTCTTCTTTGCCGCCTCGACTGCCCCTGCGGAGCCGACGGGGTAGATTATCGCGGTGTCGAGCACCTTGCCTGTGCCGTCGATGACTGCGGTCTTGCAGCCGTGGGCATAGCCGGGGTCAAGTCCGAGTATAACACTGCTCCTGAGCGGCGGCTGGAGGAGCATCTGGCGCAGATTTGCGGCGAAGACCTTTATCGACTCCTCTGCGGCGTTCGCGGTCATCTCGGAGCGTATCTCGCGCTCGATCGACGGGAAGATGAGTCTCTTGCAGCTGTCTGCGGCTGCCTCGCGGACGAGTTCCCCGCAGGCGTTGTTCTTCTTGATGTATTTGTCGAAAACTATGCCCTGAGCCTCGGCGTCGTCGAGGACGACGGACACCTTGAGGAAGCCCTCCTTCTCGCCTCTGTCGAGCGCGAGGACGCGGTGGTTTGCCACCTTCGGGATAGGCTCGGCGTACTCGTAGTAGTTGATGTAGACGCTCTCAGCCTCGGGGTCGGCAGCCTTGGACACGAGCTGTCCCTTGTCGCCGGCGTAGGCACGGAGCTTTTTGCGGATATCGGCGTCGTCGGAGATGTCCTCTGCGATGATGTCCATTGCGCCCTGAAGTGCGGTCTGGACGTCGGGGACGTTCTTCTCCTCGTTTATGAAAGCCTCGGCTTCCTTCTCGGGGTCGGTGGAGTCCTCCTGCGCGATGATCATTTCTGCAAGCGGCTCGAGACCGTTCTCGCGGGCGATGCTCGCGCGGGTGCGGCGCTTCGGCTTGAACGGACGGTAGATGTCCTCGACCTCGACGAGCGTGGTCGCGGCGGAGATCGCTGCTTCGAGCTCGGGGGTCATCTTCTCTTGCTCGGTGATCGAGTTGGCGACCTCCTCCTTGCGCTTTTCGAGGTTGCGGAGGTAGGTGAGCCTGTCGGAGAGCTCACGGAGCACCTGATCGTCGAGGGAGCCTGTGAGCTCCTTGCGGTAACGTGCGATGAAAGGTATGGTCTTGTCGTCGTCGAGGAGGGCGACGGTGTTATCGACCTGCTCCTGGCGGAGTCCGAATTCCTTGGCGAGTGTTTTGTTGATATCCATAGTATTATCCCTTCTGTGTCAGTTCATTTCTGCGTTTACCCGGTCGATCCACGAGAACAGCGTTTTGGCGATGTCCTTGTAGACGTTTATGCTGCCCTGCTCGTGGAGGACGTCGTGCCTCATGCCGTCGAACAGGCGGTGGGAGATGCTCTCATATCCGCTCTTTTCGAGCCTGCGCATTGCCTTGAAGAATTTCTTCTCCGAGAGCATAACGGGGTCGCTTTTGCCGGAGATGAAGCGTATCGGGAGCGTCGGGTTATTGAGCTTCCAGCCGTGGCTGGAGTAGGTCTCGCGGAGCAGCCAGAGGATATTCTCGTAGCCGTTGAGGGTGTAGGTGAAGCTGCAGAGCGGGTCGGAGGCGAGTGTCTCTCCCACTGCGGGGTCGGCGGACATCCACGGGTAGGGCTGCTTTTCGCCGGAGAACTTTTTCCCGTAGGAGGCGGCGTAGGCGTCGCGTATCCTGTCGCTGCGTGTGCGGCTGCCGGGTTTCCTTGAGGACTCGGACTCGATCGCTCTTACAAAGCCCGAGAACCCGCTGTAGCACGGGCAGCCGAGCACTACGAGCCCGTCGAGCTCTGCGTCGTGGTCGCGCAGGAAGCACCTTGCACCGAGCGAGCCAAGTCCGTTACCGACCATGAAGTAGGGAAGGTCCGGGTAAGCCTCGCGGGCGATCTTCACGAGCTGGGCGATGTCGCTGACGAAAGCCTCGCCGCCGTCGCGGAACATAAAGCCGAGGTCGTCCGGGGAAGAAACGCTTCTGCCGTGGCCGCGGCAGTCGTGGATAACGGTTATGAAGCCCTCTCCTGCGAGGTAGTCCATGAAGTCGTAATAGCGCTCCTTGTGCTCGTTCATGCCGTGGACTATCTGGACGATGCCGCAGACGTTCTCCGACGGTACTGCGATAACGGCTGATATAACAAGCTCATCGAACGATGAGGTAAATTCAAATTCTTTAAGATCTGCGTTGAGCATAGCATTCCTCCTATGGCGTTTTTGCATATCAATACTATTATAACACAGATCTTCACAAAAAGCAAGCAAAATGATGTATGGGTTCTCAATTGAAAGCAAGAATGTTTCACAGATAATGGGATCCCAAAGGGACGCGGAGTCCGCGCAGGCGACCTTATGCAAGCGGTCTAATGCAAAGGGAAAACCTCATTGGGCGTCTACTAAATGGGGTTTTGTATCAAATTACCGCTTTATTCAAAAAATCCCGCATACCCCCTTGACAAATCCCGGAAACGGTGCTACAATACTTACATACAAAATGCATTGACGGAGAGAAGTAGCACGGAATTTCGTTCCCAGAGAGTGCGGGGCAGGTGTGAGCCGCATATCAGAGTCTGTGTGAATAACACTCCCGAGCAGCGAGCCGAACGCCGTGTACGGTCAGTAGGGGAGACGTGATCTGTACGTTACAGCAGACAAGAGTGACCGCACTTGCGGTAATTCAGGTGGTACCACGGAAGTATTGCTATGCTCCCGTCCTGTTATGGGACGGGAGCTTTTTTCGTCCTGAGAACCTTATATTTCTGAAAGGCAGGAAAAAACTATGAAGCACATCGACATCAAGGAGATAACCTCCTCCGCTGACTTCGTCGGCAAAGAGGTAACGGTCTGCGGCTGGGTGCGCACCTCGCGCAATTCCAAGAGCGTCGCTTTCGTTGAGCTCAACGACGGCACCTCGCTGAAGAACATCCAGGTCGTAGTTGAGAAGGGCGAATCTGATTACAAGGAGCCCCGCGTTGGTACGTCCGTGAAGGTGACGGGAAATGTCGTTGCGGGACGAAATAACACTGTCGAGATCAATACTGTTCCGGAAAACATCACAGTCCTCGGCGAGTGCCCGACAGATTATCCCCTCCAGAAGAAGGGACATACCCTCGAATTCCTCCGCTCTATGCCTCACCTCCGCGGCAGAACGAATACCTTCAACGCTGTATGGCGCGTGCGTTCCGTTCTTGCGGCTGCGATACACGAGTACTTCCAGAAGAACAACTATGTGTACATCAACACTCCGCTCATCACCGGCAGCGACTGCGAGGGCGCGGGCGAGATGTTCACCGTAACTACAAACGGCTTCACCCAGGACTACAAGACCGAGGAGGAGTACTACGCGAATGACTTCTTCGGCAGAAAGGCGGGACTTTCCGTTTCGGGTCAGCTCGAGGGCGAGATGGCTGCTATGGCTATGGGCAAGATATACACATTCGGTCCGAGCTTCCGCGCAGAGAACTCCAATACCCCCAAGCACCTCGCTGAGTTCTGGCACATCGAGCCCGAGGTGGCTTTCATGGAGCTCGATGACGTTATCGGGCTCGCTGAGGATATGCTGAAATACGTTATCCGCAAGCTGCTCGATACCTGTCCGGACGAGGTGGCATTCTTCGATGCGCACTTCGAGAAGGGTCTGAAGGACAGACTTGAGGAGCTCATCTCCCATGAGTTCGGCAGAGTTACCTACACTGAGGCTATAAAGCTTCTCAAGGAGTCAGGCGAGAACTTCGTTTACCCCGTTGAGTGGGGCTGCGATCTCCAGACCGAGCACGAGAGATATATCTCCGAGAAGGTCTTCGGCAAGGCTGTTTTCGTTACAGATTACCCCAAGGAGATAAAGTCCTTCTACATGAAGCAGAACCCCGACGGCAAGACCGTTGCGGCTGTTGATCTGCTCGTTCCGGGCGTCGGCGAGATAATCGGCGGCAGTGAGCGTGAGTACGACTACGACAAGCTCGTCGCGGCTATGAAGGAGAGAAATATGAACCTCGACCTCTACTCCGACTACCTCGACCTCCGCAAGTACGGCAGCGTACCGCACGGCGGCTTTGGTCTCGGCTTCGAGAGACTCATCATGTACACGACGGGTATGGCTAATATCCGCGACGTTATCCTCTTCCCGAGGACGGTAGGGTCTATCAGATAACAGAGGACATATGCAGGGGACGGTGCCTACATCGCCCCGCATTATCACAGGATCCCCGGGCGGAAGCTGAGTTCCGCCGTAATAAAGTACAGCACATCAGCCGTCAATGGCGCCGGTCGATGTTTAATTTTCAAGTAAAGGAATGATACTATGTCAAGATCGCTGTATATCCCCGAGGGCTATAGATCTGCCCTCACGCTGAGAGAAACTCAGCACGCTATCAAGTACATCAAGGACGTCTTCCAGCAGGCACTGTCGTTTGCACTCACCCTCGACCGCGTTTCCGCTCCGCTCATCGTCAAGAAGGGCAGCGGTATCAACGACGACCTCAACGGCGTCGAGCGCAAGGTCGATTTCGACATCAAGGAGATCGACTGCGAGGCTGAGGTAGTGCAGTCGCTTGCGAAGTGGAAGCGCATGGCGCTCTACCGCTACGGCTATATCGCCGGTGAGGGCATCTACACCGACATGAACGCTATCCGCCGCGACGACGACACCGACAACACCCACTCCATTTTCGTCGATCAGTGGGACTGGGAGAAGGTCATCACGCGCGAGCAGCGCAACATCGACTTCCTCAAGGACGCGGTGAAGTCCGTCGTTAAGGCTATCTCATACGCAAAGCGCAAGGTGGGGCTGCGTTACCCTGCTATCGCCGGTAAGATAGAGGAAAACGTTTTCTTCATCACCTCGCAGGAGCTCGAGGATATGTACCCCGACAAGACTCCTCACGAGCGCGAGAGACTCATCGCGAAGGAGCACGGGACCGTCTTCATCATGCAGATAGGCGGGAAGCTCGCGAGCGGTGAGAAGCATGACGGACGCGCTCCCGACTACGACGACTGGTCGCTCAACGGTGATATCTTCGTCTGGGATGACGTGCTCGACAATGCGCTCGAGCTGTCGTCTATGGGTATAAGAGTTGACGAGACCTCCCTCGCGAAGCAGCTCAAGGAGTGCGGCGCGGAGGACAGAATGCAGTATGACTACCACAAGATGATAGCGAACGGAACTCTCCCGTTGACTATCGGCGGCGGTATCGGTCAGTCGAGACTGTGTATGTTCCTGCTGAACAAGGCGCACATCGGCGAAGTGCAGTCCTCGATATGGTCGGACGAGATGATAAAAAAGTGCAGCGAGAACGGTATCACGCTGCTGTAAAATGTGAGAAGGGGCGGCTCTGTGCCGCCCTGTTTTTCGTCTCTGCGATAGAATTAACACAAATTTTATCGTAAACCCTTGCAATTTTCCCGGGTGTGTGATATAATATTAACGATAGGGTGAGAATCCCTGTAAATGTAATTCTCAGGAGGAATAATTCTATGTTAACTTCAGCTACCGAAATGCTCCAGAAAGCAAGAGCAGGCAAATACGCAGTTGGTCAGTTCAACATCAACAACCTCGAGTGGACCAAGGCTATACTCCTTACCGCTCAGGAGCTCAACAGCCCCGTTATCCTCGGCGTTTCCGAGGGCGCAGGCAAGTACATGACAGGCTTCGGCACAGTTGCTGCTATGGTCGCAGCTATGGACAAGTCCCTCGGCATCACAGTTCCTGTTGCTCTCCACCTCGACCACGGCTCGTATGAGGGCTGCTACAAGTGCATCAAGGCTGGCTTCACTTCTATAATGTTCGACGGTTCTCACTTCCCGATCGACGAGAACGTTGCTAAGACTACTGAGCTCGTTAACGTTGCTCACGGTCTCGGTCTCTCCATTGAGGCTGAGGTAGGCGCTATCGGCGGCGAAGAGGACGGCGTTATCGGCAAGGGCGAGTGCGCTGATCCCGCTGAGTGCAAGATGATCGCTGATCTCGGCGTTGACTTCCTTGCTGCTGGTCGCGGCAATATCCACGGCGTATATCCCGCGAACTGGGAGGGACTCAGCTTTCAGACTCTCGAGGCTATCAACAAGACTGTA
>JAEELF010000051.1 GCA_016288815.1 Ruminococcus sp.
TCATTCGGCATGCAGATAACTGATACAATCGCTGATCTTTTAACAAGAATTCGCAATGCGAATACTGCAAAGCACGCCACAGTTGACGTTCCCGCTTCAAGAGTAAAGAAGGACATCACCCAGATCCTCGTAGACGAGGGTTACGTTAAGGACTTCAAGCTCATCGAAGACGGCAAGCAGGGCGTTATCAGGATCACGCTTAAATACGGCGATAACAAGTCGCCCGTCATCACCGGACTCAGAAGAGTTTCCAAGCCCGGTCTGCGTATCTATTCAAGCTGCGCAGATATGCCCAAGGTCCGCAAGGGTCTGGGTATCGCAATCGTTTCAACCTCAAAGGGTATCGTTACTGACAAGAAGGCAAGAGAGCTGAATGTCGGCGGCGAGGTCCTCGCATACATCTGGTAAGGAGGAACTACATTATGTCAAGAATCGGCAGAATGCCCATCGCAGTTCCCGCAGGCGTAGAGGTAAAGAACGACAATAACCTCGTAACAGTCAAGGGACCGAAGGGCGAGCTTACAAGACAGTTCAGCACTGAACTCGGCATCGAGGTAGGCGCTGGCGAGATCAACGTAACAAGACCCAGCGACGACAAGCGTCACCGCTCACTTCACGGTCTTACAAGAACACTCATCGCTAACATGGTCGAGGGCGTAACAAACGGCTACTCCAAGACTCTCGAGATCGAGGGCGTCGGCTACCGTGCTGCAAAGTCCGGTAACAAGGTCACTCTCAACCTCGGATTCTCTCACCCTGTTGTGCTCGAGGAGACAGACGCTATCAAGCTCGATGTTCCTCAGCCTAACAAGATCGTGGTAAGCGGTATCGACAAGCAGGCTGTAGGTCAGTTTGCAGCTGAGATACGCGAAAAGCGTCCGCCTGAGCCGTACAAGGGCAAGGGCATCAGATATGCCGGCGAGCACATCATCCGCAAGGAAGGTAAGGCCGGCAAGGGCAAGAAGTAATTAGAAGGAGCAAATTGCTATGATCAAGAAATTTGACAGTAATAAAGCAAGATTAAAGAGACACCGCAGAGTCCGCGCAAAGATCTCCGGAACTCCCGAGCGTCCCCGTCTGAATGTGTTCCGTTCGACCAAGCACATCTATGCTCAGATCATCGACGATGTAAACGGCGTTACTCTTGCTTCTGCATCCAGCATGGACAAGGGCTTTGAGGGCAACGGCGGCAACGTCGAGGGTGCCCGCAAGGTAGGCGAGATGATCGCTAAGAACGCCGCAGACAAGGGCATCAGCGAGGTCGTATTCGACAGAGGCGGCTACCTCTACCACGGTAGAGTCAAGGAGCTCGCTGAAGGCGCACGCGAGAACGGCTTAAAGTTCTAAGAGGGAGGTAAAAGAATGGCTAATATAGAAACACAGGCTCCTGAGTTCGTTGAGAAGGTCGTAGCTATCAACCGCGTATCCAAGACTGTTAAGGGCGGACGTATCATGAAGTTCTCCGCACTCGTAGTAGTCGGCGACGGCAACGGTACAGTCGGCTTCGGTCTCGGAAAGTCCGGAGAAGTTCCGGACGCTATCCGCAAGGGCATCGAGGATGCTAAGAAGAACCTTACCAAGGTCGCTCTCAAGGGCACAACTATCCCCCACGAGATCGTAGGCGCATTCGGCGCAGGCAGAGTTCTCATGAAGCCCGCTGCTCCCGGTACAGGCGTTATCGCCGGCGGTCCGGTGCGTGCGGTCATCGAAGTGGCAGGTATCAAGGATATCAGAACAAAGTCCCTTCGCTCCAACAACCCCTGCAACGTTGTAAGAGCTACTATCAACGGTCTCAAGAACTGCACATCTGCTAAGGAAGTTGCAGAAAAGAGAGGCAAGTCCGTTAAGGAAATCTTAGGTTAAGGAGGCAGTAACAATGGCAAAGAACATCAAGCTCGTAAAGAGCCTCATCGGCAGAAAGAAAGACCAGATCGCTACTGCACAGTCCCTCGGTCTCAAGAAGATCGGCGACGTAACGACTCAGCCTGACAATGCTCAGACTCAGGGCAAGATCAACAAGATCTCACACCTCATCGAGGTTACAGAAGCGTAAGCAAGGAGGTGCACGATAAATGAAAATTCACGAATTAACACCCGCACCGGATTCCAATAAGGACGTAAAGCGTATCGGCAGAGGTCACGGCTCCGGAAACGGCAAGACTGCCGGCAAGGGTCACAAGGGACAGAACGCCCGCTCCGGCGGCGGCGTAAGGATCGGCTTCGAGGGCGGACAGATGCCCCTCGCAAGACGTATCCCGAAGAGAGGCTTCAACAACATCTTCGCTACTAAGTATGCGACAGTTAACGTTAGCGACCTCAACAAGTTCAAGGACGATACAGTCGTTGACGCAGAGCTCCTCAAGGCTGCTGGTCTTATAAAGAAGGAGTACGACGGAGTCAAGATCCTCGGAAACGGAGAGCTTACCGCTAAGCTGACAGTCAAGGCTGCAAAATTCTCGCAGAGCGCTGTTGAGAAGATCGAGAAGGCAGGCGGAAAGACTGAGGTGATGTAACTGTGTTCCAGACCTTAAGAAAGGCATGGGGCGTTCCGGAGATCCGTAAAAAGCTCCTGTACACATTACTCATGATAGTCATCTTCAGGTTCGGAAGCGCAGTAACAGTTCCCTTCCTCAATCCCGACGTTGTAAGGTCGTGGATGGATACGAACGCTTCGGGCGGTAACTTCCTCGAGTACCTGAACACCATGACCGGTGGCGCGCTCTCACAGGCGACCATCTTCTCGCTTTCCATTCAGCCGTTCATCAACGCTTCGATCATTATGCAGCTCCTGACCTACGCGCTCCCGCCGCTGGAGAGACTCCGCGACGAAGGCGAGGAGGGAAGGAAGAAGATCGAGAAGATCACCGCATTCGTTGCGATGATACTCGCGTTCGTTATGTCCTATGCGTATTACCTCACTCTTTCGAGAATGACGGACGATACGGGCAAGCACGCAGTAAAGTTCCTCGACGGCTGGCAGAAGCATTTCGCAGCAGCAGTTATCATACTCTGCTTCGTAGCGGGCGCGTCCTTCGTAGTTTGGATGGGCAACCGCGTAAGCGACAAGGGTATCGGCAACGGCGTATCTATCATACTCTTCGCCGGTATCGCTGCAAGATTCCCTGTTGACGCAGGACGTCTTGTTTCCCTTACAAAAACAACTCCCGAGAAATACTTATTCGTATCTATCGGTTACCTCATCTTCATCATCTTCGAGATCGGCTTCATCGTCTTCATGAACGAGGCGGAAAGGCGTATCCCGATACAGTATGCAAAGAGAGTAGTCGGCAGGAAGCAGTACGGCGGACAGAAGACTCATATCCCGATAAAGGTCATCATGAGCGGCGTTATGCCTATCATCTTCGCTATGTCCTTCATGTCTCTCCCGCAGACGATCCAGCTCTTCAAGCCCGTAACTTCAAGTTCGTCCAAGTTCTACATCGGATTCTGCAAGTTCTTCGCTACAACGAGCTGGACATACGCAGTGATCTATTTCATACTCATCATTCTGTTCAACTACTTCTACGTTTCGATCCAGTATAACCCCGTTGAGATCGCTAACAATCTCCGCCAGTCCAACGGTGGTATCCCTGGCATCAGACCCGGAAAGCCCACCTCGGACTACATTCAGAGAGTTCTCTCCAAGATCACTCTCGTAGGCGCGATCTTCCTCGGTATCATCGCTGTTGTCCCGATTTTCATCTCGATGGCAGACCAGAACCTCAGATCGCTCTCCATGGGCGGTACTACGATCCTCATCGCGGTAAGCGTGGCTCTCGAAACTACACGTACGCTTGAATCTCATCTTATGATGCGTCATCATAAGGGCTTCTTAGGTTAAGGAGGATACATTATGAACCTTATATTTTTAGGCGCTCCCGGCGCAGGCAAGGGCACACAGGCTGAGGTCGTATCCGAAGCTCTGAATATCCCCCAGATCTCTACCGGCAACATTCTCCGCGAGGCTGCAAAGAACGGCACTGAGTACGGTCTCAAGGCTAAGGCTGCTATGGACGCAGGCGCTCTCGTTTCCGATGACATCGTTATCGGTATCCTCAAGGAGAGGATCGCAGAGGACGACTGCAAGAACGGCTTTATCCTCGACGGCTTCCCGAGAACAGTTCCGCAGGCAGAGGCTCTTGACGCTATGAACATCAGGATCGACAAGGTCATCGAGATCTCCGTTCCCGATGAGACTATCAAGGAAAGAGTTTCCGGCAGAAGAGTATGCGAGGGCTGCGGCGCTTCGTATCACGTTCAGTTCAAGCCTTCCAAGGTCGAGGGCAAGTGCGACAAGTGCGGAGCCAACACTATCATCCGCAAGGACGATCAGCCTGAAACAGTTCTCGAAAGACTCGCTGTTTACCACGAGAAGACTGCTCCCCTCAAGGATTTCTATGAGAAGCAGGGCAAGCTCGTAACAGTCATCGGTCAGGAAGAGGTAGCAGCTACCTCCAAGCTCACACTCGAGGCAGTGGGAGTCAACTGATGAGCATCACGATAAAATCAAAGTCCGAATTAGCCATAATGCGCGAGGCAGGCAAGATCACCTGCGGCGCAATATGGTATGCGGGCGAAAGATTAAAGCCGGGAATGTCAACGCTCGACGTTGACAAGCTGGTCGGCGAGTACTTCGCGCGGCATAACAGCAGATCCTGCTTTAAAGGCTTGTACGGCTTCCCCGGGAACGCCTGTATCTCCGTCAATGAGGAGATAATCCACGGCATACCCAAGGCAAGCCGGAAGCTCCAGGAGGGAGATATAGTGAGCATCGACACAGGAGCCGCCTATAACGGCTTCAACGGCGACAGCTGCTGGACCTTCCCCGTTGGAAAGATTTCTGATGAAGCAAAAGCATTGCTTGAGGTCACTGAGAAGAGCCTTTATGAAGGCATCGCTCAGGCTCAGGTCGGCGCAAGAGTCGGAGACATATCTCATGCTGTGGAAGAGTACTGCGCTTCACGAGGCTACGGAATCGTAAGAAATTACTGCGGCCACGGTATCGGCAGAGAGGTGCATGAATCGCCTGAGGTCCCGAACTGGGGACGCGCAGGGCACGGACCCCGCCTCGTTGCGGGTATGACGATATGCATCGAGCCAATGATAAACGTCAAGGGCGACGATGTTAAGGTGCTCGGCGACGAATGGACAGTCGTTACCAAGAGTGGTTCTCTTTCAGCTCATTTTGAGCACATGATCGCAATAACTCCTGACGGTCCCGTTATATTGACACAACCGTGACGGAGGACATCGAAGTGAAGCTGCAAACAGGCTCAGTCGTGAGAGCGGACGCCGGAAGGGATTCCGGAGGATATTTCGCAGTTACTGCTATCGAGGGCAGCTTCTGCCGCATAGCAGACGGAAAGAGCAGAAAGCTAAGCAAGCCCAAGCTCAAGAATATCAAACACGTCCGTGCAACGAACAGCATGATAGATCTGAATGATTTAACTGATAAAAAGCTCAGGGCGCTCCTGCGGGAGATCGCCGAAGCTGAGTGAGGAGGTCATTTTATGTCAAAGGAAGATGTGATCGAGGTCGAGGGCGTCGTAACAGACGCGCTGCCTAATGCAATGTTTAAGGTACAGCTTGAGAACGGACACGAGGTGCTTTCCCACGTTTCCGGCAAGCTCAGAATGAACTATATCAGGATCGTGCCCGGCGATAAGGTAAAGCTGGAGATGTCTCCGTATGACCTTTCCAAGGGCAGGATCACATGGCGTATAAAGTAAACAGGGCGTGAGCCCTATCCGCTAAAGGAGGTATTTTAAATGAAAGTAAGACCTTCAGTAAAACCCATATGCGAAAAGTGCAAGGTTATCAAACGTAAAGGCAGGATCATGGTGATCTGCGAAAACCCGAAGCATAAGCAGCGTCAGGGTTAATCCGATTAATGCATTAATGGAGGTGCAAGAGTAATATGGCAAGAATAGCCGGCGTTGACCTTCCGAAGAACAAGAGGATCGAGATCGGTCTCACTTATATCTACGGAATCGGTCGTCAGACTGCAACAGATATCCTCGCAGCTACAGGCGTTGACCCCGACGTAAGAGTCAAGGACCTCGCTGAGGAGGACGTAGCTAAGCTCCGCGACTACATCGACGGACACTATACAGTAGAGGGTGATCTCCGCCGTGAGGTCGCACTCAACATCAAGAGACTTGTCGAGATCGGCTGCTACAGAGGCGTTCGTCACAGAAAGGGTCTCCCCGTAAGAGGACAGAGGACCAAGACAAACGCAAGAACCCGCAAGGGCCCTGTAAAGACGATAGCGAACAAGAAGAAGTAAGGAGGTTATGAGCTTTGGCACAGCAGAAGGGTAAAAAAGTCACTACAGTCAGAAGACGTAGAGAGCGTAAGAACATCGAAAGCGGCGCAGTTCATATTCAGTCCACTTTCAACAATACGATCGTAACGATCACAGATACAGCAGGCAATGCCATCTCATGGGCAAGCGCAGGCGAGCTCGGATTCAGAGGCTCCAAGAAGTCCACTCCGTTCGCTGCACAGACTGCTGCTGAGACAGCTGCAAAGGCTGCTATGGAGCACGGTCTCAAGAACGTAGAAGTATACGTCAAGGGACCCGGCGCAGGTCGTGAGGCTGCTATCAGAGCACTCCAGACCGTAGGTCTCGAGGTCAAGATGATCAAGGATGTAACTCCGATCCCGCACAATGGATGCCGTCCGCCTAAGAGACGTCGCGTCTGATCACATGGAGGTGTTATAAATGGCAGTACAGAAGGAACCAATTCTTAAAAAGTGCAGATACCTGGGCATCAGCCCGGCAGTAATGGGCGTTTCCAAGAAGGAGTCTATCCGCTTCAAGAACGCTAATAACAGAAAGAAGATCTCCGAATACGGTCTCCAGCTCAAGGAGAAGCAGAAGCTGAAGTTCATCTACGGCGTTCTCGAGAAGCAGTTCAGACACTACTTCTCCATCGCTGAGAAGATGGAAGGCAAGGCTGGTGATAACCTCATCACAGTTCTCGAGTCCAGACTCGACAGCGTTGTCTACAGAATGGGCCTTGCTCTTACAAGACGTGAGGCAAGACAGCTCGTCGTTCACAGCCACTACACCGTAAACGGCAAGAAGGTAAATATTCCCTCCTACAGAGTCAAGGTCGGCGATGTTATCGCTCTCAAGGAGAAGGACAGAACATCCGATAAGTTCAAGGCCACCGTTGAGGAGACCAAGGACAGACTCGTTCCCGTATGGCTCACAGCAAACAAGGACGATTTCTCTGCTACAGTAAATCGCCTGCCCTCAGCTGAGGATATTGACTACGAGGTAGCTACACACCTCATCGTCGAGCTGTACTCCAAGTAATAGCTTTGCTGTTGCTTAGGGCAACACAACTCGAAAAATACGTTTATTGCGAAATAGGAGGGTTTTTATGCTGGAGAAAATTAATAAGCCTGATATTGAAATCGTCGAGCTTAAAAGTGACGGCAAATACGGTAAATTCGTTTTAGCACCGCTTGAAAGAGGCTATGGTATCACCCTTGGCAACAGTCTCAGGCGCGTGCTGCTCTCCTCACTTCCGGGTGTGGCTGTAACTTCCGTGAAGCTCTCGGGCAAGGACGGTACAGTTCACCACGAATTATCAACGATCCCGGGCGTAAAAGAGGACGTAACAGAGATAATCCTCAGCATCAAGGGACTTACTGCGAAGCTTTACGGCGAAGGTCCTAAGACCATCTACGTCGAGGCAGAGGGCGAGTGCGAGATCACCGCAGGTGATATCAAGACCGATTCCGAGGTGAATATCCTCGATCCGGGAATGCACATCGCTACCCTCGGCAAGGACGCTAAGCTCTACATGGAGATCACGATCGACAGAGGCAGAGGCTATGTGTCCGCTGAGCGCAACAAGAAGCAGATCAATCTCCCCGTTGACGTTATCGCTGTTGACAGTATCTATACGCCTGTCCTCAAGGTGAACTACACCGTGGAGGATACACGACTCGGTCAGGTGACCGACTACGACAAGCTCACTCTTGAGGTATGGACCGACGGTACTATCTCCGCAAAGGAAGCTCTGTCGCAGGCAGCCAATCTCCTCAACGAGCATCTGAAGCTGTTCATCGACCTCTCTGAAGAGGCTGGACTTGCTGAGGTCCTTGTAGAAAAGGACGAGAAGGGTAAGGAAAAGATACTCGAGATGACCATTGAGGATCTTGACTTGTCGGTACGTTCCTTCAATTGTCTGAAGCGTGCCGGGATAAACACCGTTGATGACTTGATAAACAAGTCAGAGGAAGAAATGATGAAGGTTAGAAACCTTGGAAAGAAGTCCTTCGACGAGGTAAAGGAGAAGCTCCAGTCACTTGGCTTCGATCTTTCCTCCGAGGAAGAATAATATCCTAATTTTAGAAAAGGAGTGAAATATATGCCGGGTACAAGAAAGCTGGGCAGAACATCTGACCACAGAAAGGCAATGCTCAGAGGCATGGTCACTTTCCTGCTTGAGAACGGTCAGATCGAGACGACCGTAACGAGAGCTAAGGAAGTACGCGCGGTTGCAGAGAAGATGATCACCATCGGTAAGAATGACGATCTGCACTCCAAGCGTCAGGTATATTCATATGTAACAAAGGAGTCCGTAGCGAAGAAGCTCTTCGACGAGATCGCTCCTAAGTATGCAGACAGAAACGGTGGTTACACACAGATCGTTAAGATCGGTCCCCGCCGCGGTGACGCTGCTGAGATGGCTATAATCAAGCTCGTTTGATTACGCTGAAAGAGACCTCCCCGTATGGGGAGGTTTTTGTTTTGCCTGAAAAAGTTTCTGGGACTCCGAGGGCGGCGTTCCCTACAGACAAGGCCTCAAAAAAATATTTTTTCCTGTTGCTTTATTCCAAAAAAAGTGGTATAATAATAACATACCAGAAAATTATCAGGAGGTGCATTATGAACGCCGACCCCTATGGGAACGTGAACAATTTCATAGACAGTCCGGCGGCTCTCTGCACTTTTGCGCTCCCGTCGGTCTGATCCCGACGAAAGGAGTGAGCTTACCAAGGTAAGCGTCTGCTTATGATAAAATTCTATATTTCGGAAGACGGCCGCATGACTGAGTGCGCTGAGCCCACCGCGGGCTGCTGGGTATCCGTCGTGAACCCTACCCCGCAGGAGGTCAACACTCTCATCGAGGACTTCGGCCTCGACAGCGGCTTCGTAAAGTCCTCTATCGACGAGGAGGAGTCTTCGCGTATCGAGCGTGAGGACGACCAGACCCTCGTCATCATCGACACGCCTGTTTCCACGGTCGATGAGGACCAGACCCGCAACTTCTACACACAGCCGCTCGGTATAATCCTTACCGCCGACTACGTTTTCACCATCTCCATTCAGGAGACCCAGATAATCACCGAAGCCATGAGCGGCGGCATACGCAATCTCCGCCCCAGCTTCAAGACCCGCTTCGTGCTCCAGATACTCCTGCGTATCGCGGCGCTGTTCCTTACCTACCTGAAACAGATAGATAAGATCTCATCTGCTGCCGAGCAGCAGCTCCACGACGCGATGAAGAACGAGCTCCTCATGCAGCTCCTCGCGCTCGAGAAATCCCTCGTATATTTCTCCACCTCGCTCAAGGCGAACGAGGCGACTATCGAGAAAATATTCCGCGGACGTGTCATCAAGCTATACGACGAGGATCAGGACCTCCTCGAGGACGTGCTCATCGAGATGAAGCAGGCGATCGAGATGTCCAGCATCTACTCCGGGATCCTTTCGAGTATGATGGACGGCTTCTCGTCGATAATCTCGAACAACCTGAACATCGTCATGTGGCGCCTCACTATCGTCACGATAATCCTCGAGATACCAAACATCATCTTCGCGTTCTACGGCATAAACACGGTCGATCTGCCAATGCCGTACACATGGTTCGCCATAGCGCTGACGGGCTGCCTGACAGTCATCACGACGTTCGTGCTGCTGAAATGGAAACGAAAATGAATACACATTCTGAGCCATAGTTTACGCTATGGCTCTTTTGCAATAGAGAGGAGGGCGCTATGGACACTGCACAGGAAGTATACTTCTCCGACAGCACGCTGCTCGGGTACGGCATTACGGGTGCAGTGTATATTATGCTGCCCGTGCTCGCTTTCTATATCATGCACCGGTATAACGCTGCAAGGCTCTGGCACGTCATAGTCGGCGTCGTCACATACTTCATCTCCACGCGCCTGAGCGACGCCTGTGTACTGCTGACGCTGTCCTCTGCGTCTGCCGCACAGAAACAGGTCGCGGCGGCGGAGCTCGTCGGAGTATTCGAGGAGACCGGGCGCTTTCTCGCGATGAGGTTCGCCTTATCGGACATACACAGCCCGCGCGGGGCAGTCTGTTACGGTATAGGTCACGCAGGACTTGAATGCTGGATACGCGGTGTTCAGAGGTTTCAGCTGATAGGATACGGCAGGGAGATCGACCGCGTGGGCATAGCGGAGTTCCTCTCGGGAGTCACGCCCGAAAGAGCTGCCGAGCTGACCGAGGTCTACCGCAGATACGCGGAAAAGAACATCTTTTTCAGCTTCCTCGACCAGCTCACCGCAGTGACCGGCTTCGGCGTACACATCGCGCTGTCGCTGCTGATATACAAGAAGCTTATCGCAGACCACCCGAGGTTCCGCTGGCTGGCGGCGGCGATAGGTCTGCACTACGCGCTGAACGCAGTTTCGTATGTCGCCTCACTGAGCGGGAGCTTGCTGCTCACCGGCCTCGCTGTACTTGCCTGCGGAGTCGGTATAATCGCTCTTGTGTACAGGCTCATCAACGGCAGGGAGGTCGCTGACGAGATATTATATCCTGAGTTGTGAAAAAGGGAGAGACTCCGTGTCCCTCCCTTTTGCATTTTGCATATTCCGGCACTCCGCGCACATACTACCCGCGAGGTGAAAATATGCGTCCCGACGAGCTCTCCCGGATAAGGATATCCCCTGACCTTGAACATAATATCACGACGATACAGTCCATAGCGCACAGCTCCGCCGACCTCCTTGTGGACCGCTTTACTGCGGGCGGGGTGCGGTGCGCGCTGCTATGCTGTGAGGGCATGGTCTCGACGTCCGTCATCACCGAGCTGATACTCGAGCCCGTGACATCCCTCCCCGATATCGGCACTCCCGACGCTCTCCTGCGCTACATTCAGGACAAGCTGCTCCTTTCGCTCGACCGTCCCGAGGTCACGGAGCTCGACTCGCTGTTCCGCCTGATGAATTCGGGATTCGCGGTGCTGCTCATCGACGGTCTGGAAAAAGCCCCTGCATTCGGCGTCCAGGGCTACCCCACCCGCGGCATTCAGGAGCCCTCCGGCGAAGCCAACATCATGGGCGCGCACGAGGGCTTCGCGGAGTCGCTCCACCTGAATATGTCTCTCGTCCGCCGCAGACTGAAGTCTCCGGAGCTTGTCATGGAGATCATCACCAAAGGCGGCGTCAGCCGCACCGACCTCTGCCTGTGCTATCTTCAGGACAGGGTCCCGCAGGAGCTCCTTGCGCATATCCGGCGCTCGCTCGGCAAGATGAAGCTCGAGGCAGTCCTCTCGACGGGGTATGTGCGCCCGTTCCTTGAGGGGAAGGGCTTCCGGATATTTGATTCTGCCGGCACGACCGAGCGCCCGGACGTCCTAAGCTCGAAGCTGATAGAGGGTCGGGTCGCGGTGCTCATCGACGGCGTGCCCTACGCGGTGGTCGTGCCGAGGCTGTTCTGCGAGAGCTTCCAGACCCTCGACGACTACGCCTTCAAGCCGTACTACGTCACGCTGATACGCTGGATAAAGTACGCGGCGTTCCTCATCACGGTGCTGCTTCCGGCGGTGTACACAGCTGTGGTGGTGTACCACCCGGAGCTGCTCAACAGCACGCTGCTCATGCTGCTGGTGGAGGCGGAGAAGCAGGCGCCGCTGTCGATAGTGACCGAGACCGCGGGCGTGCTGCTGATGTACGAGATCATACGCGAGGCGGGGATACGTCTGCCGAAGCCGGTCGGGGGAGCGGTGAGCATAGTCAGCGGACTGATAATCGGCGACGCAGCTGTGCAGTCGGGGCTGGTCAGCACGCCGCTTCTCACCATGACCGCACTCGCTGTGATAAGCGGGTTCGTCGTCCCGGAGCTGAACCCGCAGGTGACGGTTCTGCGATTCGCGTTCCTCATCGCGGGGAGCACGCTCGGGCTGTTTGGGATAAGTCTGCTGGCGTGCGCGGTGCTCATCAACATCTGCGCAACGGAGGATTTCGGATTCCCATATACAGCGCCGATCTCGCCGTTCCGACTGTCGGGTATGCAGGACACCGCTGTCCGCGCGGGGTTCAGAAAAATGCAGGAGCGTGACTTCACTGTGGAGGAGTATCTGGAGAAATGACGGAAAAGCAACTCACCCGCCAGCAGCTCGCGGCAATGCTGCTCATGACCGATGTTTTCGCACTTTTCTGCCTTCGCGGAGGGCTCTCCGCTGTGACCGCAGCAGCCTTTGCCGCCGCGTGCGGAGTGCAGTTCGTGCTGACGCTGCCGCTCGTGGTGACTGTCCGCAGGGGACGTGAGCTCCCGCGGGCAGCGCTGTGGACAGTGCTCGCAGGGCTCGTGATATGGGGAGGTGGGCTGTTCGATATGCTCTGGGACGCCGCCGGGCTGATATTCACAGTTCCCGGAAATTCGTGGACTATAAGCGGTCGAATGCTCACCTCCGGACTGATAGCGGCGGTATGTGTTTACGCCGCCTCGGAGGGCAGACAAGCGCTCGCGCGGGCTTCGGTCATTGCGGCGGCGCTCGGGGCGGTGTGTCTTGCGGTGGTCGCGGTGAGTGCGGCGACCGGCTCCGACTGGCACGACCTCACCCTTGCGCGGTCGGGGCGCGGCTTCCTCGGGGACTTCACTGAGTGCTTTGCAATGAGCGGCGGAGTGAGCACGCTCATTCTGCTCCTGCCGGGAACGAAGGGGGAGCCGCTCGCCGGCACGGGAGTATACTTTGCCGCAAAGGGCGTGATATCGGCGGTCGAGATACTCACAGCCGCCCTCGTGACCGGCGGGATAATGCCGCTCGTGACCTGCCCGGTCATCACTGCCGCGCAGCTCAGCCAGCCCTTCCCGACGCAGCGAATAGATGCGCTCTTCCTGATGATATTCGCGATATTCGCGGTCTTCGCGCTCGCGGTACAGACCGTCGCCGCCGCCGGAGCCCTCGGGAGACTCGTCCCGCAGTTCACACGTCTGCGCAGCGCGGCAGTCACCGCAGCAATGCTCGGGGCGGCATTTTTGCCGATCTCGCGGGAGATCCGTGTGGTCGGGACGGCAGTCCTGCTGCTCATTCCTTTGGCAGCACTCGCCGCAGACCGTACAGGAGGCAGAAAATGAGGAGACTATTTGCACTGCTCTGCGCCGCGGGACTTCTGACCCTTCCCGGCTGCTCGTCCGGGCGTGTGAACGACAAGTACTACCTGCGCTCGGTCACGATCACCGGGAACAGAGATGTTTCGTTGAATATGGACTTTTTCGCCGAGGAGCTCCGGCTCACCGGAGTCTCCGGCAGCAGTCCGCAGGACGCCCGCAGGCACGCCGAGCTGTTGTGTGGGCGGGACATCTTCACGGGGTACACCGAGCTCGTCGTCCTCGGGGACTGCGACTCCCGCGCGGTGCTTGAGGCTATGCTCCGTGACTGGCGGGTGTCGCCGTCGTGTCTGGTGGTGTACTGCTCCGCGCCGGACGAGCTCGCAGACAGTCTTTCCGCTGAGGAGCTGACGGGGATAGTGCGGGAGGCTGTCAGGCAGGGACTTGCGCCAGAATGCGGGCTGGTATCGGTGCTCTCGGGACTTCTCCGCGGCGGGGCAGAAGTCCCGGAGGTGTGTGCGGAGGGATTCCGTGGGGTCAAAAAGATAGGCAGCACATAAAAAAGACGGACTGTAAAGTCCGTCTTTCCACATCATTCAAAAAACGTATTGGAATTATACTCCGCGACGCGGGCGCGGTCTCCGTGGCAGTCCACCTCGATCATCTCGCGCTTCATCATGTATTTCAGCGACGCGAACAGCACCGTCAGCGCGACGGCGTTCGTGAGGATACTGAAATAAACTCGTATACCCATGAGATTGCCGAGCATTCCGCACAGTATCATGCCGATCGTGATGATGACCATGACCTCAAGGCATTTCTTGTCAGGGTCGAGCGAGACGAAGGTCAGGCATATCGCCGCCGAGAAAACGGCGTGCAGTATCGCGAGCATGAGTGAGTACGGCTCGTAGAACGACTCGTACTTGTAGGAGTTCAGCTCGAGGTACATCATCAGCGCCTCCATGACGATATACGCCGTGAAGCCGAATTTCAGCCACTGACGCATACGCACGGTGCGGCATATGCACACGTCCGAGTAGATGAGCATACCGAAGCCCGAGAACAGGCACAGGTACGCGATCACCTCGAGAGTGTTGCTCCCTGCGCTGTCGGGGACGTAGCTCTTGTAGAAAATGAAGCATACAAAGGCGAACAGCACGAACAGTATATTTCCGATTAGTCCGGCGGTCAGACCTCTTGACAGAGTCTTATGCATAGTGCGCTCCTCAACCGAGAGCCTTGAGAGCTCTCTGACCGATGTCTTTTCTGTAGTGTGCGCCCTCGAAGCTTATCTTCGCAACGCCCGCATATGCATTGCTGAGTGCGGACTGAAGGTCATTACCCTTGGCAGTAACGCCGATAACACGTCCGCCGTTAGTGAGAAACTTGCCGTCCCCGCTGAGCTTGGTGCCGGCGTGGTAAACGAAGCAGCCGTCTATCTGGCCCTTCTCGTCGAAGCCGTTCATCTCGATGCCCTTGGGGTAGCTCTCGGGGTAGCCGCCGCTCGCCATGACTACGCACGCGCAGCTTCCGGAGTGCCACTTGATGTCTACTTTGTCGAGCTCATGGTTGTAGATAGCCTCGAATATCTCGTAGAGGTCAGCGTCGAGCATGGGGAGCACGACCTGTGTCTCGGGGTCGCCGAAGCGGCAGTTGTACTCGATGACCTTGGGTCCCTTGGGAGTTATCATAAGACCGAAGTACAGGCAGCCCTCGAAGGTCCTGCCCTCGGCGTTCATAGCGTTCATGGTGGGAATGAATATCTTCTCCATACACTCCTTCGCAACAGCGTCGGTGTAGTACGGGTTCGGGGAGAGCGTACCCATTCCGCCGGTATTGAGTCCCTTGTCGCCGTCGAGGGCGCGCTTGTGATCCATAGATGAGATCATGGGGACGATAGTTTTGCCGTCGGTGAAGCTCAGTACAGACACCTCGGGACCAGTGAGGAACTCCTCGATGACGATACGCGCGGAGCTCTTGCCGAACTTCAGCTCGTCTATCATCTCGTGGATAGCCTTGACTGCCTCATCCTCGTTCTGTGCGATTATAACGCCCTTGCCGAGCGCGAGGCCGTCAGCCTTGATGACTGCGGGGTAGCTGTTCTGTTTTTTCAGGTACTCTATCGCCTTGTCCGACTCTGTGAAGACCTCGTAGAATGCGGTGGGGATATCGTACTTCTTCATGAGCTCCTTCGAGAACACCTTACTGCCCTCGATTATAGCGGCATTAGCCTTGGGACCGAAGGTCATGAAGCCCTCTGCCTGCAAAGCGTCCACCATTCCGAGCACGAGCGGGTCGTCCGGAGCGACTACTACCATATCCGGATTAAGCTCCTTAGCGAGAGCCACAACGCCGTCAACGTCTGTTGCGCCGACGGAGAAGCACTCAGCGTACTTCGAGATACCGCCGTTCCCGGGGGTGCAGTATATCTTGCCGACCTGCGGGCTCTCCGCGAGCTTCATGATGATAGCGTGCTCGCGTCCGCCGCCGCCGACTACTAAAACATTCTTCATGGGGAAAACCTCCTCGGGCATGTTCATCAGTGATGGAAAAGTCTTATGCCTGTGAACGCCATTGCGATATTGTACTTATTGCAGGTCTCGATAACGTTGTCGTCGCGGATAGAGCCGCCGGGCTCAGCGATGTACTCAACGCCGGACTTGTGTGCGCGCTCGATGTTGTCGCCGAACGGGAAGAAAGCATCCGAGCCGAGGCATACGCCGGTATTCTTAGCCAGCCAGGCCTTCTTCTCCTCGCGGGTGAATACAGCGGGCTTGACCTTGAATATCCTCTGCCACTCGCCCTCACGGAGCACGTCCTCGTACTCGTCGCCGATGTAGACGTCGATAGCGTTGTCGCGGTCTGCGCGGCGGATATCGTCAACGAACTGGAGACCCATTACCTGCGGGGACTGTCTCAGCCACCAGTTGTCAGCCTTCTGACCTGCGAGACGTGTGCAGTGGATACGTGACTGCTGACCCGCACCGATACCGATAGCCTGACCGTCCTTGACGTAGCATACGGAGTTGGACTGTGTGTACTTGAGCGTGATGAGCGAGATGAGGAGGTCGTCGAGCTTGTCGGCGGGGATATCCTTGTTCTCGGTCACGCGGTTTGCGAGGAGCTCGCGGTCGATATTGAGCTCATTGCGTCCCTGCTCGAAGGAAACGCCGTAAACCTGCTTGGTCTCGATAGGAGCGGGCTTGTAGTTCTCGTCCATTTTGAGTATGCAGTAGGTGCCCTTGCGCTTGGACTTGAGTATCTCGAGCGCCTCGGGATCGTAGTCGGGAGCGATTACGCCGTCCGATACCTCACGCTGAATCATCTTTGCAGTGCATACGTCCACCTTGTCGGAGAGGGCGATGAAGTCGCCGTATGAGGACATTCTGTCAGCGCCGCGTGCTCTTGCGTAAGCGCTTGCGAGGGGAGTGAGCTCGCCGAGGTCATCGACCCAGTAGATCTTCTTGAGGTCGTCGGAGAGCGGACGTCCGATAGCTGCACCGGCAGGGGAAACGTGCTTGAACGAGGTCGCCGCACACATACCCGTAGCCTTTTTGAGCTCGCTGACGAGCTGCCAGCCGTTGAAGGCATCGAGCAGATTGATGTAGCCGGGCTTGCCGCAGAGCACCTCTATCGGGAGCTCGCTGCCGTCAGCCATGTAGACTCTCGACGGCTTCTGATTGGGGTTACAGCCGTATTTTAACTGCATTTCGTTTGACATAAGAATGTCCTCCTTGTTTATTTGTAGGGGACGGCGTCACCGACGTCCCGGAATGATTTGCATTTGCAGAGCGCTTTGTGTAACGCAGGATCCTTTGGGATCCCTTTGTCATATCTTCACAAATATCTTGTCGAAGCCCTCCGTGAACACGCCGTAGGCGATATATCCCAGCGGGACGAGGAAAACGGCTATCTTGAACAGCGCCGCGATGAGGAATTTCTTGGTGACGTGCATTCTTCTGCGCTTGCCGCGGTAGATGTATATCGTCGCAGCAGTCCCGAGCAGCGGTATCGCTATGCCAGCCGCGGGAACGACGTAGTTGCGCACGTTTTTCCAGAAGTCCGAAAGTCCGGTGATACTGCCGTTCGGACCTGCTGCGCCGTACCACATCGCCATGAAGAACATTCCCACGATGTACAGCGCCATTATGATGATGTCGATTATTACATATTTAACAGCTATTGATTTTATCATGCGTTTTCAATTATCATGCGTGTCTGCACAGGACAGCACGCAGTGTGAGTGCCGCAGCCGCAGCAGGGCTGCATATTGTTTGTCATACGAATGATGTTGTTGTCTGACCGTAGCCGGTTCAGTTGTCAAGGATAGCATAGGTGATCGCAGAGATGAAGGCTGTACCGCACATGAGGATAAAGCCGATTCCGATGGTCTTGAAGAGTCTCCCCAGCTTGGAAAGACGTCCCACATCAGACGGCGGGGGAGCTATACACATCAGGCACGAGGCGATGAGCTGCCCCATCAGTGCGGATATTATGAACAGAGCGCCTATGGCCATGCAGTCGTCGTCGCCGTCGCTCAGTATCACGAACAGAAATCCGACAAAAGACATCACGCAGGTGATCATGTACATCAGATTGCGCTTCTTTTCCCACTTTTTCTGCTGCTGATTATTCCGTGTCTCCATGCTGAGACGGCTGCCAAGGTCATTTACTCTGCCGCGCAGTCCGGCGACCTCAGCCTCCGCCTTTGCCTCGTTGAAGCAGACCTCACAGCCGCAGTAGCGGCATTTCGCGAAGTAGCTGCCTTCCTTTCGCTCGACCGAAGCGCCGCACTGCGGACACTGTATTTCGATGATGCCCATTATTACTTGTTCTTGTTTACTATCCTTGTCTCAGACTTGCCTGTACCGAGCTCAACGTAGCGGACGAACAGGGAGACCTTGTTGTCTGCGTTGAGGTTGTTCCAGAGCATATCGGTGAAAGCGTCTATATCGCCCGAGATGCCGACCAGCTTAGGCTCACCCTCGAAGCTCGGCAGCGGAGAGCCGTCGCCCATATAGGTGTGTATGAAGTGTCCCTCGCCTGCGAGCGGGTCAGTGTAGCTGAAGGTGTATCTCTGGCAGGAATCGGGGTTGCCGTTCGCGCTCTTGAGAATGGACATAGCGTAGTTGAAGCTGTCCTCACTGAAGCGGAGGATACCGGAGATACGGGGAGTGTAGTTGGGAGCGTCGTCCTCGAACTCGCGTGTGCGCAGAGCCTGCTCGAAGGTGTACTGCTTGTCCATGAACTCGTAGATCGTGTCGGTCTGGTCGCCGTTGGTGACGATGAGCTTGTTGCCGAGCACGCGCACCGGAGCGTAGATGATGAGGTGCGGGTCGGCGAGCTTGGAGGGGTCGAATGCCTGTGTGCGAATGCCCTGACCGTCTTCAACGAAGACACGGTTGCGGCTGTTCTCGCTCCTGCCCATGATGAAATACGCCGTAACAGCATATTTTCCGCAGTCAGATCTGCCGATGACGATGCCTCTGCCGGGGTAAGCGTTCGAGCTGAGTTCCTGTGCTAAGTCAAGCTTTTTCATAGTTATGCAACTCCTTGTCGGTTATTTTATAATGAAAGTATACACGCAGTCCGCGATGACTATTACCAGCACCGTGACCGCGATGACATTTATTGCCTTGCGTGAGGGCTTGGAGAGCACCCAGTCGAAGAACGGCTGCACCAGATACATGAACACCGTCCCGCCGAGGCCGAACCTCAGCGACGTCGAGAGGGCTATCCTCGCCTGAAAATTGTATTTGTACCGCGCGTAGGTCTGCCACGGCCACGCGCCCGTAAAGGCTTCGAGTATGTAGCTCGCGGCGAGCTCGATGAGCGTCGCCACTGCCATGCACCCGAGGAATATCAGCACCGGCTTGACTATATTCAGCCACCTGACGTCCTTCTTCCTCATCAGCCACCCGAAGCAGCCGAGGAACGCCAGCGCTCCCACTCCGTATACCGGGCAGTACGGTCCGAACAGCACGCCCCGGTTCGTGAAGCCCCAGCGGTAGATGAACGTCTCGAGTATGACCTCATAGCACCAGCCCAGCACCGCGTACATCATGAAGCACAGAAACAGCTTCTGGACGGTCTGCTTCTGTTTTATCTCAGTCAGTCCCATAGGTCAGTCAACGACAGCTTTGCCGTCAACGACTTTTATCCTGTCCTGACAGAACAGCGAAACAGCCTCGGGGAGTATCTTCCACTCCGCCTGCTCCATAATGCGCTTCTGCAAAGTCTCGGGAGTGTCGCCGTTTTCGACGGGGACTGCCTTCTGCATGATTATCGGACCTCCGTCGCAGACCTCGGTCACGAAATGCACCGTCGCGCCGGACAGCTTCACTCCTGCCGCGAGCGCAGCCTCATGAACGTGCAGCCCGTAGAAGCCCTTGCCGCAGAACGAAGGTATCAGTGCGGGGTGAATGTTCATCATTTTATAGGGGAAAGCCCTGAATATCTGCTCGTCGAGTATCGTCATGAAGCCCGCATACACCACGAGGTCCGCCTTCTCTGCGAGGAGAGCGTCCGTCACCGCGCGTGTGTAGGAGGCGATGTCGGCGTAGTCCTTCCTTGGGATAACGAGACTCTTTATGCCGTTCTGAGCGGCGCGCTCGAGCGCGTAAACTCCCGGCTTAGAGGCGATGACGCAGGTTATCTTTCCGTTCTTGATGATACCTGACTTCTCGGCGTCGATGAGCGCCTGAAGATTTGTTCCTCCTCCGGAGACGAGGACAGCTATGTTTTTCATGGGTGAAACCTCCTGTTATCTCGCTAATGCTGCGATGAGGACAGCCGCCGCGATGACTCCACCGAACACGAGGAACGTGAAGTAGTCCCGCGTGAGGTCGCTTTCGCGGTCAGCGAAGTAAAAGAACATCGGGTCGTCGGGATCGTAGCAGATCATTTTCTCCGTGCCGGTCTCGTAGAGCATTTCCTTATCCACATACGAATACACGGAGCTGATGTCCCTGCCGGTCTCGGTCTCATACGCGACTACGGGGATATA
Source organism: Ruminococcus sp. (assembly GCA_016288815.1). Taxonomy (GTDB): domain Bacteria; phylum Bacillota; class Clostridia; order Oscillospirales; family Ruminococcaceae; genus Ruminococcus. Next base: position 20,337 of record JAEELF010000051.1, read on the forward strand.
TCCCCTGCCGCTCTTTGGCTGACGGTAGCCGGTCACAGTGCCGTACACAGCTACGCTGCGCGACATTCTCCGGCGTATGCTGACTATCCTGTACACGAACAGTCCTGCCATGAGCCCGTATACGAGCACCAGCCCGTAAAGCAGCCAGCCGTACCTGAATGACACTCCTATTATGACCATGGAGACTGCCGCCCAGATGAGCTCAGCCTTGCCGACCTCCTTCATATCGCCGACCTCCTTTTTGCCTATCAGCAGATGATAACGCCTTCTGTGGACTCTACCAGCTCGCCGAGCACATAAGCGTCCTCGCCGGCAGCCTTGATAGCTGCAACAGCCTTGTCCGCGTCGTTCTTGTCAACAGAGACTATTATTCCGACGCCCATGTTGAACGTGTTGAACATATCCCTCTCGGGGATATCGCCCGCGCGCTTGATGATGTCGAAAATGGGGAGCACCTGAACTGCGTTGCGCTCGATCTTTGCCGCGAGGTTATCCGGCAGCGAGCGCGGGATATTCTCGTAGAAGCCGCCGCCTGTGATGTGGGAGATCGACTTCACCTTAACGGCGTCGAGGAGGCTCATTATCGCCTTAACGTAGATGCGTGTAGGTGTGAGCAGGCACTCGCCGAGTGTCATGCCGAGGTCGTCGAAGTGCATATTGAGCTTCTGCTCGTTCACGTCGAACACACTTCTCACGAGGGAGAAGCCGTTGGAGTGTACGCCGCTGGACTTGATAGCGATGAGGACGTCTCCCGCCTTCTGGGTGTCGGGCTGGAGTATCTTGTCCTTATCGACAACGCCCACGGAGAAGCCTGCGAGGTCGTACTCGTCCTCGGGCATGAGTCCGGGGTGCTCAGCGGTCTCGCCGCCGATGAGGGCGCACTGCGCCTGAACGCAGCCCTCCGCAACGCCGGAGACAATCTGCGCTATCTTTTCGGGGATATTCTTTCCGCAGGCGATATAATCAAGGAAGAACTGAGGCTTTGCGCCGCAGCAGATGATGTCGTTCACGCACATAGCCACGCAGTCGATACCGACTGTATCGTGCTTGTCCATGATGAAGGCTATCTTTATCTTGGTGCCGACGCCGTCCGTTCCGGAGACGAGCACGGGCTTGCTGATACCGGTCATGTCGAGCTCGAAGAGACCGCCGAAGCCGCCGATACCGGACAGAGCGCCGGGTATCATAGTGCGGGCGATGTGCTTCTTCATAAGCTCCACGGACTTGTAGCCGGCAGTAACGTCAACGCCTGCCTTTTTGTAGCTTTCAGAATAACTGTTGTTCATGGGTAAGATACCTCCGTTGGGAATAGTTTGGGGTATGTGATATTATTCTCTGCCGTTCCAGCAGTATGTACACAGGCTCTCCTCGGGGAGCCCGACTGCCTTTACGGTACCCTCAAGAGACTGGAACTCGAGCGAGGTGAGCTTGAGGCGGCGGCATATCTCGTCGCGCATACGTCTGCCGCGCTCGGTCTCGGAGCTGCTGTACTCCGCGAGGTGCTTGATACCCTCAGCGCCCTCGAATTCGTCGATTATCTGTCTTGCGATGAGCTCGAGCTCCGAGGTGCTGCGGGAGAAGTTGAGATACTTGCAGCCGTACATGATAGGCGGGCAGGCGGAGCGCATATGCACTTCCTTGGCGCCGTTCTCATACAGGAACTCGACGGTCTCCCTCATCTGCGTGCCGCGGACGATACTGTCGTCCACGAAGAGGAGCTTCTTGCCCTCGATGAGCTCGTGAACGGGAATGAGCTTCATCTTAGCGACCTGATTGCGCATGGTCTGGTTGGTCGGCATGAAGCTGCGCGGCCATGTGGGAGTATACTTTATGAACGGACGCGCGAACGGTATCCCGCTGCGGTTCGCATAGCCGATAGCGTGGGGCGTGCCGGAATCCGGAACACCGCAGACGTAGTCAACGTCGGGGAGACGTCCCGCCTTGATGTCGTTCTCGGCGAGTATCTCGCCGTTGCGGGTACGCATGGTCTCGACGGTGACGCCCTCGTAAACGGCGTTGGGGTAGCCGTAGTAGGTCCACAGGAAGGTGCATATCTTCATCTTCGAGGGATCGCCGGGACTGAGGATATTGCAGCCGTCGGAGGTTATCTCGGTTATCTCGCCCGCCTCGAGCTCGCGGTGCACCGCATAGCCGAGCTTCTGGAACGCGAAGGATTCAGTGGAAAGGCAGAAGCCGTCGCTGCGCTTGCCGATGATGATGGGCAGGCGTCCGAACTTGTCGCGGGCGGCGATGATGCTGTTCTTTGTAAGGATTATGAGCGACATAGTGCCGTCGATCTTCTCCTGAGCGTAGCGTATACCCTCCACGAAGGAGTTCTTCTGCGCGATGAGTGCGCCGATGAGGTCGCCGGAGTTGATATTGCCGCTGCTCATTGCCTCGAAGTTGGGGCAGCCGCTCTCGAGGAGCTCATTCACGAGCGCGTCGGCGTTGCGGATAATGCCTACCGAACAGACCGCGTAAAGTCCGAGGCGCGAGCGCACGAGGATAGGCTGGGGGTCTGTATCGCTGATACAGCCGATACAGAGCCTGCCGCGCATATTCACAACGTCGTTCTCGAACTTGGTGCGGAACGGCGAGTTCTCGATGCTGTGGATACCTCTCTGGAAGCCGAGGTCCTCGGAGTAGGCAGTCATGCCGCCTCTGCGGGTGCCGAGGTGAGAGTGATAGTCTGTGCCGAAAAAGACGTCAGTAACGCAGTCGTTTTTGGACGCTGCACCGAAAAATCCACCCATATTATTCTCCCATAAGTCTCTTCATGATTTCCTGATAAGCCTCTTCAACGCCGCCCATATCACGACGGAAGCGGTCCTTGTCGAGCTTCTCGTGAGTTGTGGAATCCCAGAAGCGGCAGGTGTCGGGCGAGATCTCGTCAGCGAGGATGATAGTGCCGTCAGCGGTCTTTCCGAACTCGATCTTGAAGTCGATGAGGTCGATGTTGAGACCCTTGAAGAACTTCACCATGAACTCGTTTACCTTGAATGCGTACTTTGCGATAGTGTCGATCTCCTCCTTGGTAGCGATACCGAGGGCGAGAGCGTAGTAGTCGTTGATGAAGGGATCGCCGAGGTCGTCGTTCTTGTAGGAGAACTCGAGTATCGGGCAGAGGAGCTGCTTGCCCTCTTCAACGCCCATTCTCTTGGAGAAGCTGCCGGCAGCAACGTTTCTGATGATGACCTCGAGCGGAACGATGGAGACCTTCTTTACGATAGTCTCGCGGTCGCTTATCTCCTCTACGAGATGTGTAGGAACGCCCTCCTTCTCGAGCATCTTGAACATGAAGTTGGTCATCTTGTTGTTGATGACGCCCTTGCCTGTGATAGTGCCCTTCTTTTCGCCGTTGAACGCAGTAGCGTCGTCCTTGTAGTCAACGATAACGAGGTTCGGGTCGTTAGTTGCGAAGACTTTCTTAGCCTTGCCCTCGTAGAGCTGTTCCTTCTTTTCAATGTTTGCCATTTTAAAATTCCTCCTTGAGAATCATTATATGTGATTTATATGCAATCCCGCTTCATTGCGGAAATTGTCTGCTCATTCCTCTGTGTAGTAGTCGCCCGCCGGTGAGACGACAATGCTGCCGTCGGGGTTGAGGAGCGGGGTCAGACCCGAATATCCCTCGCCGACCGTGTTTATGTAGTTCACGCCGGTCTCAGTATCGACCAGTATCTGCAATGCGCCCATACCGAGCGTTTTCTCGAGCCTCTGCTCGTGAGTGACGATGAAGCGTCCGCGCTTCTTTTCCTTTTTCTCGAACATTGTACGTCCTCCTCTGTCACAGCGCAGCTATCTGCTCCTGAAGAGCCTTGTCCTTGGCGATGACGCCGTCAGCCATAGCCTTTTTCTCAGCAGCGAGCTTCTCCGCGAGGGCGTCGTCGCTGACCGCGAGTATCTGCACCGCGAGCACTGCCGCGTTCTTCGCGCCGTCGATACCAACTGTAGCCACCGGAACTCCGGGCGGCATCATTACCGTAGCGAGCAGAGCGTCCACGCCCGCGAGAGCCTTCGACTTCATCGGTATGCCGATGACGGGGAGGGTAGTGTGTCCCGCGACAACTCCCGCGAGGTGCGCCGCCATACCTGCCGCACAGATGATCGCTCCGAAGCCGTTCGCCTTTGCGTTCGACGCGAACTCAGCCGCCTCAGCGGGGGTCCTGTGAGCGCTCATGACTCTGCACTCGAACTCCACGCCGTACTTTTTCAGCTCAGTCAGAGCCGACTTAACTACCGGGAAGTCGCTGTCGCTCCCCATGATAACTGCAACCTTTTTTGCCATATCTGTCATTCTCCTCTTTCCTCAAATGGTATGGACATCGAAACGGTTATCTCATTGATACCGCTTCCCTCGCCCCACATATCAATGCCGTAGACAGCCCATACTCCGTCGCCGTCCGGCATTGTTTCTTCGTACCATTTTTTTATTCCTTCGTATTGGCCCTCATCGCTGGGCTCACCGCCATAGGCAGCAATGAGCTGCGCTACGAGCGTGTCGTAGCCGGCTTTCAGCTCAGCCTCGCTGTAGGTATAATCGGGATCCGCCATATCTCCGGTCTCTCCGAAGTGATAGCCGTAGGTCTGGAGCTTGCCGGAATCGCGGTTTATATCGAAGAAGCAGTTGCCCTTGATGTCCACGCCGAGCGCGCCGTCCACGGGGAAGGCATATGTCGTGCAGTCATAGCCGTCATAGAGGTATTCGAGCTCAGCCGCCTTGTCTCCGAGAGCAATCTTTATCTCGTCGAGGGTCATTCTCAGCTCGACGCCGGGCACCATGACGAATTCCCCGGAAGCGGGAACAGCCGGTGCTTCAGTAGCCGCCTCGGTTTCGGGCTCCTTGCCGAGGCTGAGCTTTACATTCACCTTATCTCCCTTGCTGATCTTGGTATCGGGAGAAACATCCTGTTCGATGATGATATTCTCGTCCTCGTCCGAGTATTCCATTTCCTCGATCATAAGAGTGATGCTGCTGCCGTATTGCTCCTGTGCTTCATTGAAATCCATTCCGACAAGATCCGGCATTCTGAGATCATCTTCGTCTTCCTCGTCCTCGCCGTCCTCGGAGCGCTTTTTGCGGGTACGCTTGGTGGTCTCTTCCTCCTCGTCGCCCTCGTCGCCGTCGTCCTCATCGGAAGCAGACGATGACTTTCCCGAGCCGTCGGTATCGCCGTCACCCTCGTCAGTGTCGCCGCAGCTGTATGTGCTGAACGCCATGAGCATTGCTGCGAGCAGGGCAGTTATGCGGAGCTTTTTCATCATTGTGTTTCCTCCTTATTGTCGGGCTGGGCGGGGGTTTCCGGATACGCGGGGACGTCTGTGCCGAAGGTGCCGGATACCGCCTCGAAGCTGCCGTCGTAGCTCCCGCGGAACACCGCCGCTGCCGTATATGCGCCGCGCATGGTCTTGTCCTTGCCGGCGTCATAATAATCTATCTGGGTGTCGGTCGCAATCGTGAACTCATACCGCGGGACGCCGCCGTCCGGAGCGAGCGCAGTGAGCTTAGCGCCCGTCAGGCTCAGGAGCTTCCGCGAGGTTATCTTCTCCTCTTTGGGGAAGAGCGAAGTGAAGTTCACCCAGTTACTCGGCTGCACCGCCGTGTAGAAGGCGTCGCTGCCGGTGTATGCGAAATCGAGCCATATGCCCGTGACTGAAACTATCTTTCTGAGCTTTGCGGGAGAAAGTCCCGCGAGGAGCTCCCTGTCGTTGGTGCTGAGCGTGAAGGCACAGCCGAGCGTCTCTCCCGAGACCGAAGCCCTTGTGAGGTCGAAGCCGTCCTCCGTGCAGGTGTATGTAAATTCGTCGCTTCCGTCCGTGAGGGTCAGCTCGGTGCCGGAAAACTCTGCGCCGTCCCACGCGCCCCCGAGGAGCGGGTCGAAATCGCTGCTGTATACAACGCATGAGCCGTCCGTATCGGAGCGTGCGATGAAGAAGGTCTGACCGGCGGGCGAATACTTCTCGATGCCTCTGTAGATGAACGGCACCACAGCGTTGCCCTCGTAGTCGATACAGCCTGTGAGGATACGTCCTCCCACGCGCCGGGACGCGATACACTTCCCGCCGCCGGCGAAGCTGAGCTCCACCCATTCGGGGGCGGCAGTGACTCTGCCGGAGCTGTCCGCTATGCCGCACAGACCGTTCTTGTCCTCGAAAATGCGGCTGCCGTCTGCGTCGGGAGCGGAGAGGTAGCGCTCTATCGAGCCCTGCTCCTTCTTACCGGAGGAGCTCCCGCGCGTTCCGACGTAGAATCGCGTTATCGCGACCGCGAGCACGATCATGACTGCGAAGAGTATCGTCACGACGAGTCTTGTGTGCTTACTCAATCAGCGTGCCTCCTGCTTCTGCTCACCGCCGGCGCCGTTCTCCTTCTGACGCTGCCGGTAGGTCTCCTCGGTCTCCTTGGCGATATATATCGGACGGTTCTTGGTCTCAAGGTAGGTCTTGGAGAGATACTGTCCGAGGATACCCGTGCAGAAGAGCTGGAGACCGCTCAGCAGGAATATCACGCATATCGTCGTGGGATAGCCCGCGACCTCCTCGCCGAACACGAGGGTCTTTACGACGGTTATTATCATGAGAACGAAGGCGATTATGCAGCTCACCACGCCGAGCATGGAGGCTATCGCGAGGGGAGCTGTCGAGAATGCCATGATACCCTCGAGGGAGTACTTGACCAGTCCCCAGAACGACCACGAGGTCGTGCCGGCTGGACGCTCCACGTTCTCGTATTCGATGTAGCGTGTGTTGAATCCAACCCAGCTGAAAATGCCCTTGGAGAAGCGGTTGTACTCGGTCATATCGAGTATCGCGTCCACCATCTGGCGGGACATGAAGCGGAAGTCCTGGGCACCGTCCACGATCTCGGTCTGGGAGATCTTGTTCATGATCTTGTAGAACTTCCTTGCGAACCACGAGCGCACCTTGGATTCGCCCTTGCGGCTGACGCGGCGCGTCGTGGCGCAGTCGTACTCGCCGTCGCGGACGTAGGAGTACATCTCGGGCAGGAAGGCGGGCGGGTGCTGGAGGTCGGCGTCCATGACGACGACGAAGTCGCCCTTGGCGTTGCGCAGGCCGGCGTACATACCGGACTCCTTGCCGAAATTACGCGAAAACGAGATGTATCTTACGCGCTCGTCCTTGAGCGAAAGGGAGCGCAGGATATTCAGGGTATTGTCCTTAGAGCCGTCGTTCACGAAGAGGTACTCGAAGGAAAGCTCCGGAAAATCGGCTTTCATCTGGTCTGTTACCTTTGTTATCTCTTCGTAGAACATGGGGAGGACCTCCTGCTCATTATAGCAGGGGACAACAACAGAAACGAGCTTCACACAACTCCTCCTAACAGAAATAGTAATACATAATTAATAATACACCAAACCGGCAAATAATGCAAGAGAAATTTTGGTTTTTTTCATTATTTTACAAATTCTTTATATTCGGGCGCCGGCAGACATTGCCAAAAAAGTATCAGGCGGCTAACCGGTGTCAAACGCACTGATTCTGTGGATTTGCCACCAAAAATAGGCTATTGTCTCAATTTGTTTTTAACATGAATGGAAGAATTTGACAAAAAAATCAATAACGATTTGTTATTTTCTCCAAAATTATTAAAAACGGTATAATTTTCCTCTACAATTTCTCAGAACCTCTTGCTTTTTTTGCGCCGATAAGCTATAATGTATTTGTGTAAAAATACGCACAGGCTCGCCGCGGTCAGGTCTTTGCAGAGTTTCGTCATCGGACCGCGCATAAAGCTCCCTTCAGGTCTGTGCCGCCGGTAAATCGGCTGTCCGCTGCCGTAAAGCGGAAAACCGCAGGCTCGCTGCCGTGCGGTAACGGAGAACACTATGGATATCAGACTCGTAACTTCCACCATGAACGATGAGGTCCACGGAACCGATAACGACAAGAAAACAGGCTGCGGCATCAGTCTTATCAAGCCTGAGAATGTGACCAGGTACCACAGAGGCGACACGATGACCGACCTCAAGGAGATCACCTGTGAGAAGTGCAAGGCTGCCCTCGCCAAAAAGCTCATCAAAGCCGATAAGAAGGAAATGGCTAAGATCATCAAGGAAGAGCGTATGCGTGCCAAGAAGGGCATCGAGGACGAGAGCATCGTCCCGCTCGGAAATACCGTTGCCAAGATAACAAAGGCACCCGAGGCGAAGGCTGAAAAGCCCGAGCCCAAGCCTGCTGCTCAGGAAGCTCCCGCTCCGGCGTCTGAGCCCGCTCCCACACCTGCCCCTGCCCCTGCTCCCGAGCCGCCCAAGCCGCTGACTCCCGCAAGCGCTGCGATGACCGATGACCTCGCTCAGTTCGCGATCAACGTTCCGCAGTCCGCTCCCGAGCCTGAGCCGGCACCCGATCCCACACCAGCTCCTGCGCCGTCTCCCTCCGGAGTCCAGGACGATTTCCTCGCGCAGTTCGCTATAAACGTTCCCCAGCAGGAGGAGACTCCCGCTGCTGCTCCGGTACAGGACGACTTCCTCGCACAGTTCGCAGTCCCCGCCCCCACAGAGGAAGCGGCAGACCCCGACGTTTACGGCACTCCCGCTCCTGCTGAGCCCGTTCAGGAAGCACCTGAACTTACTGATAACATCGAGGACATCGTGGTCCCCGATATGAGCGGCTACAACAGCGGCTTCAATCAGCCCGCACAGCAGGCCGCTCCGGCGCCTGCACCCGCACCCGAGCCTGTTCCCGAGCCTGCCGCTGAGTCCAAGGACGTCATCAGCGACATCGACGATATAATGAAAATGTTCTCCGTCAGCAGCGGTCCGGCAGTTTCGCCCGCACCCGAGCCGACCCAGACATACTCCGACGATGAGGTCATCGACATCGACCCCGCAGCTGTCAAGGAGGCAGATCCCGAGCCGGAACAGCCCGCTCAGGAGGAGTCCCTCGAGAGCGTTCCTGCATGGGACCTCGTCGCAAGCCAGATATTCGGCGCGTCTGCACCCGAAGCTCCCGCTGAGGATCCCGAGCAGCCCGCACCCGTTCAGACAGCTCCCGCCGAGCCGGTGATCGAGGACATCGCTCCTCCCGTTATCGAGGAGATCGCTCCGCCCGTGCTCGATGAGATAAAGGCACCCGAGGTCCCCGCTGAGCCCGTTATCGACGACATCACTGTTCCTGAGATCGAGAGCATTCCCGCTCCCGCTGAGCCCGAGCCCCCGAAGGCTCCCGTGCTCACAGACAACATCGAGGACATCACTGTTCCGGAGATCCCGAACTTTACCGCTCCCGAGCCTGCTCCCGAGCTCCCGAAGGCTCCCGTGCTCACGGACAATATCGAGGACATCGTCGTTCCCGATATGAGCAGCTACAACAGCGGCTTCAACCAGAATAGCCCTCAGCAGCCGTTATATCAGCAGCCCGTGACACCCGTTCAGCCTGCATACCAGCAGCCTGTGACACCGATCCAGCCAGTATATCAGCAGCCGGCAGCTCCTGTACAGCCTGCCGTGCCGGTACAGCCGGTATTCCAGCAGCCTGTGACACCCGTTCAGCCTGTATACCAGCAGCCCGCAGCTCCCGCACCCGCAACTGCCCCGGCGGCAGAATCTATCGAAGGTGATGAAAACAACATGAACAAGTACAGATACAGCACCCCCGTATTTGCAGACGAGATCAAGAATCCCGCACCCGTTCAGGCAGCACCCGTTTCCGATGAGCAGCCCCAGATAATCACAGTTCCGCAGTTCGCTGGCTACGATGCGAACGGTCAGCCTATCTACAACTATGTTCAGATGAAGATGACAGGCAGAGATGCCAACGGTCAGCCGATATTCGCACCCCTCCCGGGTCAGGGCATACCCGCTGCACAGCCTCAGGCTCCTGTAGCACAGGCTCCCGCAGCACAGGCAAATCCTGTTCCGCAGGCAGCTCCGGTCCAGCCTGTTCAGCCTGCACCCGTTCAGGCAGCTCCCGTCCAGGATCCTGCCGGCTACAAGACTCCCACAGCGAATGTCTCCAAGATCGCTGTAAACCCGCACCCCAAGGCTACTTCGCAGGCGTTCATCACAGCTATCTCGAACGCTAAGTCCTACTCCGACAAGAGCCTCCTCGACACACACGGACTCCAGAAGAACGCTCCGCTCTTCGACTCCATCGAGGACGTTCTCTCCCAGATGGGCGACAACAGCGTCAAGGCAAAGAGACAGCAGGCTGCCGCTCAGAAGGACGTTCAGGTCTCCGAGTACAAGGCTCCCACAAGATCCAGCTCCTCCTCCGCAGTCAAGAAGGCTGCCGTTGAGCAGGACGAGAGATTCATGACCAAGGCCGAGCTCAAGGCTAAGAAGAAGCAGGACAAGATAGATGCAAAATTCAAGAAGGACCTCGCTAAGAGAGGCTTCTGATAAACGAGGGATATAAATGCCGGTAAACGAGATAATATCGCAGCTCAGAGGCAGGCTCACGGAGGACTCCGCTGAAAACGAGAAGTTCCTGCGTGCAGAGGCTGAACAGTTTGCAAGAGAGCGCAATTTCGACGGTGTCGAGGCAGTGAGCCAGCTCATGCTGGAGCTCATGCCGGCGGAGCGCCGCGAGGAGATAGTCCGCCTGACGCACGTTGACGGAAAGCGCCTCGACGAGATCTATGCCGAAATAGATAAGCACCTGCGCGAGCACGACTCTGTCGCTGCAAAGCCGCTTGCCGAAAGGCTCTACAAGAAGATAACTGTTGAATACAAGGAGAACGACCGCGAGCGCTTCGTGTCGCTGAGGAACCCTTTTGAGGATAACCTATACCAGCTACGCTACAAGCCGGAGAAAAAGCTCAACCGCACCCCGTTCGACTTCGCCACCTATATCGCTACATATGGCTATATACTCACCGAAACAGGCTCGCCGCTCGACGCTATCCCCGTGCTGAAAAAGGCTATGGAGTATAACCCGCTTGACGTCGGACCCAAGTTCGAGCTTGCGGAGGTCTATAAGCTCCTCCACAACAAGAAGCGCATGATCGAGACCGTTCAGGACATACTCAGCGTGGCTTCGTCGCCTATGGCGATAGCGAGAGCTTATGACGACATGGGATATATCCTCACGGAATTCCATGAGTACGAGGACGCCGCAGCATTCTACACAGCGAGCGTCATGTTCGCGCCGAATCCCGCGATACCGCGTGAGATGCAGCACCTTGCGGACCTCAAGGGCTCGCCGATAGTGCGTCCTACAGTTGAGCAGATACGCGAGGTCATGGATAAGTACGAGATACCCTTCGGACCCAACGACGAGGTAGTGCATACCGCCTCGGAGCTCGCCGCTAACTACCTCATCGAAAAGGACTTCCAGAACGCAGTCACCTCGATGAAGATACTCTACGGACTTACCCGCGACGAGAAGATACGCGATCTCATTTTCAAGTATGACCCGAAGTACGCGGCAGGCGCGCCAGACCCGGCAGAGGCAAACCGTGCGAACATAACCAAGACCGAAAACCCGGGCACAGAGGAATAAAAATAAGGACGCAGGAGGGGAGCCCCCTCTGGCGGAACGTGGCAAAAAATTACCGAGCCCATGATTTCAGGCTCGGTAATCCATTTTTCCGTTAAGGGAGGCTATACAACCTGCGTCCTTTTTGTTTGTAGTTTTATTCCTCTGGCTCTTCCACAGGAGCGTCGGGAGCATTCTTGCGGACGCTCTCAATGCCGTTCTTGCAGCTGTCCTTCTTGACATACCCCTCGGAGACTGCGATTATCTCGCCGTTTCTTGCCTTGAGGCGGAACCTGAACTCTCCTGCCTTGTCCTTATAGATCTCGAACTTGGGGTGAGTCTGCTGCTCGAAGCCCTCGACGGTCTGATCCTCGAGGTTAGCGATGGGGGCGTTCTTGGCAACGCTCTCGATACCGCCCTTGACGCTCGCGAGGGAGTTATATACCTCGCCGCCTGTAGCGATGACCTCGCCGTTTCCGGCTTTGAGGCTGAAAGTGTAGCCTGTCTTAGTGGATTTGATAACGAATTTTCCCATGATAATTCAACACCTTTCGGCAAAATTTTTATACTTTGATTTTAGCATGATTTCCGGCATTTGTCAATAGTTTCTGTGGGGAATGTACAATGCATCCCGGAGCGCTTTGCCCAAAATAACCGACAGGCTTTTGTGCAAATCGCGGGGAAATTCTCCGTCGGGAAGATTTTTTTGCAAACTAATTGACAAATTAATAAAGTTGAGGTATAATATACATAAATCAAGATCATTCTGTACCCGGCAGCCCGGCGGCAGGATATGAAAGAGGGGTAATCGAAATGCCACAGGAAAAAAGCCTCAAGGTTCTCATAGTTGACGACGATAAGAATATCTGCGATCTTCTCCGTCTCTACCTCGAAAAGGACGGCTACGGCGTTATTCTTTCGCACGACGGCGAGGAGGCTGTTGTAAAGTTCAATGCTCTGAAGCCGGACATGGTCCTGCTCGATATAATGCTCCCCGGTATCGACGGCTGGCAGGTCTGCCGTGAGATACGCAAGAAGTCAAATGTCCCGATAATCATGATAACCGCCAAGGGCGAGACCATCGACAAGGTAATAGGTCTTGAGCTCGGTGCGGACGACTATATCGTCAAGCCCTTCGACGCCAAGGAGGTCATCGCGCGTATCAACGCCGTTACAAGGCGCGTCGGAGTCAGCAACGCTGAGCCTGAGATAAAGGAAGTACACTACGACAAGCTCTCGGTCAATATGACCCGCTATGAGCTCAAGGTCAACGGCAAGTCTATCGACACTCCTCCCAAGGAGCTCGAGCTGCTCTTCTACCTTGCGTCCAATCCGAACAGAGTGTACACCCGCGATCAGCTGCTCGACGAGGTATGGGGATTCGAGTATTACGGCGATTCGCGCACTATCGACGTCCACATAAAGCGCCTGCGCGAGAAGCTCGAGGGCATTTCCGACAAGTGGGCTCTCAAGACCGTCTGGGGCGTTGGGTACAAATTTGAAGCCGAGGAAGAGGAATGATCCCTCGGGAATAGAAATCTTCAGGGGGCGCATTGTGTCCCCTGTTTTGATACACCGGAGGTGAGACCCGTTGCTTAAAGGAAAAAGCTCGTATTACCGGCTTTTCATGTTCTCCCTGCTGCTCATGCTGACAGTCGTGGTGTTCCTCGGCGTCGCAGTCGTGAGCATGAGCTCGGAGATCTACAAGCGCTCGCTGTACAAGGACATCAAGAGCATGGGCGGACTTTTCATCAGCTGCGTCGAGGACGAATACAACGTCACCGGCAGCCTTGAGTCTGACGACGTAAAGCGTATCCACCGCAACTTCATGCGCACCAACAAGCTGAAGGTATACGTCTACGGCGAGGACGGAACGTGCATACACTCCGGCGCGGGCGAGGGCAAGGAGCCCAGACCGCTGTCGGACACCATAAGGAAAGCCGTCGATAAGGACGGGGAGTATCTGTCGCTCGATTCGAGCAGCCTGTCCAAGAGCGAGCCGTACATCATCTACGGCACGGACTTTACTATCACTGACTGGCAGCAGGAAAAGCACGGTGTCTACGTTGTCATCTACGGCAAGACCGACAGCATCGGCAGCTTCACTACCACCGTGATGATAGCGTATATCATAGCGGCAGCACTGCTCATGCTGATAGGCGGCTTCGCCATGATGAGGCGTATCAAGCGGCTCATCAGGTATGAGGAGCACTTCCAGAAGGTAGCGGCGAAGTACGCGAAGGGCGATTTTTCGGAGAAGATAGACGCCAGCGCTCCCGATTCCAACAAGGACATCGCCGAGTACGTCAACACTATCGCGGAGAACGTCGCGAAGAGCGACGAGCGCAGCAAGACCTTTGTCGCGAACGTCTCCCACGAGCTTCGCACCCCCATGACAACTATCGGCGGCTTCGTGGACGGCATACTCGACGGTACTGTCCCCAAAGCGCGCCAGAATGAGTACCTCGTGCTCATCTCAAAGGAGATAAAGCGCCTGCGAATACTCATCAGCTCCATGCTGAACATGACCCGCTTCGAGTCGGGCACAATGCGCCCCAATTTTACCGAGACCAACCTCACCGACCTCGTGATACAGACCGTGCTCATGTTCGAGAAGCGTATCGAGGAGAAGAACCTCGACGTAGTCGGACTTGACAGCGGACGTATCTCCGCAGTCGTTGATGCAGACCTCATGCAGCAGGTGATATACAACCTCGTTGAGAACGCAGTGAAGTTCGTGAACGTGAACGGCACGCTGTCGTTCCGCTTCGAGCACGACGACGGATGGTATGTCATCGGCATAAAGAATACCGGCGAGGGACTCAAAAACAACGAGATACAGCAGGTGTTCGACAGATTCTACAAGACCGATTCCTCCCGCGGCAAGGATACCACGGGTCTGGGGCTGGGACTGTCGATATCGCGCAAGATAGTTCACCTCCACGACGGACACATCGTCGTGAAGAGCGTGTACGGCGAGTACACCGAGTTTCTCATACAGATACCGGACAAGAGAGACGAACAGTCGAAAGGATAAGCTATGGACGAAAGAAACAACGATCTGACGGGCTCGCCCTTTGCGGGGACGTCAGCTCCGGATACAGGGGAAGATTATGTCCCCAAGCACGAAAAGCCGCCTGAGGTAAGGCAGCCGGTCTACGACGAATTCATGTACGAGCCGATAGGCTTCGAGGAGTTCGAGCGCGCCCAGCGTGAGGCGGACGCCGCTGCCGCAGCAAAGGAGGAGAAGCGCCGCCTGACAAGGAGCGAGCGCACTGCAACGGCCATGCTCGCACTGCTGATACTCATGTGCGGAGCGTTCGCGGTATACGGCTTGATACGCGACCTCGCGATGAGCTCGCGCTCGGTCGTGCAGACCCGTACCAAGAACGTCGTGCTGTACCAGAACTCCAAGCCCGAGGGTGCGAACGACATCTCCAACTGGGTGGACGAGAACGGCAGATACACCGTCGAGGGCGCGGCAGCAGCCGTGAAGCCTTCGATAGTCGAGATATACACCTATTCCGACGCCTCCCATAAGTCCCTCCTCGGGACAGGCTCGGGGATAGTTCTCACCGAGGACGGTTATATCCTCACGAAT
Source organism: Ruminococcus sp. (assembly GCA_016288815.1). Taxonomy (GTDB): domain Bacteria; phylum Bacillota; class Clostridia; order Oscillospirales; family Ruminococcaceae; genus Ruminococcus. Next base: position 35,377 of record JAEELF010000051.1, read on the forward strand.
GCTCATGTACTGAGCTCCAGCGGGTATCACGTCATCGCCACGGACGACGGCGAGCGCTACGACGCAAAGATAGTCGGGCGCGACGCCAAGACCGACATCGCAGTGATAAGCGTGACCGGTGCGAAGCTCACCCCCGCTATCCTCGGCAACTCCGACGAAGCAGTGGTCGGCGAGGAGGTCATCGCGATAGGCAACCCCGCCCGCTTCTCCGGCACAGTCACGAACGGTATCGTTTCCGCCGTGAACCGCAAGATACGCAGTGACGCCACCGGCTTCGAGATGAACTGTATCCAGACCAACGCCGAGCTCAGCCCCGGCAATTCCGGCGGCGCGCTCGTTAATATGTATGGTCAGGTCATCGGCATAACGTCGTCGAAGTATGTCAGCTCCGACATCGAGGGGATAGGCTTCGCGATATCCATAAATGACGCCCTCCCCATAATCGAGGAGCTCATCAGCAACGGCTATATTTCAGGGCGTTTCCGTATCGGAGTGAAGTACCTCGACACCGAGACCGAGAGCAAGCGCATGGCTATCGCTGCCGAGCTGGGCATAAAGGAGCTCCCCAAGGACTTCCGGGGACTCTACATCACCAGCATCGACGAGGAATTCGACATCGCGGATACCGAGCTCAGGGTCGGCGACTTCATCACCGCTATCAACGGCAAGCAGGTAGGCAACTATCAGGAGCTCTACGACGCCATTTCCTCGAATTACGGCGCCGGAGATACCGTCCCCGCCACCTGTGCCCGCTTCGACAGCGACGGCGAGGTAACATACTTCGACATCGAATTTGTGCTCGCCGAGGATACCTCCGGCGACTTCTGACCCTACTTCATCAGCCCGCCCGGGCGCTTTGAATTGACTCCGTACACTCCTCCTGCCGCGCCGCACACGCACGTCAGGAGGAGCTTTTCTATTCCCGCAAAGCCCCCGCATACCAGCGATATCCCGAGCAGTACCAGGTATATCGCCGCACCGCACATCGCTCCCCCGGGCAGACCTCTCCGCCGCGTGAACTTCCCCAGCACCCAGCCCCCGCAGAAACTCCCCGCGCCGAGCGATACCATAGCATAAGTCCCCGCATTGTCCGTGTTCCCGATAAGAAAGAACGCCGCCCCCGCGAACGCTCCCGCACATACCGCCGTGCACACCAGCCCCAGTACTATCGCTGCCGCCGCACACCTCGCCCCGCTTTCCCAGAATCTCTTCATCGCACCCTCCTGTATACCATTTACTCTTTCCTCCGGGGCGATAGTAGTGTCTGCGACGCATTAAAAATGGGGACGCTGTCCCCAAGCCCCTGCCAAAGGGTACAGGTACCCTTTGGAAACCCACTGTCAAAAAATCCCATGCCGTGTTCCCTTTAAACGTCCAATGGAATACGGCATGGGATTTTTTCATAATGGGATTCTAAAGGGAATCTATTCCCTTTAGCGGGAGTTTGAGGGCAGAGCCCCCATTTCTGATCCGCCGGAGGCTCCACTGCCGCCCCGGGGGAGACAGTAGATGATATGCGGGAGGGTGGGGGAGTTATTCTTCCTCGTCGGAGGATTTTTTCTTTTTGGATTTTTTCTCGGGCTCGTCGTCGTCAACGAGCTTGGCGGAGGAGAGGGGAGACTTAGCGGAAGCGGCGTTCTTAGCCTCTCTCATACGCTCAGCTGCGGAGACGTTCTCGGTGATAGCCCATGTTTTGATACGGAGCTTGTGGCGCTCACCGCCGGTCTCGATGACGACTGTGTCGTCGCCTGTGCGGACGATGATACCTACGATACCGCCGCCTGTGACTATCTCGTCGCCGACCTGGAGGCTCTCCTGCATTTCCTTCATTTCTTTTTCTCTCTTCTTCTGGGGCTTGATAGCGACGAAGTAGAGGAGTGCAAACATGATGATGAGCGGGAGTACGAGGGTAAAGAAAGCGGAGCTGCTGCTTGCAGTAGCCGCGGTAGTGGTGGTGTCAGAATCGCCCTCTGCGAAAGCGGACATCGCGCTGAATGCTGTTGCGTAGGCAGCGGTGAGCGAGCCTGCCGCGAGCTTTATTATCTTCTTGTTCATATTATTCTCCATTCTGCCGTCTGGCTTATAAATACAGATAACATTATACCACAATCTTGTGGAAAAAGTCAACCGCTGGGCGGGAATTTTCTGCAACATTTCACTTTTCTTCGCGGGCGGCTTTCTTCTGCGTGAGGACGACGAGTACTGCTATGCCTGCCGCGAGGACGACAGTCGTGAAGATACTGCCTTCAATGCCGAATTTCCCGCCGGTGAGGAAGCCGTGGGAGCTTTCAGCGGTGGTGTAGATGACAGACTCAGCGGAGCCGCTTCCGCTGACGCTTATGCCCCAGATACTGCCCTGAGTGAAGTTCCAGAATGAATGTATCGCACAGACGCCCCAGATATCGCCGGTATACAGCATATACAGCGCCGCGAACACGCCGAACATGGTGAGGTTGATGATAGGCATGATACCGAAGCCGGGGTTCATCGCGTGGGCGAGCATGAAGCCGACCGAGCTTATGGCTATCGCAACAGAGGCTGGGGCTTTTCCGCCGATAGAGGTCAGGAGGTAGCCGCGGAAGATAAATTCCTCGCTCATGCCCTGCACTAAGAATCCGAGCAGATAGAGCGTTATCAGCCCGAAGTTGATGTCCTTCCCGACGCTCAGCGAGTTAGCTCCGAAGGCGACGGAAAGGAGGTCTATCGCCGAGATGAGACCTACGCCGACGAGTATCCCAACGATGTAGTGCGGGACAGCCTTCTCCCTGACCGCGCCCATGGTGCTGGCACGTCGTATCTCAAAGCCCCGGACGTAGACTATGCTGGTGATAGTACCGAATACCGTTGCGAACAGCGAGGGGATCATAACTCTGGGCATGGTGGCGATACGGGTCGATATGAGGATGGATTCCGCGACAGATACCTCGTGCTCGCCGGTCAGGACGCCGATCTGCTTGTATTCGTCCATCATCGGACCGAACGCGAGTATGGCGGGGATAATGGCTTCGAGAATGATTATCACCGCGAACACGAACACGAATTTTACCGACTTCCAGATGACGCCGGATTCGTCGAGTGACTTAGCGGAGCCCTCGAACATATATGAGCGGAGCTTTTTCATGCTGCACCTCCCTGAGCTTATATGACTATTATACCATGTTGAGCCTGCATTGGCAAGGGGTGAGGCGTGCCGGCAGTGTAAAAAGGGGCGGAGAGGGGCGTCCCTCCGGCGGAATGATGCATAAAAATTACCGAGCCCATAATTACAGGCTCGGTAACTCACATTTTTCTGTTAAAGGACGCTGACTAATTCCGCCCTCAGCAATTACTTTTTCTTGTTTTTGCCGTTGTTATTGCTGTTGTTATTCTGCTTTTTATCTTCAGCCTTATCGTCTGCCTTTTCCTCAGCGGGAGCTTCCTCAGACTCCTCGGCAGCGTCTTCGCTGTTCTCGGAAGCGGAAGCCATTGCGGGCTCGGGCTTCTTCTTGTTCTCAGCGATGATAGCTGTGATGAATGCGAGTGCGAGGTACGCAAGGAAGAGGAGTGCCTCCGCAAGAATGATGGGAGTGAGCGAAGCCTTGACGATAGTTGCGAAAGCTGCTGTTCCGGAGTTTACTGCGGGAACGAGAATGCTGTATGCGTTCGCGAATGCGACCTTCTCGTAGTACTCGTTAGCTGTAGCGTTTACGGAGTCAACCAGGTCAACTACCTTGGTGTGGAGGTCAGCGAACTGTGTCTCTAACTGTTCGATTCTGGCAGGGTCGTTTGATGAAGTACTCTTCTCAAGAGCAGCCTTTCTCTCGGTGTAGAATGCGATCTGCTGAGTTGTGGAAGAAAGATTTGTCTGAGTCGTGATACGCTGATCTATGAGTTTATTGTACTCGTCAGAAGCGAGAGTGCTTGTCATGCTTCCGTCGTCGGTAGTGCCGTTGAATACTACGATAGTATCCTTTTCGTAGGACGCGATAGCATCCTGGATAGTTGCAAGGACCTCTGTATACTGCGTCTGCTGACGTGTGAGCTGCTGGATACGATATTCATAGTAAGCGATAGTATCTGCCTTGTTCTTGGTGAGGTTGTTTACAGTGATAACAGAGGAGATCCTGTCGAGGTCGATGTCATTGACAGTCTTGATAGCCTCGGAAAGATCAGCGAATGTGTAGCCGGTCGTATTGGAACGGAAGTGGCTGGTAAAGTTGTTAGTGCCGTTATTGGAAACAGAATAGTACTTGGATTCCTCAACTGAAAGCTGCTTAACATAGGTCTGGAGAGCATTGAGAGTGGTCGAGAATACGTCCACAGCCTCAGCGTAGTCGTAATCGTTATAGTCAACGACTGTTACGGAAGTACCTACTGCTGCATTATAGCCGTACTGACCGTAGAAGTAGTCCCTGTAGGACTCGAGTATCTGGTTGAACACCTCAACTGCCTTGTCCCCGCTGAGACTTGTTTCAGCGTAGCTGAACTGAACCTTGTACTGAGTGGGGTAATATGTAGTGTCCAGAAGAGCCTGGGCAGCAGCAAGGTTTCCGCTGGTGGCTTTGTCCATTACGCTCTGGTAAACAGTCATTCTGTCGATAGCATCGGAAGGAGTGACGGGAATGACCTTGATACCGGCTCTTATTGCCTCGACCTCACTTGCGTACTCATCATATATCCCGAGAGTTGCAAGAGCAGCGGAGATAACATTGGGGTTCTTGACTGTGTTTACGTCGAGAACACCGCCGGCAGGATCAAGTCCCTGCTCAACGCCGTTGTAGTTGAAGCTGATGAGCGCTGTGAGCGCAGGCTTGTTGCGGATAATAGTGAAAGCGTTCAGTCCGAATACGAACCCGCCGATAACTACCGCTGTAACGAGCCAGAGCAGGAAATACTTCCTGAGCTTTTTGAATATACCCGAAAGGGAAATGACGACTTCGTCTTTTTCGTCAGATTCATTCTTGATAGTAACGTTAACATTACGTTCGTCCAGATTAGCCATTTTGACCTCCATATTTTTCTAAGATACTGGGATATCCTCCGATACCCTGTCAAAGTACAATTATATCACAGCTTTCCGGCAAGGTCAAGCGATAATGCATATTTCCGCAAATTTCCGGGATTTAGCCAAAAAATATCATGCTGCCGCAAGACTGTTTCTGCAATTCTGCCCAATTGCTCGTGTATCCTTTAGCACTTTATGATGCTTGTTTCAACGTTACCGGTGGAATAGTCAATGTCGAAGACGACTATTTCGTCATCAGCAACTTCAGGGATATCTATGCTCTTGTCGAGGTAATTTGAATATAACCGGCAGCATTTCGTGTTAAGGGCCGATTTCAACCCGTCTTCATAGATGCGGATCGTATTGGTTATCGTACCCTCCGAATTAAACACAGTTATCAGCTCCTGCTGGAATGCGTCGTCATCATAGTTCAGGTAATTTATGTGTATCTTAAAGTATGTATCGTGATTTTCATCGCTTTGAGCCGGTTCCGGCTCTGACTCCGACGGCATTTCGTCGCCGGCATAATACCCCGGGTGGCGCCAGACCATCGCTCCCAAGCTGATGAATGCCAGCAGCATTGTCGTAGCGCAGAACAGGATTATACCTATTTTATATGATCTTGGCATATTTGATCTGCCTCTGCGGGGCATAGCGATCTACTCTCCTTTGTATCAGAAAATGATCTCCTTCATCTCGATCAACCCCGAGCCGCGGTAGATGAGATAAAGCGGGAATGTTCCTGAAAGAGGGACCTCTGCGGAGATCTCGGTCCACTCACCGGCGGGGTGCACCTTTATTTCTGCAAGGACTGCGCCGGATATCTCCGTGCACACCTCTATGACGCCCTCTGCATTTCCGCGGACGAGCGCCCCTATGCGGGAAGCTGTCCCTTCGAAGTATCTGAAGCCGATTAGGGTGCCGTCGCAGATCTCGCTGATAATGCGCTCGACCTCCCCGCTGACCTCTTTATGGGTCACGTTCGGGAAGCTCTCCGTGTAGATACTGTTGGAGCCATGGGGCATATGTCCGTTTGTGATACTGCACGCGATCACCGCCGGGTAGCGTCCCTGCGCACGGAGCGGACCTCCGTTCAGACCGCACGATGTCATCTCCGCCTGAGCAATACTGCCGTCGGGAGCAATGGTTATGCGCTCTGCACACGCCTGACGGCTGTAATCGGACTTATGCGTGAGGCGGTGGTAGAAGACATACCACTGCCCGTTTATCTCGATAATGCTTCCGTGGGTGGTGCCGGTCATGTTGAGCCTGTCCGCAGCGCTCCTGCCGTTTATGCCGATGTCGCCGTTGGAGACGATAGTCCCGCCGAAGACGAACCCTCCGTCCGGACGGTCGCTGACGGCGTAGCAGAGCTCGTGGTTCAGCTGGGAGGAGTACACGAAATAGTACTTATCCCCGACCTTTCTCATAGAGCTCGCCTCGAAGAACTCATGCCCGCCGAAGTCCGCATTGTATGGAATGATGTGCTGCGGCTCGCCCTTGACAGTGAGCATATCGTCCTCAAGGACGACCATGCACGCACCGTTGACGTTATCCTCAGTCGCGAGGACCTCTTCGGGAGTTTTATTATAGCGTTTGCAGACCTCAGCGAGCTTGTCCTTGTCACGCGCGAGGATATCGTTGGACTCGCCCATGTACTGCGTGCCGTAGTAAATGCGTATCGTGCCGTTGTCGTTGAAAGCGCACGGGTCGAAGCAGACGTACTTTTTCATGGGAGTACCGTCGGGGTAGTGTACGCAGCCGAGGTACTCGTATTTTCCGGCGGGAGTGTCGCAGACCGCAGCGCGGATAGGGCCGTAGTAGCCGCCGAAGCCGAAATCTCCGGACATACAGTAGTAGAGGTAGAAGCGTCCGTCGTTGCCCTGAACTACGTCGGGAGCGTACATAAACGGACGCTCATCGTAGTCGGGGTCCTGCTTGGCAGAGTAGATCACGCCCTCGCAGCGCCAGCTGGTGAGGTCGTCAACGGGCGCGGAGTAGACTGTGTAGTCCTCCATACAGAAAGTTCTTCCGCCTTCGCGGTCGTGGGAGCCGTAGAGGTAGACCCGGTCGCCGAAGATATGCGGCTCGCCGTCGGGGATATATGCATCGAGAGGCAGGAATGGATTAAAAACCTGATTTTTCATCTTATCACCCTTTTGTTTTCTTCTGTTATCTGTCTGAAAATCAAGCAATGGGATTCCAAAGGGACGACTGTTCCTTTGGCGGAGTCCAGAGGCAGAGCCCTGCGTATACTAAGGAGCTCCGCAAGAGGTGAATTCAAAAACGATCCGGTGGATCGTTTTTCAAGAGGAGACGCCCTGCGATAGAGGGCGTCTCCTTGCTGCTGAAGCGAAATAACTTGCTTGCGACCGATGGGGTCGCACGGTGTATGCCGCCGAAAGATACCTCAAACTGCGTGCCCGTTCTTCTTCAGAACGTTCACAACGTCGTCAACGTACCTGCGGCATATCGCCTCGTCCTCCGCTTCGACCATTACCCTGATCACGGGCTCTGTGCCGCTCTCACGGACGAGTATGCGTCCTGTGCTGCCGAGTGCCTCAGTGACCTTCGTCACCATAGCCTGAACCTCGGGGTCGTTCTGCGCGGTGGGCTTATCCTTCACGCGGACATTCTCCAGCACCTGCGGATATACCTTGAACGGTGCAGCGAGCTCGCTGAGCTTCTTTCCGCGGGACAGGATGACCTGCATCATCTTCAGGCTGGTGAGGATACCGTCGCCCGTGGAGGCGTACTTCGAGAAGATGATGTGTCCGGACTGCTCGCCGCCGAGGCAGCAGCCGTGCTCCTTCATGTACTCATAAACGTACTTGTCGCCGACCGCGGTCTTCGCGTAATCCACGCCTATCTCGTCGAATGCGCGGAACAGACCGAAGTTCGACATGACCGTCGCAACGACGGTGTTGTTGACCAGCTTGCCGCGCTCCTTCATGTATCTGCCGTAGATATAGAGGATATGGTCGCCGGTGATGACATTGCCCTTCTCGTCAACGCAGAGACATCTGTCCGCGTCGCCGTCGTAAGCGAAGCCTGCGTCCAGACCGTTCTCCACGACGTACTTCTGGAGCACCTCTATGTGGGTCGAGCCGGCGTTGTTGTTGATGTTCACGCCTGTAGGCTCAGCGTTGATGACGTGGGTCTCCGCACCGAGTGCGTCGAAGACTGCCTTTGCGATGTTCCATGAAGAGCCGTTCGCGCAGTCGAGACCTATCTTCATGCCGCGGAAGGAGTACATTCCGAGGGAGATGAGGTAACCGATGTATCTGTTGCGTCCGGAGACATAATCAACGGAGCGGCCGATCTTCTCGCCCTTTGCGAAGGGGAGCTCAGCCCATTCCTGACCGAAGGCGCTGAGTCTGCCGTCGAGGTAGGCTTCGATGAGGTCGATGACAGCGTCTTCCATCTTCTCGCCCTGACCGTTGATGAGCTTTATGCCGTTGTCAAAGTAGGGGTTATGGCTCGCGGAGATCATGATACCGCAGTCGAACGAGTCAACGCGGGATATGTAAGCGACTGAGGGAGTGGTGGTAACGTGGAGGAGGTAAGCGTCCGCGCCGGAGGCTGTGAGACCGCCGACGAGCGAATACTCGAACATATAGCTGGAGCGGCGGGTGTCCTTGCCGATGACTATGCGGGGGGCGGAATCGTCGCCCTGCTGTCTCTTGAGTTCGCCGTAGTACCAGCCGAGGAAACGGCCTACCTTGTATGCGTGGTCAGCTGTGAGGTTTTCGTTAGCGGTACCTCTGAAACCGTCAGTTCCGAAATACTTTCCCAATTGTGGATTCTCCTTTGCTGTGATAATAACACACGCGAGTGTGTACACATTTTCATTATAGTATTTATATGCGGAAAAGTCAAGGGAAAATTGCGGGCGGGAGGGCTTCGGAAAAAATATTTGAAAAGGTCTTGACAAACGGAAAAATATGTAGTATTATTGTATTAGTCAAGTGCTACAGTAACACAGTGACTATTGATGCGGTGATCATATCTTGAATGTAATTGTCGCATCAATAAGACCATTTACCGAAAGGAGCGCAGGATATGTGGAAATTCACTACCGACCGACCGGTGTACCTGCAGATCGTCGATGAGATCATCGCAAGGATCGCGGGCGGGGTGTACAAGCCGGGAGAGAGGATACCCTCCGTTCGCGAGCTCGCCGAGGAAGCGCGGGTAACGCCGAACACCATGCAGAAAGCGCTTGCGGAGGTAGAACGCGGCGGGTATATCATCTCGCTGAGGACCTCGGGCAAATTCGTCACAGAAGATGTCTCGCACATCAGGGATCTTACGGATACGCGCCTTGATACGCTCATCGCTGACTTCGTCAGTGAGCTCGGCAGGATAGGAGTGCCCGTGGGCGAGGCTGTGAAGAAGCTCGAAGAATATGATAGGGAAAGGAACAGGGATCAGTAATGTCAGAACTCATCAGATGTGCCGGACTTTCAAAGGCATACGGCTCGAAGGAAGCCCTGAGCGGGCTCGATCTTTCGCTCGAGAGCGGCAAGATAATCGGACTGCTCGGACCTAACGGAAGCGGCAAGACCACCTTCATCAAGCTGCTGTGCGGGCTGCTCACCCCGACGGCAGGAACTCTCACGATTGACGGAATGGAGATAGGCGCCAAGACCAAGGCTATCGTTTCGTATCTCCCGGAGCGCACCTATATCCCCGACTGGATGAGAGTGCGCAATATCCTCGATTATTTCTGCGACTTCTATGCGGATTTCCGCAGAGATCTCGCGGAGGATATGCTCCAGCGTCTTAACATCGACATAAATGCGAAGATAAAGACGCTCTCCAAGGGTAACAAGGAGAAGGTACAGCTCATTCTCGTAATGAGCAGGAACGCAAAGCTCTACCTCCTCGACGAGCCCATCGCGGGAGTTGATCCGGCTGCGAGAGAGTATATCCTCGACACCATAATCACAAACTACAACCCCGAAGCCTCCGTCATCATCTCGACGCACCTCATTCAGGACATCGAGCGTATCCTCGACGACGTCATCATGATACAGTACGGACACCTCAAGGTACACGGCGGAGCGGACGCTATCCGCTCGGAGAAGGGTATGTCCATCGACCAGCTGTTCAGGGAGGTATTCAGATGTTAGGAAAACTCATAAAGCACGAATATATCTATCTGCTGAAAAGATTCAGCATATTCTATATCATCTATCTGTGTTCGGCGCTGCTCGTTAAGGTCTTCACACTGATTGACATCGACTACGACCCGGACAATCCGCTGTACTATACGCTGACCGCTGCGATCATGTGCGTGAGCATGGTGTATATGGTATTCACAGGCTTCCTCGCACTGATGACCGTCATCGACAATATGCGCCGCTTCAAGAAGAATATGTTCAGCGACGAGGGCTACCTCACCAACACTCTCCCCGTTACCGCGACCGAGCACATCGTTGCGAAGATAATCGCAGGCGCTACGAACTACATCGTAAGCCTTCTCGTCATCTTCCTCGGAATGCTCATCGTTGTTTCGAGCGAAGCACTGGAGATCCTCCGCGTGTTCGGAGAGGTTCTCGAGGAGATAACGGTATCGCAGTTCTTCTGTATGCTGCTCATGATGGTGACCGGTTACATCGCGTTCATGCTGTTCGGATACTTCCTGTGCTCTATCAATTCCATGGCGAACAGCAAGGGCTGTGTTGGCGGAATACTCGGCATAGCGATATTCTTCTTCAATGTAATGGCTCTGTCGTGGATATTCACAGGCATCGAGATGAACAATGTGGAGACCCCGGAGGCGTTCATGCTGATATTCAGCGTGTACTTCGCAGTCGTGGGAGCGATAATGTACTTCCTCACGGTGAACATCATCAAGAAGCATTTGAATCTGCAATAACACAAACAAAAAGCGGACCCGAATCATTCGAGTCCGCTTTTTTTATCATAATTACTGTATGCGATGTACGACGAGGGGCGTTGTTAAGGGTGAGCGCGCGAAGCAAGCGGCAACGTGTCCGCCCGCGGGGGCGTCCCCGCAATTCCGTATTGATGATTCACATGCGAATCATCAATACATTCCGCCCATGCCGCCTGCGGGCATTGCCGGAGCAGGAGTCTCCTCCTTGATGTCAGCAACAAGGCTCTCTGTGGTGAGCACCATAGAAGCTACGGAAGCTGCATTCTGGAGCGCGCTTCTTGTTACCTTGGTAGGATCAACGATACCTGCAGGTATCATGTCGGTGTATACCTCGTTGTAAGCATCGAAGCCATAGCCGATCTTGCGCGAGCGAACGATCTTGTCAACGATAACGCTGCCCTCAAGACCTGCGTTCTCAGCGATCTGACGTACAGGAGCCTCAAGTGCCTTGAGGATTATCTTAGCACCGGTCTTCTCGTCGCCCTCGAGTGTGGGAACGAGCTTTGCAACAGCGGGGATAGCGTTGATGTAAGCTGTACCGCCGCCCGCTACGATACCCTCTTCTACAGCCGCCTTTGTAGCAGCGAGAGCATCCTCGATACGGAGCTTCTTCTCCTTCATCTCTATCTCAGTAGCAGCGCCGACCTTTATAACTGCAACACCGCCAGCGAGCTTTGCAAGTCTCTCCTGGAGCTTTTCACGGTCGAAATCGGATGTCGTGTTCTCGATAGCAGTTCTTATCTGAGCAACTCTGGACTTGATAGCGTCCTTGTCGCCTGCGCCGTCAACGATGATAGTGTTCTCCTTCTGGATAACGATCTGCTTAGCCTGACCGAGCTGCTCAACTGTTGTCTCGCTGAGCTCAAGGCCGAGCTCTGAGCTGATGACCTCGCCGCCTGTGAGAACAGCGATATCTCTAAGCATCTCCTTGCGTCTGTCGCCGAAGCCGGGAGCCTTTACAGCGGCAACCTTGAATGTGTCTCTGAGGTTATTGAGGATGATGGTTGTGAGAGCCTCGCCCTCTACGTCCTCAGCAATAATAACCAGCTTCTTGCCCATCTTTACGATCTGCTCGAGGAGGGGAA
>JAEELF010000052.1 GCA_016288815.1 Ruminococcus sp.
ATCTCTGTATTTTTATGATGTCCGTTTTTTGATACGCGAAGGAGTGGGACCGCCATTCCGGAGCCTCCCTGTTCAGGAAGCTCCGGAACCGGTGATCCCGGTATTCCGATCACCCGCTGTATCTCCGTGTTCTACTTATTGCTCCGGCTTATATATCTTTGCCGGAAGTATTGCTTGATAATACGGGAAGTCCGTTCTTTATATTATACTGAACTACCCTCTGAAGTATTCCACGCACCTGTCAAAGAAGGCTCTCACTTTGCCTAAAACGCCCTCATCCTGTGCGGGGATATTCACAACGTCGTCTGTCCGAATCTTGATGTACTTGATCTGCGAAGAATCTATCTTCTGCATACCGAGCACCTTTTCGGCATAGTCCTCGACGTTCTTGGCAGACATCTTGCTCTCGAGCTCAGACTGGAGCCTTACGTTCTCCGCCTCTGCGAGATCAAGCTGTTCGTTCATTGCCGCGACCCTGTTATAGACCGTGTTCCTCTTATCGAAGGTATACACGACCGAGCCGAGCAAGGCGAAAGCCAGCAGTGAAAGCATTATAATAGTCATGACCGAACCTCTGCGCGCTTCATTGCGGCGCACCTCGATGTGCGGCTTGTCCTCCGGAGAGTTCTGACTGTCAGTGCCGCCGTCCGGGACTTCCCCGTCGGGACCGGTGCCGTCATAGCTGTCGCTGTAGTAATAATAGTTATCATAGATCGAGCTTGCTCCGGTCATAGCACTCCGCACTCCTTTCGATCACTCTGAGTTTAGCGCTGCGGCTTCTGTTGTTCCTTTCAAGTTCCTCATCATTAGCCTCTATAGGCTTTCTGTTTATCAGTATCCCCTGCGGTTTCCTTCCGCACACACACTGGGGAAAATCGGGAGGACATATACAGCCTCTGCACCACCCGGCGAAGCGCTGCTTCACAAGTCTGTCCTCAAGTGAATGGAAGGTAATGACAGCGAGCCGTCCGCCAGCCTTCAGGCTGAAAAACGCCTCATCGAGGCCCTCCGACAGATGATCGAGCTCGCCGTTTACGGCAATGCGTATCGCCTGGAAGGTCTTCTTGCATGGATTTTTTTCACGTCTGGCTTTCTGAGGAACGCTCTCCCTTATGATATCCGCGAGCTGAAGAGTAGTCAATATCGGGGAGACCTCACGCGCTCTGACGATATTCGCTGCGATACGGCGCGAGAACTTCTCCTCGCCGTACTCGAATATTATCTTCGCGAGCTGCTGCTCCGAATAAGTGTTGACTACATCTGCGGCGCTCATGCCCTCCTTGCTCATACGCATATCGAGCGGAGCGTCAGCGTGGTAAGAGAAGCCTCTGCTCTCCTCGTCGAGCTGATACGATGAAACGCCGAGGTCCATAAGGACACCGTCCACCTTATCAATGCCCAGCTCATCAAGCACCTCTCTCATCTGCGAATAATTGCTGTGGACCACCTGCGCGTTCTTGAATACCGCCAGCCTTTCAGAAGCGGCGGCGACGGCGTCGGGGTCGCGGTCGAGAGCTATCAGCCTGCCCTTTTCATTCAGGCGGGCAGCTATGGCTGACGAATGACCGGCTCCGCCCGCAGTACCGTCAACATAGATACCGTCGGGCTTGATATCGAGCCCCTCTAAGCACTCGTCAAGCATTACAGGGATATGGCTGAATCCCACAAGACATCACTCCTTGCTGCAAAGCAGCGTAATATCACAGAACAAGATCTGCAAGAGCGGCGTTGATGTCGGCATCCGAGATAGTCTCATTGAACTCGTCCCAGTTTGCCTTGGACCATATCTCTGCTTTGTAGGAAGCGCCGATGACGACCACCTCATTGCTGATCTCGGCGTACTTCATCAGGTTCTCCTTGATGAAGATACGGCCCTGCTTGTCGGTGACCTGCTTGTCGGTGAAAGCGAGGTACTTTCTTCTTGCGGCCTCGCCGACTCCGTTGGCAACAGCAGACAGCTTCTCTACGAACTTAGCATATTCCTCAGGTGAATAAACGGAAATATACTTCCCACCCTTACCGGGTACGAGATAGAACTCAGGTCCGAGTATTTCGCGGAGCTTATTCGGAAACGCCATTCTGCCCTTGCTGTCAATACTCGGATAGTAAGTGCCGTACAGCGGTTCTGACATAAGACTTCGCCTCTCTTTCCCTCAAACTTGGTTACTATCACCTCAGAAGTGGAAAAAATCACACTTCGTCACCTTTTTTCACCTTGTTTCTATTATACCTCTATTCGCGGCATTTGGCAAGAGAGTACGGAAAACAATATTTACCAAAATTTACTTGCAGATTTTGTGTATTTCGCTAAAACATTATCACCTTTACGCATATTAGTGAACAAACATTCGGTAAATCATCACCTCCACATCACCTTTTTGGGTCAAAATGGACTAAAAACGCAAAAAAGTCTCCGAGACTTCACCCCAAAGGCACTGCTCAAAGACTTATTGCTGTAGTTTTTGTGTTGTAAGCTATAATTAAAATGGTAGTTATTCAGTATATTCCAGATTGAATTTGCCCGATTTCAGTCCGAGCGCCAGCGAGAAAGCATAGCCCTTGACCGTCTTCTGGTCGTCGATATTGACATATGTGACATACCCCGTGGAATCCGAGTACTCCGGCTTTATCCAGTTGTTCGGGTCCTCGGAGAGCTCAATGCCGTAAGCCGCCTCGATACGCGCCTTCACAACGTCCGCCGAGATATATGTAACAGTCCCGTAGTGCGGGTCATAAGCGCCGTCCCAGTCGCTCTGCACGCTGGTGAGGTACGGGATATCCGTCCAGAACACATCGCGGCAGTCCGCCGAGCAGCCTCCGCACGAAGCGGAAAACATCGTGAGGCAGTAATCGCCCTCATAGAAGAGCGCCTCACCGAGCACCTCCTGACAGGCATCGATGACTCTCTGCGGCGGGTCGGCCTTTCCGCGCAGGTCATGCGAATCTCCTCCGTGGTACTTTATATAAGTATAGACAGCGACCGCCTGAGCCTTGATAGCCTCATAAGCCATTCCGTCGCCGACCTCGCGGTAAACGATCTCCGATACCACAGTCAGCACATCGCCGGGCACCCCTGCAATGGTGAGCTCCTCGTCCTCGGCGATCTCAGTATTCATGAGGTAGGTGCCGGGGTAGTAGTGGAACAGGATATCCTGATAGGTCCAGCCGCTGTAGGTAGCGTAGAGATTAGCCCCGTTCTGGCTCATTCCGACGCCGTGGCCCCAGCCGTAGGTAACGAAGGTGAAGTCGCCCGACTCCGCATTCGTCTCAGGGAGCTCCCTCGTCGGGGGAACATCTCCCACCCAGCCGCCTGTGATATAGAGCTCAACGGGCGTAGGCTCGACGTTCTGGAAGATATCGTCCTTTATCATATCCGGGAGGGACTTGCGGATAGTCTTCATAACAGCTGTAGCCGCCATGATCTTCTCCTCGTCCGAGAGGTCATCGAGAGCAATATCCTCACCGCCGGCCGCAGAATCCGCAGCGGGGTCGTTCAGCTCATAGCTTATGAGCGACAGGCTCGAATCATACTCACTGATCTCAGCCTTCCACCACTCAGGAGCCGGCTCAGCCGCTTCCTCAGCACCGGTGGTCTCCTGAACTGTCCCGGAGGTCTCCTCCTCAGCAGTCCCGACCGCCGCAGTTGTCTCAGCGATGCTCTCGTCGGTCTCGCCGACCGCGATCTGCAAGCCGGACATACTCAGTGTCCCTGCGAACACCAGCATTCCCGAGACAGCCGCAGCCGCCCGCTTGACAGCTTTAAGTTTTCTCATAGATCACACTCCGTCTGCCGGTCCGACCGGCGATTACTCTGCCGGAGCCGCCTCTGTATCTGTGGGCTCCTCCGCGTGTGCCTGCTTGTATTCCTCTGTTCTTTCGATAGTGGACATATCCCCTGCCACCTCGCCGGGACGCAGTCTTCTCGCAACGATGATGAAGCGCGAGTTGTCCTCGTCCGAATAGCAGGTAGAGAGCGTGAGCAGCTTATCGCCGTACTTCACGTCAATGCCGGGGTTTATCATGGAATAGTTCATGATGTTCGAGTAGTAGTAATTGAAGTCGTCCTCGGAATCGAGCTCCTCCATATCCCAGTACACGAAGTCTGTGTACCAGTTTCCGCTCGCAATGCGGTATCCGAAGATAACGTAGTCGTAATCGCGGTAATTGGAGCTGAGGGTGATGAACTCATTGCCCTCATAGTAGCCGTAGTCCTGACGGTATCTTCTGAGCGAGCCGAACATCGTGTTGTTCGCCATGTTGTGACCGTAGATAACGAGGTTCTCGGACTGCTCGTCCTCGGAGCTGCCGAAGACGTCTCTCCAGTCCATGAAGAGCGTACCCTCGCGCTTGTAGCTGCCGTCGAGGTCGTGGTCGAGGTAGTACCAGTTCGCCCAGTGGTGCTCGCCGTCGTAGCCGGGAGTGTCCTCCCATATCTCGCCGGGGTCGAGGACCACAGGGTAGTCCACCTCAGTCTCGGGTATGGTTATCCAGCCGATGATGTCCTTGTTCATGCGCAGGAGCATCTTCGCCCTCTCTGTGAGACCCGCATTTGAATCCACATAGTCATCATAGACCGGGAATTCGAGCGGAGCCTCAGTCTCGGCCTGCTTTGTCTGTACGGGAGTTATCTCGCTGAACGTGGGGACCTCTCCGTCCTTGCTGTTGAGCGCGAAAACATAAGCTCCCAGACCTATGGCAGCCGCACAGGCGACCGCCGATGAAATGATCTTTGCCTTTTTCTTCATTTTATTCTCCTGAGAGATATCTTAGTTATTGTACGGGACGAACTCCGCATCGGGATCGTACCGCTTGCTGTTCTTGCTGTACGAATAATAGAGCGTCGGCCACTTGATATTGCTGTTGTAGACGCTGTTCTGCGTTCCCTCGTAGGGGTCCTCGCCGTCGCGGACGAGCCTTGCGAGCACGATGAGCCTTCCCCTGTCTCCGAGGATAGTGTTGCAGGTCGAGAGCGTGAGCAGCTTGTCTCCCCACTTCACATCGACGTCGTTGAGCCTTATCGTCCTGCGCTTCGCCTCGTTGACGAAGTTGTAGAAGTCGTCCTCGCTGCCGAAGTTGAGCATATTCCAGCAGTCGAACCTCGTATCGGTATCGTCCTCAGCGTCGAGGATAAAGAACGCGAATATCTTATAGGTATAGCAGTTGTAATTGGAATTGAGCTCGATGACGGGGTGCTCGGAGTAGTAATTGTCATTGCGCTGATAGTACTTGAGCGCGCCGAACATCGTATCGTTGCCCATATTGTGACCGTAGATCACGAGGTTATCCGAATTTTCCTCGAGGAGGTGCCCCTCCGCGTCGCACTTGTCGAAGCTGTTCCTGAAATCGAGGAAGAGCTCGCCGGAGCGCGATTCATCGAGGTCTATGTTCTGGTTGAGGTACTTTGTGTTGTCCGAAGACTGCATAACAGGGTTGTTGACGGGCGTACCCTCGATACGGATAACGCCCACGACGTCGCTGTTCTTGTCGAGCAGCTTCTTGGCGCCGTCGAGCATGGTGTATACCGGACGGTTGTCCGGGTCATATTCAACAACATTGTTGTTTGACTTGGGCAGGTACGTCCAGT
Organism: Ruminococcus sp.; assembly: GCA_016288815.1. Lineage (GTDB taxonomy): Bacteria > Bacillota > Clostridia > Oscillospirales > Ruminococcaceae > Ruminococcus. The sequence goes on from JAEELF010000052.1 coordinate 5,585, forward strand.
ACATATTCATGACCTCAGCGTTGCGCTGCTTGTTGGTCCACAGGTCGATGTAGTAATCCCCGACCTGATAGCCGCACACGAGTATGAGAAGGAGCGCGCCGATGAACACGAGCTTGCGGATGCGCTCGCCGACGCTGTCCTTTTTCTGCGGGAACAGCGACAAAAAGCGCTCCTTGAAGGACTTTTTCTTCTTTTTTTTCTTCTTCTTTCTGGGAGCGGCATCCACAGGCATCTCAGCCGGTGCAGGAGCCACCTCAGTCACAGCAGTGTCCTCGAAGCTCTGAGCAGCCTCAGCAGCCGGAATCTCATCGACTGGCTGGATATACTCAGCGGGAGCCTCCGCCGCATGGGAGATAACCTCCCTCTGCATGGGAGCCTCCGCCGCGTGGGAGATAACTTCCCTCTGTACAGGAGCCTCCGCCGCGTGCGAGATGACCTCCCTCTGTACGGGAGCCTCTGCCGCGTGAGAGATTACCTCCCTCGGTGCGACCGGCTTCAGCTTCTTTGAGGGAGCATTCATCGCCGCATCGAGCTGAGCGAGCAGCTCGCTCGCCGGGTCGGACTTGACAGCCGCCGGCTTTTCCGCCGCAGCCTGAGCGTTCTTAGTGCGGTCAGCCGCCTCGAGCGCCGCCAGAACGTCGTCCGCGCCGGAGGTCTTGTTCTGCTTGACCTTCTGCACGCGCTGAGCTATCCTTGCGGCGATATCGTCGTCCCACGCATTCTCAGCGGGAGCCTCTGCCGGAGCTGTCACCGCAGGCTCAGCTGTCCTTACGGTCTCCGCAGGCTCAACCGCCTGAGCTGTCTCCGCCGGAGCGGCAGTGTCAGCGCGCAGCGACTGGCGGATCGCCTTTATTCTTTCGGCGCGCCGTCTCGCAGCCTCTTCCTCGGCAGAGCCGACAGCGCCGTTGTTTATCTCTTCATTCATTATAAGTAGTTCGCCTCCGTAAGCGCTTCCTCTATTACCCCGAACGCGAACGCCGCAGCGCTGCGCCGTATATTCTCTCTGCTCAGATCAGGGAGCTTCCAGAGCTCCGGCAGTCTGACGAAAAATCTGTCCTTGATACAGAAGCCTATAAATACCGTGCCGACCGGCTTATCGGGAGTACCTCCCCCGGGACCCGCAACGCCCGTCACGGACACGCATATATCCGCGCCCGACCGCTCCTTCAGTCCTCTCACCATGCTCTCGGCGACCTCCGCACTGACGACCCCGCACCTCCCGATGAGTTCCGGGCTCACGCCGAGGAACTGAGTCTTCATGCGTTCCGAGTATGTGCATATCCCCAGCTCGAACACCGCAGACGCGCCCGGCACAGAAGTGATGAGCTCCGAGAGCAAACCTCCCGTACAGCTCTCAGCCGCAGCGATAGTCAGTCTATCCTTTTCCAATAATTTTACCACATTTGTAACCGTTTTGTCAAGATTTCGGGTATCGTATTCAGTATTATAACCGCCAGACATACAGCCCGCACGCTCCTTTTTGCACATAGTTCACAAAAATATCCCCAGAAATTTGTGAATTAAGCTTCATAATTGAACGTTTTCATCGTAGTACCCTCGACAGCACGCTGTATCAGCGGCTCGAAGTCGAAGCTGTTCTGTGCCTTCTCGACGTCGCTGAGCACAGGACGCACCTTCGGGTGACGGGGCGTGAATACCGTGCAGCAGTCCTCGTAGGGCAGGGTCGAGGTCTCGAATGTGTCGATCTTACGCGCTATCTCGATGATCTCGGTCTTGTCCATGCCGACGCACGGGCGGAAAACAGGTATCCTGCACACAGCGTCGGTGCAGGCGATAGCGCTCATGGTCTGGCTCGCGACCTGTCCAACGCTCTCGCCGGTGATAAGGGCAAGGCAGTTGTCCTTCGCGGCAATGCGCTGAGCGATCTCCATCATGAGCCTTCTCATTATAATGGTAAAGAACTCCTCCGGGCAGTGGTCCTTGATAGCCTCCTGGAGCTCCGTGAATGGCACGCAGTAGAACGCTATCCCGCCGCAGTAATCGGTGAGCTTCTGGCAGAGCTGCTCGACCTTGAGCTGAGCGCGGTCGGAGGTATAAGGCGGGCTGACGTAGTGTATCGCCGCGATGTGAACACCGCGCTTCGCCATCATATAGCCCGCGACGGGGCTGTCGATACCGCCGGACAGCAGCAGCATAGCCTTTCCGCTGCTCCCCACAGGCAGACCGCCCGCGCCCTTGATGTTCTCCGCATGGACGTATGCATTCGTGTCGCGTATCTCGACAGTCACCGTAACCTCAGGCTGATTTACGTCAACGCTGAGGTTCGGGAACTTCTCGAGCAGTATCCCGCCGAGCTCCGCGCATATCTGGGGCGACTTCATCGGGAAAGCCTTGTCCGAGCGCTTCGCCGTGACCTTGAACGTCTTGGAAGTACTGAGAATATCCCCGCAGTACTCCGCCGCCTTCTCGGCGATGTCCGCGAAGTCCTTCTCGCAGACGCACGCCCGGCAGAGCGCCGCGATACCGAATATCTTCCCCACTCTGTCAACAACGTCCGCGAGGTCGATGTCATCGCTCTGCGGGTCGATGTAGAGCGTGGACTGCGCGCTCGTGCAGACGAAGCTGCCGAGGCTCTTGAGCCTGCGCTTGATGTTCTTGGTGAGCATATCCTCGAAGGTCTTCTTGTTCAGACCTTTGAGCGCCATTTCGCCGTATTTTACGAGTACTATCTCTTTCATATTATCCTCCGATCCTACCAGATGAACGGTATCAGCCGGTATCTTACCTTGTTTTTATATTCAGAGTAGCCCGCGAGCTCGCGCCCGAGCAGCTCCTCCTCGTTTTTTATCCTTGCCGCGATGATGAACGGGTACACCATAAATATCACCAGCGATATGAGCGAGCCCAGTATCAGCGGCACCGACAGGAACATCAGCACCGTCGCCGCATACATCGGGTGCCGCACTATCCCGTACAAGCCCGTATCGACCACGCGCTGTCCCTCCTGTACCTCGATAGTGCGCGAAAGATAGGCGTTCTCACGCAGCACCTCCGCGTACATCACATACCCCAGCAGGAACACCGCAGCCGCCGCGATAACGACCGCCGCCGGCAGCTCCAGCCAGCCGAACCGGAAGTTCAGTCCCGCGATGACGAATCCCGCTATGAACATCGCCCCGCTCACTGCCACGACCGCCCTCTGCTCGGAAGCCTTCTCCTTAGCGTTCAGCCGCTTTTCGAGGAGCGCCGGGTCCTTCACGAGAAGCACCGCGCCCACAATGAGCATCGGCACGAAGAGCAGCCCGATAAACAGCCACCCTCCCGCAAAAGCGAGCGTTCCCGCCGGCAGGAATATCAGCAGCATGATGAGCAGAAGCCCCGCGATGAATTTTGAAAGCGCCCTTACTATCAGGCTTCCCATAGCCATTCCTCCTGTCCCCGCCGTCAGATCGGCGACCAGCCGGATAACTTGTCTATTATCCCGGGGAGAGCCATTATCAGCAGCACAGCGAGCGCAAGACCGCCCGCCGTGAGCAGCACCGCCTGCCATACCGTGATCTTCTTTGAATCATCTTCCCCCCGCTTCTCTCTTTTCCTCAGGACAACGAATATCCCGACCAGCAGCAGAAGACCGATCATCGCCGAAATATCGGCAGTTCCCATACTATCCCCTCACCTTTTCGAGTCCCTCGCGCAGAGCCTCACACAGCTCGTCAAGGTCTGCCTCAGTGGTCTCCGCAGTCATGCTTATGCGCAGGGCTGAGTCCGCACGCTTGCCCGTGATACCGAACTGCCCGAGCACTCCGCTCTGCTGACCCTTCGAGCACGCCGAGCCGCTCGAAACGTATATCCCCTTGCTTTCGAGGAAGTGCAGCATTATCTCCGAGCGCTTGCCCTCGGCGGAGATATTCACCACATACGGCGACCCGTCGTCGGGCGAATTCACCGAAATACCGCCGATCTCCGCGATCCTCCCCAGCAGATGCGCCTTCAGTCCGGAGACTATCTCATAACGCTCCTGAATGGTCGGCGCGAGCTTTTCAGCCGCCGCACCGAATGCCGCTATCAGCGGGACGCTCTCGGTACCGGAGCGTATGCCTTTTTCCTGCTTTCCGCCGGTAACTATCGGCACGACGCGCACGCCCTTCCTGATAAACAGCGCACCTACGCCCTTTGCACCGTGTATCTTATGAGCGCTGAGGGAGATGAGGTCCGCGCCGAGAGCGTTCACCTTCACAGGCAGCTTCATGTAAGCCTGCACGCAGTCGCAGTGGGTGACGATGTCCGGGAAACGGCGTTTTACCGCGGAAAAAACCTCATTAACAGGCAAAATATAGCCAGTCTCGTTATTGACGTACATCATGCTGAGGAGGCAGGTGTCATCATCGCACGCCGCGATAAAATCCTCGGGACAGAATCTCCCGTCCCCGCGCGGAGACACTCTCACGACCTCGAACCCGGACTTCTCCAGTGCCGCAGCAGTCTCCTCCACGGAGGCGTGCTCGACCGCAGAAATGACTATTTTACGCCTTTTTCTGCCATAAGCGGCAGCGGCTCCGCGCAGCGCGAGGTTGTTGCTCTCGGTCGCTCCGGAAGTGAAATAAAGGCACGCGGATTCAGCACCGATAGAGTCCGCGATGACCTTTCTTGCCCTATCTACGGCGATCTGAGCGTCGAGACCCGCGCGGTGCAGCGACGAAGGATTGCCGAAATTTATGGTCATAGCGTCCACAGCCGCCTGCACAGCCTCTGCGCAGGGCTTCGTAGTCGCCGCATTATCGAGATAAACTGCCATTTTTATGTGTCGTTCCTTTCCTTTTCATACCATGACATTTTATTATACCACATTTTTGCAGAAAATGCAAATGTTTTTATCAGGTGTCAGGGGTCAGGTTTCAGGTCACAGGTGTCAGGTATCAGGGGTGATTTTGTGTGAAAGTCATTTTCACCTGTTTATCACAAATCTGTCACTCACATTTTTGCAGAATAATGCTGAAAGTGTGTCCGGAGGTGTAGTTTTCAGTCGTCAGGGCTCATGTATCAGTGGAAAATTTGTGTGAAATTGGTTTTCACCTGTTCATCACAAAGCCATCACTCTCGTTTTTGTGGAATAACTCAGATAGTTTACCTGACACCTGCAACCTGATACCTACACCCTGATACCTGACGCCTGAGACCTCCCCGTCATTATCAAAAATTGCGGGAACCAGCCCCCCCTGACCGAATTATGCGTAAAATCTGCATTTATGCTTGACAACCGGGAAAAAGTGTGCTATATTGATAACTGCATTGTATTGTATCCCCTCTGGGGAATAATAACAAGGAGGAAAATTTAATATGAAAACAAAGTTCAACACCCGTTCGATGGTGCTTCTGGGTCTGCTGACGGCGATAGTGGCGTTATTTTCGCTCACTCCGATCGGCTCGATCCCGATAGGACCGCTCTCGATCACGCTCAACGTCATTCCTGTCGCGATCGCGGCTGTTGCCCTCGGACCCATAGGTGGCCTCATCATGGGATCTGTATTCGGCATCTTCAGCTACCTTCAGTGCTTCGGTATCGGCGTACTCAGCGGTATGGGCGCTACGCTCGTTGAGATCGACCCTGTGCTCGCGTTCATCCAGAGATTCGTTCCGCGTGCGCTCGACGGCTTACTCGTGGGGCTTATCTTCCGCGGAGTTACCTCGCTCAAGAGCGTAAGGAGCTACTACATCATCACCGGTATAGTTAGCGCTTTCTTCGGATTCGCGCTGTTCCTTTCCGGAATGCTCCTGCTCAACTACGACGAGAACGGCAAGTACAAAATGAGCGAAACGATGTACAGCTTCGTGACCACAAAGTCGCTCTTCGTTTACACCTGCCTGTTCATCTCAGTGCTCTGCTTCGCCATCGGCTACAAGATAGTGAGCTCCAAGAACCTCACACAGATACAGGTATCCTGCGCAGTTGCGGGATTCTGCACGGCTCTGCTGAACACCATTTTCTTTATGACCGCACTGGTAATGCTCTTCGGCAATACCGATTACATAAAGGGTCTTATGGGCGGCAAGTCCATTCTGCTCTTCATCGTGTCGTTCGTTGGCATAAATGCGCTGTTTGAGATGGTAGTCGCTACCGTCATAACCTGCCCCGTAGGCAACGCGCTCTTCAAGGCAAAGCTCATTGACACTCCCGCTGCACTGAAAACAGACAGCAAGGAGCAGCAGTCTGCGGACGCCAAGAAGAACAGTTCCGGCTCCGGCAGCAAGAACAGGAACAACAAGAAAAAGAAGAAGTAAGAAATAATAAAACGCCTCCCTTTACAATGCGGGGAGGCGTTTCCTGTTTTCAGTTTTCCTCAGTATAATCTCTGAAGCAGATGTTCAGATCGACAGTTCCCTCGATGCCCGGGACAGTCCCCGAGCTCGAATACTGCCACATCTGGAAATCGTAATAATATGTAGGCTTCGTGTCGTACTCCGCGAGCCAGAATCCGTAGTCCTTGAGGCGCGGAAGATCGAGCTTCAGCAGCGCGACCGTCTTGTTCTGGTAGATCATGGGCGTATAGCCGGCTGACTTAACTCTTTCGCAGAACGCCACGCAGCAGTCCGCGAGGGTATCGACGCTGATGTCGTCGGTGCGCGCGGAATCTCCGGTGACTATCTCCCAGTCGTAGGCGACGGGGTAGTCGATATCGTAGTTCATTATAAGGTCGAGGACGGCGTCGGCTTCTGCCATAGCTTCCTCGGTCGTGACCGCCTGAGAGTAGAAATAAACTCCCACGGGAACTCCCGCTGCATTGGCGGCTGCGAGGTTCTGCTCGGCGGTGCTGTCGAGGACGATATCTCCGCTGCCGTAGCCGCGGTAGCCTATCCTTATCATCGCATAGTCGATGCCGGCTGACTTCACCTGCTCCCAGTCGATGTTCCCCTGAAATTCGGAGACGTCGATACCGGCGAGGGAGACCTCTTTGCCGTCTTCGGTGAGGTAGCAGAAGCCGTTGCGGGACACTATATCATCAGTATCTATCGAGCACGCCGGGACGTCCTCGTAGACCGGCAGGAAGACCTCGCCGTAGCCCGGGAAGCTCATGATAATCTTCTTGCCGCTGAGCTGGAAGAAGGTCTCCTCCTTCTCTATGACGGCGCGCGTGCGGATCTCCTCCTGCACTTTAGCATCGGCGGTGACGGCATCGTCATCGTCCTCCCTGAACACGCCTATGTACAGCAGGAGCGCTGCGAGTATGAACACTATCACAGCCTCGGCAATCGCGAGAGCTCTGAAGTTGAAGCGCCTTTTCACTGCCCTTTCGGGTCTTATTGTCTTTTCAGCATTTTCAGTTTTTTCAGCCATAATTCCTCCGGATATGCTTGGTCTTTGATTTTTACTCACTTATAATAACATATCCGACAGGCTTTGTAAACACCCCGCGGGCAAAATTTGCGGAATTCTTGCATTTCCCATGCGGGGGAACCTGAAAGCACACACTGGACTGTCATATAAATTCCACACATTTTAAGGTTAATTTTAGGGTATATTAAGATTATTTTAAGAATGAGTCGCTATAATACAATCAAACGATACGAAAGGAGCGTGAATCCCGGAACGGTGACGCGGACCGGTCCTGGGAGAATATATGGCTATCAATACTTTTGCAAGAAAAGAAGTCAAGTTCCTGCTCAATATGAAACAGTACAATAGCCTCATGGAAGAGATCCCCAAGTATATGAATCCGGATAAATACTGCATAGGCGGCAAAGAGTACGGAATATACAATATCTATTACGATACGCCCGATGACTTCCTTATCAGGGAATCCCTCTCAAAGCCCTACTACAAGGAAAAGATCAGACTGCGCAGCTACTACTCGCCCGCAGCTCCCGATGACCTCGTTTTCCTTGAGATAAAGAAAAAGATCGGCGGTATCGTTACAAAGCGCAGAGTCTCCATGACCCTCGCGGAGTCTGACGCTTACTTTGAGGACCGCTCAAAGCCTGTGGCTACCAAGTACATCACGGGGCAGGTCTTCACTGAGCTCGACGCTTTCCTCGACCACTACCATGTGGCTCCCAAGCAGTACATCAGCTATCAGCGTGAGGCTTTCTTCGGCAAGGACAACGGTGACTTCCGCCTTACCTTCGACCGCAAGCTCACTGAGCGCAGATTCGACCTCGGGCTCAACTACGAGAGCTACGGCAATTACATCATCGGCGCTGACCAGCGCCTCATGGAGGTAAAGGTCGGGGACGCTATGCCCGACTGGCTCGTAAGAAAGCTCTCCTCCCTCGAGATATACAAGACCAGCTTCTCCAAGTACGGCAGAGCATACGAGAACTTCGTCAAGGAAAAGCTCGCTGAGAGCCATAAGAAGATCTATATCTCCGGTATCTCGATGGTCAACAACAGCATTTTAATGAACAGGAGTGTATGATATGAAACTTGATATTTTCGGAAACGTTCTTTCCAAGTACGCTGAGTCCGATTCCTCTGGCATTTTCACAGACACCTCGGCTACCCTCGAAACTATTACCGCTCACGACTTCTTCTTCTGCGTAGGTGCGGCTCTGGTGCTGGGATTCCTCATCAGCCTCATCTACATAATCACCCACCGCAAGGACGGATACTCCCAGAGCTACGTCATGACAGTGATAATGCTCCCCACTATAATCGCGCTTATCCTCCTCCTCATCAACTCCACTGCAGGTGCTCTCACCCTCGCGGGCGCTTTCACTCTGGTGCGATTCAGGAGCGTCGCGGGTGACCCAAAGGATATCGCTTACATCTTCTTCTCGATGGCGACCGGCGTTGCCTGCGGTATCGGCTACATCGGCTTCGCGGCTGCATTCTTCGCGGTACTCGCGATCGTTATGTTCGTGCTCTCCGAGATAAACTTCGGCGGCAGCAAGAACAGACACATGACACTCAAGATCACTATCCCCGAGAACCTCGACTATCAGGGCGTTTTCGAGCCTGTGCTCAATAAGTACACGAACTTCCACAAGCTCCGCAGAGTGAAGACAACTAACTTCGGCACGCTCTTCGAGCTCATCTACAGCGTGGACGTTTCCGATGACATCGACCAGAAGAAGTTCATCGACGAGCTCCGCGCCCTCAACGGCAACATGACGATCAACCTCGTATTATTCAAGTACGACGATAAGATCTACGAAAGCTGATATCTTCTAAACCACCTCAAGGCAACACTGCACAAAGCACACATGACGGCTTTGCACTGAATCTGCTTGCTTCTTCAGCATGATCTTTGTGCGATGTTGCCTAAATAGACCCCTTTCTGGGATTTGTCAGACTCGGTGCAGACGGGGTCTGACAATTTCCATATATACATATATAAAGGAGAAATTGTTATGAAATATAGAAGGATAGCCGCTCTCGCGGCAGCACTTATGATGATGGGAAGCGCTTTCAGCTGCGGCGATATCAATGAGTCCGCAGGCGGGACTGTGTCCGGGACGGAGTCGCAGAGCTCCGCGGACGGACAGTCTGCCGGCAGCGGCGGCTCGGATACCTCGAACAGCGGCAATAATGCTTCCGGAGGGAACTCCGATACACAGCAGTCCGGCGGCTCGGACTCCGACAGCAGTACTCCGGACGGCGGCTCACAGTCCCCGGAAGGAGGCAGCAGTGAGCAGTCGGGCGGGTCTTCGTCAGGCGGCAGCAGCAGCTCCGGCGGGAACAGCTCTTCGTCAGAGGGCGGATCGTCCTCGGGCGGCGGAGACAGTTCATCTTCAGGCGGAGGTTCGTCATCGGGCGGCGGAGACAGTTCATCTTCGGGCGGAGGTTCGTCATCAGGCGGCGGAGAGAGCTCGTCCTCGGGCGGAGGTTCATCGTCAGGCGGCGGGGAGAGTTCCTCGTCAGGCGGGAGCAGCTCCTCTGAGGAGGAAGAAGAGTTCACCGCTAAGATCACCCTCGGCTCCTCTCCGAGTTGCACCGGCAGCAATGTCTTCATTGAGGGCTCGACGGTCAAGATAACTGCTGGCGGCGACTACTACTTCACGGGCTCGGTCAGCGACGGGCAGATATTCGTCGATACGACCCTCGAGGAGAAGGTAAAGCTCGTTCTCGACGGGGTGAGCATTTCAAATTCCACGGGTCCCGCGATACTCGTCTATGAGGCGAAGGAGTGCACCGTGAAGGTCAAGGCGGGAACGGTCACCAACCTCAGCGACGGCGGCTCAGACCAGATCTACGACGGCGTTATCTTCTCCAACGATACGCTCACTATCAAGGGCGGCGGCGAGCTCAATATCAACTCCAATAACGCCCACGGCATCGCAAGCGACGACGATATCATCATCGACAACGGTACGATCAATATAACCTCGGTCAAGTCCGGTATGCTCGCGCACGACAACATCACGGTCAACGGCGGCACGCTCACTATCAAGGGCGGCACGAACGGCATTAAGTCCAAGGGGTCGGTCAACATAAACGGCGGCAGGACGGTCGTTTCCGGCGGTACCAAGGAGGAGAAGAGCTCCATTTACGCTGCTACCACCTTCAGCTACACCGGCGGCTACGTCTTTGCGGCGGGCAATAAGGTGACTGCACTCACGAGCTACGCGAACCCGTATATCGTGGTCAGCTGCGGCTCTCAGCCGGCGAACACGAACGTCAAGCTCTACCTCAACGGCTCGGAGATGGTCTCCTTCGCTCCGCACAACAACTTCGCGTGCATTCTCATGCTCGCGCCCGAGATCACCGACGGCAGCTCCTTCGGAGTGGACATCGGAGGCTCGCGCTCGGATTTCTCGGTCGGCTCAGATCAGAACCTCTTTACATTATAATACTGCTGCGGCGGGACGGCTGAATGCCTCCCGCCGTTGCTTTATTTATATTATCAATAAAATGTAAATTTGCATTCTGTTATAACTTGTTAACTGAAAATTAACTATAAATTTCCGAGAAAAAGTGTGAAATCTATATCTTTGTGCAGTTTAGTATACTATTGTATATTGCCAAGTGTGTTTTTTTGCAATATAATAGATACAGCAATTGAGAAATTGGTGTTCAGTATCAAGTACCCTCCCCTCTCATGTGCTTGATACTGGATATTAATTGCTTGCTTGCAACAGAAATAGTTTCATTAACAAATAAAACTAACCCCTTTCATTTGTAATTTTTTCATGTTTTCTATTCTCAATCACTTTTTTTAACTTATTCTTTGGCTCGGTCCACAGTGCTAAGCGGTTTTCCGTTTGGATCGGCAGCAGCTCCCTGTCAGGGAGCATTTTTTTGCTTTGTGAAATTTGCGTGAAAAATTATATAATCCGCTTGACAAATTACATAATGCGTGATATGATATATGTAACAGAGGAGGCGAAATATGAAACGCAGTGTCTATAGTCTCGTCCTCATGGACGACGTGATAAAAGCGGTCGATCAGCAGGCTTACCGCCTCGGGACCAGCCGCTCCAACCTCATAAATCAGATACTCGCCGAGCATTTGTCCTGCGTCACGCCGGAGATGCGTATGCGCGATATCTTCGATCAGCTGTCTGCGCTCGCCGGGGGACGCTTCCAGATACTCCAGCAGCGCTCGGCTTCGCTCATGACTCTCCGCACCGCGCTTGAGTACAAGTACCGCCCGACCATTTCCTATAAGGTCGAGCTCGAGCGGCAGCCGGACGTCTACCTCGGTGAGCTGAGAGTACAGATACGCACCCAGAACGAGCGGCTCCTTGCGATGTTCCGCAGCTTCTTCGTGTGGCTCGCGGAGCTCGAACACGGTATCATCGGGAGCAAGTATTCCTGTGAGCTGTCGCAGGCGTGCTTCACGCGAAGGCTCATCAATCCCGGGCTCTCCGACGAGGAGACCGGCGAGGCGATAAGCTCCTACCTGACATGGGTCAACGGCGCTGTGCAGCAGTATTTCGCCGACCCGGAGCACTTCCCTGCCGCTCATATGGAAAAGGAGCTGCGCGGTGTGCTCGGCGGTCAGCCCATTTAGACAGAAAATGTACCCGCGATAACTTCGGAATAACTTATATAAGGAGGATAACATCATGAATGCAGAAAAGTTCACTCAGAGATCGGCGGACGCCATCAGGAAGGCACAGAGCATCGCTGTTATGCAGTCAAATTCGGTGATCGAGCCGATACATCTCCTTGCGGGACTTCTCAAGCAGGAGAACGGGCTCGTGCCGCAGCTCATAAGAAAAATGAACATCGACGCGGATATCTTTGAGTCCGAGGCGGATAAGAAGATCAACGCGCTGCCAAAGGTCACAGGGAGCGGCAGGAGCAGCAATATAGGCATTTCGGCGGAGTGCGACCGTGTGCTCACCTCTGCGGAGGAGACCGCCAACAAGATGAAGGACGAGTTCGTCTCCGTCGAGCACATAATGCTCGCGCTCATCGACTGCAAGGACAGGGACGTCTCCAGCCTCATGAAGACATTCAATATCACGCGCGACGGATTCCTCAGTGCGCTGATGTCCGTGCGCGGAAATACGAGAGTCACCAGCGAGAACCCCGAGGATACCTACGATGTGCTCACTAAGTACGGTCAGGAGCTCGTGGGTCTGGCGCGGCGCAATAAGCTCGACCCCGTTATCGGGCGCGACAGCGAGATACGAAACGTCATCCGCATTCTCTCCCGCAAGACCAAGAACAACCCCGTCCTCATCGGTGAGCCCGGCGTCGGCAAGACCGCTATCGCGGAGGGCCTTGCGCTCCGTATCGTGGCGGGAGATGTTCCGGACAGCCTGAAGGACAGAAAGGTGTTCTCGCTCGACATGGGCGCTCTCGTTGCGGGCGCGCAGGACCGCGGCGAGCGCGAGGAAAGGCTCAAGGCTGTCCTCAATGAGATAAAGAACAGCAACGGTCAGATTCTCCTGTTCATTGACGAGCTGCATACTATCGTCGGCGCGGGCAAGACCGACGGCGCTATGGACGCCGGAAATCTGCTCAAGCCTATGCTCGCGCGAGGCGAGCTGCACTGTATCGGTGCGACTACGCTCAACGAGTACAGGCAGTACATCGAGAAGGATCCCGCGCTGGAGCGGCGTTTCCAGCCGGTAATGGTCGATGAGCCGACCGTAGAGGATACTATCTCTATCCTGAGAGGTCTCAAGGAGCGGTATGAGGTCTACCACGGCGTCAAAATATCCGACAATGCTCTCATCTCCGCGGCGACGCTCTCCAACCGATACATCACTGACCGCTTCCTGCCCGATAAGGCGATAGACCTCATCGACGAGGCGTGCGCGACTATCCGCACTGAGATGGATTCCATGCCCACTGAGCTCGACGTTATCTCGCGCAAGATAGTTCAGCTCGAAATAGAAGAGGCTGCCCTCAAAAAGGAAAGCGACAGCATCTCGCAGGAGCACCTCGGCGAGATCCAGAAGGAGCTCTCCGAGCTGCGTGAGAACTTCAACGCCATGAAAGCTAAGTGGGAGAATGAGAAAAATGACATCTCCGCGGTGCAGAAGCTGCGTGAGGAGATAGAGTCCGTCAGCGGCGAGATAGACAAGGCTGAGCGCGAATACGACCTCAACAAGGCTGCCGAGCTCAAGTACGGCAGGCTCCCGCAGCTCAAGAATCAGCTCTCGGAGCTCGAGGCTCAGGCTGAACACGATATGGAAAACGGTCGTCTGCTCCGCGACAAGGTCACGGAGGACGAGATAGCAAAAATAGTCTGCCGCTGGACGGGCATTCCCGTGGCGAAGCTAATGGAGGGCGAAAAGGAAAAGGTACTGCACCTCGACGAGCTGCTCCACAAGCGCGTCATCGGGCAGGACGAGGCTGTGACCAAGGTCAGCGAGGCGATACTGCGCTCTCGTGCGTGCATACAGTCACCGGACAGACCTATCGGATCGTTCCTGTTCCTCGGTCCTACCGGTGTCGGCAAGACTGAGCTTGCAAAGGCGCTCTCTGAGATACTCTTCGACGACGAGCACAATATAGTCCGTATCGACATGAGCGAATACATGGAGAAGTTCAGCGTGAGCAGACTCATCGGAGCGCCTCCCGGATACGTCGGCTACGACGAGGGCGGTCAGCTCACCGAGGCTGTGCGCCGCAAGCCGTATTCGGTCGTGCTCTTCGATGAGATAGAGAAGGCGCACCCCGATGTGTTCAATATCCTGCTGCAGGTGCTCGACGACGGACGTATCACTGACTCGCAGGGGCGCACTGTGGACTTCCGCAACACTATTATAATACTCACGTCAAACCTCGGCTCGCCGTATATCCTCGAGGGTATCGACTCTGAGGGCAATATCACCGACGAGGCGCGCGGACAGGTCGAGGCGCTGCTCAAGCAGCAGTTCAGACCGGAGTTCCTCAACCGTCTTGATGAGATAATCTTCTACAAGCCGCTCGCCAAGACCGAGATAATGAAGATAGTCGATCTCATGATCGCTGACCTGCAAAAACGTCTCGACGACAAGCACATACGCATAAATGTCACCGACGCTGCCAAGAATTACATCGTGGAGTGCGGCTACGACCCGAACTTCGGTGCGCGTCCGCTGAGAAGATTCATCCAGAGCAAGGTTGAGACACTCGCCGCAAAACGTATAATCAAGGGTGATCTCTCTGCGGGGGACGTCATCGACATCGACCTGACCGACGGTCAGCTTACCGCTGAATAACGCCTTTTCGCGCTCCGCTCCGGATCGGGCTAATTTCCGTCCGGAGCGGTTTTACTGCGAAAATCTGCGGTTTTTATTGCCTTTATGAATAAAAATACCTCCATAAAGCGCTTAGAATAGGCGAATTTGTCAATTTTTTCGGATTTCCTTGACAAACCGACGCAAAGGGTATATAATTCAAGTATAAAATTTAGGGCAGAGCAACGCGATATTACGCGGGAATCAGCCCAGAAAGCATGGAGGATAAATCAATGACAAAGACTGAACTCATCAGCGCTGTTGCTGAAAAGGCTGACTTCACAAAGAAGAACGCAGAGGCTGCTGTTAACGCAGTTATCGCTTCTATCACAGACGCTCTCGCAAGCGGCGAGAAGGTTTCCCTCGTTGGCTTCGGTACATTCGAGGTTCGTGACCGCAAGGCTAAGCAGGTAATCAATCCTCAGACCAAGAAGATGATGACAGCTCCCGCTTCCAAGGCACCCGCTTTCAAGGCTGGTCAGGCTCTCAAGAACGCTGTTAACAACAAGTAATCACGGAGGTATCTATTATGCCGAGAACTACTAAGAAGGCTGCTGAGGCGGCTGAGACAAAGGTTGAGGAGACAGTTGTCGTAAACGAGGCTGCTCCTGCTGAGAAGAAGGCTGCTGAGAAGAAGGCTCCCGCTAAGAAGGCTGCTGCTAAGAAGCCCGCTGCCAAGAAGCCTGCTGCTAAGAAGCCCGCTGCTAAGAAGACTGTTGTTGCTCAGGAGAACGTTTACGTTCAGTTCATGGGCAATGAGTACACTTCTGCTGACCTTATCGCTAAGGCTAAGAAGGCTTCCGGCGTAAAGGCTCCTAAGAAGGTTGACGTTTATGTAAAGCCCGAGGACAACATGGTTTACTACGTTGTTGATAACAACGCAGGCAGCTTCTCCCTTTCGTAATCTTACCTGATAACACTAAAGGCTGTGCGATCGTGCACAGCCTTTTTGTTTTGTCTGTTTCATTTTCTCTCCGAGAAATAATAGTCGAGCATGAGATCGACCATGAGCGAATACGACTCGACGCCCTCTTCCCTGCCGTTGAGCTTGATGTTGGTGTCCATCGCCTTGGTCGAAGCGGTGCTGACCTTCTCCGTGGAGATGATCTCCTTCTTCTTGTTGTCCTCCCAGTAGGTGTCCGGCAGGAAGCGGAACCAGTCGCGGCGGACCTGATCGGAGATACGGTCGGTGAGGTAGTATGCCTCGGTGATGTTGTTGTCGTAGATCTGGTTGTGGACGTACTCAAGTCCCTCGATGTAGCCGGCGTAGCGGAACTCGACGTTGTCGCTCAGGGTAGTTGCGACATACGCGATGAAGCTCGCTTCGTCCTCCTGTATGAAGCCCTTGAGGTGGGCGTATTCGTGGCAGACGGTGTCGGGGAGGTTAGTCCTGACCATGTCGTCGTTGTAGTTCGCTTCGAGCGAGAACGGAAAATATATCCCCGAGAGGTGGGACTGGCTCATGAAGTAGGAGAACTGTATCGGCTTTGCCTCGGGGTAGTAGCCGTCGAGCTGCGGGAAGAGCTCCGCGGCTTTTCCCATTGCGGCACGGGCTTCGAGGGTGACGTCGGCGGTGAGGTAAAAGCGGTCGTCGCTGTCGCGCGGGACGAGCGGTGCGGTCTTGTTTGCGGCGTCGATGAGGGCGGAATAGAGCTGTATCAGCTCATCGCGGGTGTGTCCCTCAGAGATGTAGAACTGCTCGGACATGGGGGTGGTGCGGTACATGACGAAGCAGTTGAGGGTCTCGGTGGTGATTATGTAGGTGAGCACCCACAGGGCGGTCAGCGCGGCGATGCCGGCGGTCTTCCGGCGCGTCTTTTTGCGGAAAATGAGCAGCAGGACGGTCAGCGGTATGCCGACGATGACGAGCAGTATCGCGAGGACTATCATTATCTCTCCGAGCGAGAACGGGAAAAAGTCCGTGAGCATGGAGAACACGTTCGAGATGTGGGGGAAGATCTTCTGGACGTAGAAGTCCGCAAACGGGCGGGATATCATCGCGATGACGTATATCAGCGCCATGACGGTCGATATCAGCACCGGGATAAGATATCGTTTTTTCATGGGAGCCTCCTTGGGCTTTTTTATTATTATATCACAGGCTCCGGGGCTTTTCAAGAAGATGAGCGGGCGAAAAGTATTATAAATGTTGGAATCTCAAAAGGGCGCTCCTGCACAGCGTGCCAAAAAGAGAACCGAGCAGGGACGCCGGGTGATTCCCCACAGTGGGGTGAAATGTCACGAAATGAGACGCCGGTGGTTTGTGGGGAAAAGTCCGATTCAGGAAAATTTTCAAAAAATACTTGATTTTTCCCGGGATCCGTATTATAATATATGTCAGAACCCTATGACCGAGAGAGTAGGTCTGCAAGAAGTCCACAGAGAGGAGCGGTGAGGTGTGAGCGCTCCGGCTTTGAGCGTTCCGAAGTTCACTCGTGAGGGGCAGGACGGAAGCGCTTGCGCGTGGTAGGCTCTGACGTAGGTCTGCGTTAAAGACAAGAGAGTGTCGGCTCTCCTGACAATGGGTGGTTATAAGCAAGGTTTTACGTCTTGTCCTGTTGGACAGGACTTTTTTGTTGTCACGACACATTTTTATGCAGGGGCTGGCGTCCTCGGCAGCCCTCGCCGTGAGGCGGCAAATCATCATATGCGGGACGTTGAGGACGCCGTCCCCTACGCTAATTCTTTGAGGTGAAAAAATGAAAGAACAACTGGAAAAAATCGAAGCGCTCGCCAAGCAGGAGCTCTCTTCCTGCACCGAGATCAAGGCTCTCGACGACCTGAGGATAAAATTCCTCGGCAAGAAGGGCGAGCTCACCGCTATCCTCAAGCAGATGGGCGGTCTCTCTGCTGAGGAAAGACCTGTCATCGGTCAGCTCGCAAACAAGGTCCGCGCTGACATCGAGGAGGCTCTCTCCGAAAAGCTCACTGCTCTCAAGTCGGAGGCGCAGTCCGCGAAGATAAAGGAGGAGAGCATCGACATAACCCTCCCCGGCAAGCACGCTCCTATCGGCAAGCTCCACCCGCTCACAAGGGTCGAGAACGAGATCCGCGAGATCTTCATGGGTATGGGATTCGACATCGCTGACGGTCCCGAGATCGATGACGACTACCACGTTTTTGAGGCGCTCAATCTCCCGCCCGATCACCCTGCACGCGACACGCAGGATACCTTCTACATCGAAAAGACCGGCGAGACTATCCTCCTCCGCACGCAGACCTCCTCCGTTCAGGTCCATGTCATGGAGAACCAGAAGCCGCCGATACGCATTATCTCCCCCGGACGTGTTTTCCGTTCGGACGCCGTTGACGCTACTCACTCTCCCCTGTTCCACCAGATAGAGGGTCTCGTAGTTGACAAGGGCATAACCATGAGCGACCTCAAGGGCACGCTCGAAATGCTCATGAAGAAGCTCTACGGCAATGAGTGCAAGCTGCGCTTCCGTCCGCACCACTTCCCGTTCACCGAGCCGAGCTGTGAGGTGGACATCAGCTGCTTCAACTGCGGCGGAAAGGGCTGCTCGATGTGCAAGGACGAGGGCTATATCGAGCTCCTCGGCGCGGGTATGGTACACCCGAAGGTCCTCGAGGGCTGCGGTATCGACAGCAGCGTTTACTCGGGATTTGCGTTCGGACTGGGTCTCGAGCGTATGGTCATGGGACGCTATGACATCAACGATCTCCGTCTGCTCTATGAGAATGATGTGAGATTCCTCGAACAGTTTTAAGCGCACTAAATTAGAATGATGATTCGACAAGCCGGCAAGCGGCTTGTGGCAAGTGATGACGAACTTCCGCAAGGGAACGCCCTCTCTTGCAGGGCGTTCCCTCTTGCAAAACGATTCACTGGATCGTTTTGCAATTCACCCTTTGCGGAGCGCCCTTCGGTTTAGTTTCGCTTCGCCTTATAAGCTGAAAGCGAAGCGACCAGAGGCGCTGCCTTTGGAATCCCATTGCTGCGACTATTTACGAAAGGAACAAAGATATGAATCTATCTATGAAATGGCTCGGCGATTACGTTAAAGCCGATATGCCTATAAAGGATTTCTGCCACTCGCTCACTATGAGCGGCTCTAAGGTGGAATGCTACGAAGCTGAGGGCAGCGAGATATCTAACGTCGTTGTCGGTAAGATACTCTCCGTTGTGCCGCACGAGAACTCAGATCACCTCGTCGTTTGTCAGGTAGAGGTCGGCAAGGACGCGCCCGTACAGATCGTCACCGGCGCTTCCAATGTCAATGCCGGGGACATCGTTCCCGTAGCGCTCGACAACTCTACCCTCCCCGGCGGCGTCAAGATCAAGAAGGGCAAGCTCCGCGGCGTTGAGTCCTGCGGTATGCTCTGCTCGCTCGGTGAGCTGGGTCTCGACAAGCGCGACTTCCCCTATGCTATCGAGGACGGTATCTTCATCATGCAGGAGGACTGCCAGATCGGTCAGGATATCCGGTCCGCTATCGGTCTCAATGATACTTCGGTGGAGTTCGAGATAACCTCCAACCGCCCCGACTGCCTCAGCGTTATCGGTCTCGCGCGCGAGACCGCCGCTACCTACGACCTCCCGCTGAACGTGTCCGCGCCTGAGTTCAAGGGCGTTGACGGCGACATCAGCTCCATGCTCAGGGTAGATATCCTCGACCCCGAGCACTGCCCGAGATACTGTGCGGGTATCGTCAAGAACGTTAAGATCGGTCCGTCGCCGCGCTGGATGAGAGAGCGTCTGCGTGCGAGCGGCGTGCGCCCCATAAACAATTTCGTTGATATCACCAACTACGTCATGCTCGAGTACGGTCAGCCCATGCACGCTTTCGACCTCCGCTACGTTGAGGGCGCGCACATAAATGTACGTCTGGCGAAGTCCGGCGAGAAGATAATGACCCTCGACGGCGTTGAGCGTGAGCTTTCTGACGATATGCTCGTTATCGCTGACGAGAAGAAGCCCGTTGCTGTTGCCGGCATTATGGGCGGCGAGTACAGCGGTATCATGGACGATACCACGACTGTAGTATTCGAGTCTGCGTACTTCGAGCCCACTCAGGTGAGACGCACCTCAAAGGCGCTGCGTCTCAAGTCTGACGCTTCCTCCCGCTATGAGAAGGGCGTTGATCCGCTCCTCTCCATGACCTGCCTCAAGCGCGCGTTCCAGCTCGTTGAGGAGCTCGGTGCGGGCGAGGTCGTTAAGAATGTCATCGACTGCGACCACACAAGCTACAGTCCCGCTAAGGTGGAGTTCAGCACGGAATGGATAAACGATTTCCTCGGCACTGACATCTCCGAGGCTGACATGAAGGAGTACCTCGGCAGGCTCGGTTTCACCTTCGAGGGCAGCGACGTCGTTGCGCCGTCCTTCCGTATCGACATCGGCTGCAAGGCTGATATCGCGGAGGAGGTTGCGCGTATCTACGGCTACAACAATATCCCCACCACCGATTTCCGCGGCGTTGCGCGCGCTGAGCTCACCGATGAGCAGAAGTTCGTCCGCACGCTCAGGAATGCGGCTGTTTCGCTCGGCGGCTATGAGATAGCGACCTACTCGTTCGTTTCGCCGAAGTACTTCGAGAGGATAAATCTCCCCGCGGACAGCGCTCTGCGCAATGTTGTGCGTATCGTGAACCCGCTCGGTGAGGACACCAGCGTTATGCGCACGACCACTATACCGTCCATGCTCGACGTGCTCTCGTTCAACTACAATAACCGCAACGAGAAGGCTTGCCTGTTCGAGATCGCCAAGGAGTACCTCCCCGCCAAGGAGGAGAAGCCCTTCATCAACGGCGATACCCTCGCTAACAGCGGCGCTAAGAAGCACAGGTATGAGTATTCGCTCCCGGACGAGCCCCAGCGCCTGACCGTGGGTATGTACGGCGGCGAGGCTGACTTCTATACCCTCAAGGGTATGGTCGAGCAGCTCCTTGATGAGCTCAAGATAAGCGGCGTGGAGTATATCCGCGCAACGGACAGCGACGCTTTCGATGAGAAGTGCGCTCTGCACCCGTACAGGAGCGCTGTTATCCTGCGGGACGGCGTCGCTCTCGGTATCATGGGCGAGGTACACCCCGAGGTGCAGGAGAAGTACGGTCTCGGCGTGAAGACCTACGTCGCGAAGCTCAATATCCCCGAGCTCATGGCTTCGGCTGCTGAAAAGATAACCTACCAGCCGCTCCCGAAGTTCCCTGCGACCACACGCGATCTCAGCCTCATCTGCGACGACGAGATACCCGTTGCTGAGCTCGAAAAGGCTATCCGCGGCGCTGTCGGGAAGATACTCGAGAAGGTCACGCTGTTCGACGTCTACAAGGGCAAGCAGATCGAGGACGGCAAGAAGAGCGTTTCGTACTCCATTTCCATGCGCTCGCACGACGGCACGCTCACCGATGAACAGGCTGACAGTGCCATGAAGAAGGCGCTCAAGGCGCTCTCCGCTATCGGCGCGGAGCTGCGTTCATAAGCCAAAAATTCATAAAAAAGGGACTTCGAGGGGAGCCCCCTCCGGCGGAACGTGGGATAGAATCACCGAACCTTTACTTTCAGGCTCGGTGACCCACTTGTTCCGTTAAGGGTGGCAGACCGATTGAAGTCCCTTTTTCTTATGCGTTCATTTCAAATGCAGCTGAAACTGCCGTGCGTATCGCGTCCATACTGCCAAGGAAGCCGCGGAGCTGCGCCATGAGCCCGTCTGCGCGGGCAAGGCACTGGGCGGGAGTTTTCCCCTTGAAATAGCCCTCTCCGGATGCGGCGTCGATATAGTACCGCATTGCGAGCTCGGCTGTGACGTACAGTATGCCGTCGCTGAGCGAGTTCACCTCCTGCGGGGTGAGGAGCCCTTGCAGGCCCTCTGCGTAGCCGTGGGCGATCTCGGTTATCGCCGGAACATCCGGGTTTTCCGGGCACGACGAGCGGACTGTGTCACCGAAGTCGAGCGCCGCCCAGCCGTGGGACAGCGTGTCGAGGTCGAGGAGCGTGCAGTGCTCCCCTGTTATGACGTTCGCGAGCTTTGCGTCGCCGTGGACGTTACGCTGCGGGAGCTTGTCGCTGAAGACCTCGCCGAGCTGGCGGGTGAGCTCCCCGAGGAGCGGCATATCCGGCGCGCCTCCGAGCTGCGTGAGCCACGTGAAATAGCCGGCGATGCCGTGCAGGCGGAGGGCGTTGTCCGCGAGGGTGATGCCGTCCGCGATACGCATGAGCTCGCCGAATGCGCGCCCTGCCTGTCTGCGGTCAGCGGCGCCGCCGGAGACGTAGCTGTACATCCGCCAGAAGCCGTCCGCTTCGAGGTATAGCCTGCCGCCGGCAGTCAGGAAAGACGGGAGAAAGGTGCTGCGGCGGGGCTCTCGTTCAAAGGCTCCGCAGAGCGCTGCGATGTTGCTCATCACAGCCTCCGGGCGGCGGAAAACTGTGGTATTCAGCCCCTGCAGGACGAATGTCCCGCGGGGGCTGCTGACGATATATGTGTCGTTGATGTGACCCTCGGTCAGCACGGAGACTGCGATGTCCCCGCTCACGCCGAAGCGTCCCGCGACTGCGCGGAGGTCGGTCACTTGCTCTTTTTGGCGGGAGCCGCCTTCTTCTGTGGCTTTTCCTTTTTCTCAGCCTTCGCCTTCCTGTCGGACTTGGTCTCAGCGAGCAGCTTCGAGCACGAGGCTCCCGCTGCTGCCCAGAATATCGGCGAGAATGCGACGTTTGTGCATCCGATCAGGAACAGCAGAGCGCCGGCAAGCGTCAGGGCGAAGATCGCTGCTGTCTCCTGAGTGCGGTCTTTTTTCATGGAAGCGTAACCCAGACATACCGCCGGGAGCAGCACTGCGAGCAGCGCTATCAGCGAGGGTATGCCGCGAGTTGCTGCGGTGTAGAGGTACTCGTTGTAGCAGCGGTCGAATGTGCCGTCGTTGTAGCCGAGGATATCGCTGATGTCAGAGCTGTTGTCGAGGGGACCGTAGGTGTAGATCTGCGCGAGCGAGAGCTGATCGGGTCCGGTGCCGGTGAGTCCGTAATTGCTGATGCAGTTCATGGTCTTGTCGTTGAGGTAGAGGTAGACGTCCTTGGTGCTGTCGATGTTGAGCACCTCGCGGTTGAACGAGCCGCTCGCGGAGACTCTGACGTAGGAATCAGCCCACCAGAGCTCGTAGCCGTCATAGAGCTTATAGGAGGTGAGGTCGCCGATGAGTCCTGTGAAGACAAGTCCGATCGCGGCTGCCGCTGAAACCAGCACTGCCGGTACGGAGAGGAGCCTGCTCTTCGGGGCGCCGCTCCTGAGGACTGCGATGACTGCGGCAATGACCGAGAGGACAAGTCCGCAGAAGCCTATGAGCGTGTATGTGAACATCATCACGAATGAGAACAGGCACGCGCTGACAAGGCATATCACGCGGCGCTTTTTGCTCTTGTCCATCGCGAAGCCTGTGAGCGCTGCGATGAGGGCGAGCGTCAGCACCATCGCCAGGAAGAGCGGCGACTGCGAAAGTCCGCTCGCGGCGTTTGCCTTGATGAGAAGATACACAAACTTGTAGTGGGAGAGCTTGCCGAAGAATATCTGCACGAGCGCGATAACGCTGTTGAGCAGTCCAACGCCGATGATGCCGTTCAGGAGCGTTTTCAGGGCGGTCTCACGCTTTATCGCGGCGGCTGTCACGAAGAAGCTGAAGTAGAACACGAGCGCAAGGAAGCCCTCGCCGCGTCCGGAGAAGCCGTACAGTCCGATGCTGAAGTCGAAGCCGTTTATCATCGAGATCGCTCCCCACAGCACCATTGCTGCAAATGCGATCACGGGCAGCAGTGCTCTGCGGTCCACGAACTTGCGTATGAATGCTATCAGGGCAAGTATCATGCAGAACACGCCTCCCACTGCGAGACCTCCCGCGGCGAGAGTGTAGCTGAACTTGCTCGTGCTTATCTCGGGGAGCAGTGTGAACAGCGGTACTGCGAAGAATGCCGTCAGCAAGCCTACCGAAGCGATCTTCGAGTAGCCTTCGTGGGTCATATTGAGGATAAAATTGGATTCCTCCGTGGTGTTGAAGATCGTTTTCGTGACCTTCTTTTCATTACTGTTTGCCATCGTTTCGACCTTTCTTTCCCGCGGGGCGGGAAGCTGGGATTTATGCAAAAAAAACTGCGGACGCATGACCGTCCGCAGTATACCGCGTTATTTTGCGAAGTCTGTAACTCTGCTCTCGCGAATGAGATTGACCTTGATCTGACCGGGATAATCCATCTCAGTCTCGATCTGCTGGGCGATCTGTCTTGCGACGAGGACCATCTTCTCATCGTTGATGACCTCGGGGAGGACCATGATCCTGACTTCACGTCCTGCCTGTACAGCAAAGCACTTCTCGACGCCGTCGTAGGAGTTGCAGATCTCCTCGAGCTTCTGGAGGCGCTTGATGTAGCTCTCGTAGTTTTCGCTTCTTGCGGCAGGTCTTGCAGCGGAGATAGCGTCGGCTGCCTGTACTATGCAGGCGATTACCGTGCGCGGCTCTACATCGTTGTGGTGAGCCTCGACAGCGTGGATTATTACGGGGCTCTCATTGTACTTCTTACATACGTCAACGCCGATCTGGACGTGCGAGCCCTCGATCTCGGAGGTAAGAGCCTTGCCGATGTCGTGGAGGAGTCCCGCGCGGCGCGCGATATTGGCGTCAACGCCGAGCTCGGAAGCGAGCACTCCGCAGAGCTTGGCGACCTCGATACTGTGGTCGAGAACGTTCTGTCTGTAGCTGGTGCGGAACTTAAGACGTCCGAGGAGCTTGATGAGCTCGTGGTTGAGGCCGTGAACGTTGGTCTCGATGACGGCTCTCTCGCCCTCCTGCTTGATGCGGTACTCGACCTCGCGGCGAGCCTTGTCGACCATTTCCTCGATGCGGGTGGGGTGGATACGTCCGTCGGCGATGAGCTTTTCGAGCGCTATCCTTGCGACCTCACGTCTGATCTGGTCGAAGCAGGAAAGTGTTATTGCCTCGGGGGTATCGTCGATTATGAGATCGACTCCCGTGAGGGTCTCGAGCGCACGGATATTGCGTCCCTCGCGGCCGATGATACGTCCCTTCATTTCGTCATTTGGGAGCGGGACTACCGAGACTGCTGCCTCGGAGACCTGATCCGCCGCTACCTTGGCGATAGCGAGGGAGATATAGCTCCTTGCCTTCTCATTGCACTCGTCCTTGACCTGCTGCTCGTAAGCGGCGACCTTGACGGCTTTTTCGTGGACGAGATCGTCCTCGAGCTTTGAGATTATGTATTCCTTTGCCTGATCCTTTGTGAATTCGGATATCCTTTCGAGGATATCGAGCTGGCTTTTCTTGATCGAATCTGCCTCCTTGAGCTTTTCGTCGGCGGACTTTATCTTCTGGTTGAGGATATCCTCCTTCTTCTCAAGGTTGTCGTTTTTCTTATCAAGATTTTCTTCCTTCTGCTGCATACGTCTTTCCTGACGTGACAGCTCTGCTCTGCGGTCCTTAATTTCCTTATCTGCGTCTGTGCGGAGCTTGTGGATCTCGTCCTTAGCCTCGATGAGAGCGCTTTTCTTCTTGCTGTCGGCGTCCTTCTCGGCGTCCTCGATGATACGGGCAGCCTGCTGCTCGGCAGATCCGACGATAGCCTCCGCGTCATGCTTGCGCTGCTCGACACCTGCGGCTACGCCCTTCTTGTAGAAGATGACATATCCGAGCGCGAGTCCAACGACGAGCGCGACTGCGATAAGTACGATCACAATAACTGGATCCATACAGTGCATTACCTCCTTTTCATAAAATGGTTGTCAGCTTGTACTATAAAACCTATTACCAAAGGCGGTAAATGCCGCATTATTTTATTCATTTGTTATATAGATGAAGAGCCGGAGCCTCCGGCTCGCAAAACATTGGCGGACTGCACGCGCTCAGGCGGGACGGTCCAATTTGTTCAGTATCATATATGAACGGCGCAGGTATTTTTTTAGCCCTGTATGCCGCATTCAATGATTTAAAACAAAGCTGCCATTTACTGCCAAGTAATATTCTGCAAATAAATACAACACATATATTATACACCGATTATTACAAATTGTCAATAGCTTTTACGCTCCCTGAGCAAATATTTTTGTTTATTTTTGAGCACGCAGCACGCCGTCGGGACGGACAGAAGAAATGTTCTGTAAGTGTTGCATTACCGCTCAAAACGTGGTATAATAAATGTGTATATTTTCATAAACGGAGAATCTGATGTCAAGAAAGCTGCGTGGGTACTCCCACTACTCTAAAGAAAAATACCTGACGGCATTTCTCCTCGGCTTCGGCGTGCTCATAGCCTCGCTGCTCCCTGTCATGCTCGCCGACCGCGGGTACTTCATCTACTACGGCGACTACAACGCCCAGCAGATGCCGTTCTATAATCTCGTCAATGACGCTGTGCGCTCCGGTCAGTTCGGCTGGAACTGGTACACTGACCTCGGCTCCGACCTGCTCACGTCCTACTCGTTCTACCTCATCGGGAGCCCGTTCTTCTGGCTGTCCGTGCTGCTGCCGAGAGGTCTCGTGACGCTGTCCATGCCGTTCCTGCTCGCGCTCAAGCACGGACTCGCCTCCATGACTGCATATGCGTACATCAGGAGGTTTGTCCGCAGCAAGAACGCTGCTCTCACGGGTGCGCTGCTCTATGCGTTCTCGGGGTTCCAGGTCTACAATATCTTCTTCAACCACTTCCAGGACGTCACCGCGCTCTTCCCGCTCATGCTCATCGCGCTCGAGGAGCTCGTCAACAACCGCCGGCGGGGCTGGTTCGCACTGACGGTCGCGCTCATGGCGTTCATCAACTACTACTTCTTCACGGGACAGGCGGTGTTCCTTGTCCTGTATTTCATCGTAAGATCGCGCTGCGAGGACTTCCGCGCTTCGTGGAGGAGCTTCTTCTCCGCGGCGGCGGAGGCTGTCATCGGTACGCTCATGGCGTGCGCGGTGCTGCTGCCGTCTGCTGTCGCGATACTCGGCAACTACCGCGTCAACGAGCACCTCTGGGGGCAGTCGATGGTCATGTACAGCGACAAGACCCGAATCCCACGCATAATCCAGTCGTTCTTCATGCCGGCGGACGCTCCCGCGAGACCGAACCTGTTCCGGTCCGACTACGGTAAGTGGTCCTCGATAGGAGGCTATTTCCCGTTGTTCTCGATGATAGGCGTGATAACGTTCATGCGTGAGCACAGGCGCCACTGGGCGGTGAAGCTCTCGGTCATCGCTATTATATGCGCGTTCATTCCGGTGCTGAACAGCTCGTTCTACACGTTCAATGCGTCGTACTACGCGCGCTGGTTCTATATGCCGATACTCATTTTCGCCATGATGACCGCACGCACACTCGATGACACACGCTCGGACGTGCGCCCTGCGATTAGGATATGCGCGGGAATGCTCATCGCTTTTGCGGTCATCTCCGTGCTGCCGGACAAGGTCGGCGGCAAGCTGAAATTCTTCGCGCTGCCGGACGACCTCCCCTACTTCTACATCACGCTCGGGGTGGCTGTGCTGCTGCTAATCGCGGCGGCTGTCGTATTCCACAGGCGTGACAAGGGGCTGGCTTTCCGCAGGCTCGCTGTCTGGGCGGCTGCGCTCGCTTCGGTGGTGTGCGTGCTGACGACCGTTCTGTACGGCGCGAACAGTCCCAGAACTGCTAAGAAATACGTTGATTCAGCCATTAACGGCAGCGGGCAGGTCTATGAAGCCGTCAGCGGGGATAATTTCTTCCGCGCGGATACCTCGCCTGACCGCGATAACTACCCGATGTTCTGGGGGCTGCCGTGCATGAGAGCGTTCCAGAGCGTCGTGGAGACCTCGATAATGGACTTCTACTCCTCCGTCGGCGTGCAGAGGGACGTCGCCTCACGCGCCGATACTACACACTACACCCTGCGCGGACTGTTCTCGGTCAAGTACTTCTACAAGTACTGCGACGACGAGGAGACCGACGTCGCGGGAGACCTCCCGGGCTTCGAGCTCGTCCAAGAGGGCGAATACTTCGACGTCTACGAGAACACACTGTTCGTGCCGATGGGCTTCGCGTATGACACCTGCGTGTCCGAGAAGACCGCTGACGCTAAAAGTCCGCAGGTCCGCGAGCGTATGCTGATGAAGTGCCTCGTGCTCACCGATGAGCAGATAGAGCGGTACTCCGATATAATCACCGTCAAGGACCCGACCGCGGCAAGCACGCTCACGCAGCTCAGCTACAAGAGCTTCTGCGAGGAAAAGCGGGAGTGCTGTGCGAGCTCATTCACATACGATTCGCACGGCTTTGAATCGGAGATAACCCTCGATTCGCCGCGGCTGGTGTTCTTCAGTGTCCCCTACAGCTCCGGCTGGAGCGCTGAGGTCAACGGCAAGCCAGCGGACGTCGAAAAGGTAAGCTACGGGCTCATGGCTGTACGCGCGGAAAGCGGAGATAATACGATAGTTTTCCGCTACCGCACCCCCGGGCTCACTGCCGGGCTGATACTAAGCGGGGTGGGTCTTCTTGCGCTGGTGCTCTGGCTGCTGCTCAGCCGGGTGACCCGCAGAAAGGGCGGCGCTCCAGCGCTCTCACACTATTACGATTATGATTCATACCATAAAATAAGCGCTTCGCAGGCGTACACCGATACCCTGACTAGGCGCTGAGGAGGTTCTTATGCATTTACAGGAAAAAACGGTCAGGAGCGACGTGGTATATGAGGGCGTTATCTTCACGATAACCCACGACGTCGCCGAGCTCGAGAACGGCGCGACTGCCGTCCGTGACGTGCTGCACCACCACGGCGGTGTGTGCGTCATCCCGGTCACTGACAACAATGAGATCTACCTCGTGAAACAGTTCCGGTATCCGTTCGGGACGGTGACGAGGGAGGTCCCTGCGGGGAAGCTCGAAAAGGGTGAGGATCACGCGGAGTGCGGCAGACGTGAGCTGCTCGAGGAGACGGGCTGCGTGTGCAGCGAGTACATCTACCTCGGGGAGATGCTCCCCACGCCGGCTTACAACAGTGAGGTGACGTATATGTACCTCGCGCGCGGGCTGAGCTTCAAGGATCAGAGCCTCGACGAGGACGAGTTCCTCGACGTCGAGAAGATACCGCTCGCGGAGGCTGTTCAGCTCGTTATGGACGGCAAGCTACCCGACGGCAAGACCCAGATCGCGATACTCAAGGCTGCGCGTATCCTCGGGATATAAAAATGCCCGCCGAACAGGCAGGCATTCAGTTATTCCGTTCAGAACTGTTCTTCAACGTCCTGACCGGCGGCTTCTTCCGCCGCAGCGGCTGCGAGCTGAAGCTCGTATGCGTCGAGGATAGTCTCCTCGAGGAGCTTTCTCGCTTCAGGAGTGATTGGGTGGACGATGTCACGGAATACGCCGTTTTCGTCCTTGCGGCTCGGCATTGCCACGAAGAGCCGTTCATCTCCCTGGACGACCTTGATGTCGTGCACGGCGAGCATATCCTCGATCGTGACTGACACAACTGCTCTGAGTCTTCCGTCCGTCATGAGCTTCCTGATCTTTACGTCTGTGATCTGCACTGTTTCGACCTCCTTTGGCACGGTGTAAACCGGAAATGTGTTATGTCGCGGTCGCATTCCGTGCAGCTGAGCACTTCGCAGAGACCGAATCCCGAATCGTCTGTGTAATATTATATCATAATATTATGCAGAATGCAATACTTTATCAAAAAAACAAAGTATGTAACTTTTACGTAAAAACATAAAGCATAGAAAGGTGAGCAAAATGGACATCAATATCCTCAACGGAAAGAAACACATCCACTTCATCGGCATCGGAGGGTCGGGTATGTATCCCCTCGCGCAGATACTCCACTCGCAGGGGTACTACCTCACAGGCTCCGACAACAACGAGACCGAGACCCTCGACGCCGTGCGCAAAATGGGCATTCCAGTGTTTATCGGGCAGCGCGCGGAGAACGTGGAGGGCGCCGACCTCATCGTACACACTGCCGCTATCATGGAGGATAACCCCGAGCTTATGGCTGCGAGAGCGAGCGGGGTGCCCGTGCTCGAGCGCGCGGAGCTCCTCGGTATCGTGACGAGCTGGTTCGAGAGGGCGGTGTGTGTCTCCGGTACGCACGGCAAGACCACCGCGACCTCGATGATAACTCAGATACTATACACCGCCGGGATCGATCTTTCGGCGTATATCGGCGGAAAGCTCCCCTGCATAGGCGGCAGCGGCATTGCCGGCAAGAGCGATATCCTCGTCTGCGAATCATGCGAGTTCGAGGACCACTACCTCAGACTTTTCCCCGATATTTCGGTAATTCTCAACATCGACGCCGACCATCTCGACTACTTCGGCACGCTCGATAACATCATCGCGTCGTTCCGGAAGTTCGCGCAGAATACCAGCAAGGTGCTCATCGTGAACAAGTCCGATGAGAACACCATGAAGGCTGTCGAGGGCCTTGACAAGCCCATGCTCACCTTCGGCAGGGACAGCTCCTGCGACTTCTACCCCGAGAACGTAAAGCACGAGAACGGTCTGCTCACGACCTACGATGCGATGTTCCGCGGGGAAAAGCTCGGGCAGATAACGCTCCACGTCGCAGGCATACACAACGTCCTCAACTCGCTCGCGGCTGTCGCTGCGGCGCACTTCCTCGGCATAGACTTCGCGGCAGTGCAGAAGGGTCTGGAGGACTTCCGCGGCGCTAAGAGGCGCTTCGAGAAGCTCGGCTTCGAGAAGGGCGTGACCGTCGTTGATGACTACGCTCACCACCCCACTGAGCTCGAGGCTACGCTGCGTGCGGCTATGGAGATGAACTTCCGCAAGGTATGGGCTGTTTTCCAGCCGTTCACTTTCTCACGCACAAAGCTGCTGCTCGACGACTTCGCGAGGGTGCTCCGGATACCCGACCATGCTGTGCTGACCGACATCATGGGCAGCCGCGAGAAGAATACCTACGGTATCTTCACGAGGCACCTCGCCGAGAAGATACCCGGCTGCATATGGTTCCCGCAGGACGAAACAAAAGAGTGGGACGATGAGCGCAAATACGCGAATTTCAGCCAGATATGCGACTACGTCTGCGAGAACGTGCAGGAGGGTGACCTCGTTATCACGCTCGGCTGCGGCGACGCTTACAAGATAGCAAAAATGATTCTCAAAAAGCTCTCAGAGGAGGTATGAGCTGTGTTAAAGGATAAGGAGATCGAAGTCTTCAACTACATCAAGAGCCGCCTGAGCGACGGCTTTTCGCCGTCTGTACGCGAGATAATGGACGCGATGGGCTTTAAGTCAACGTCCACTGCGCACCGCTACATCGAGGCGCTCGTAGCGGAGGGGCTCATCGAAAAGACAGGCAATCTCAACCGCACGCTCCGTCTGCCGGGCAGCTCGACCGCCTCTGTGCCGATACTCGGTACCGTGACCGCCGGTCAGCCGATAACCGCTGTGCAGGACATCACGGGGTACGTCGGGTTCGAGGCTCCCGGTAAGGACCCCGCTGAGCTGTTCGCTCTCAAGATACGCGGCGAGAGCATGATAAACGCAGGTATCCTCGACGGGGACATCGTCATCGTCGAGCGCGTGAATTACGCCGATAACGGAGATATAGTGGTAGCTTTCATCGACGGCGAGGACGCTACAGTCAAGCGTTTCTACAAGGAACGCGGGCACTTCCGCCTCCAGCCCGAGAACGACACCATGGAGCCTATCATCGTGGACGAGGTAGAGGTGCTGGGCAAGGTCATCGGTCTGAAAAGGTACTATTGACGGATATTTTTGAAATTTTTTTCAAAAACCTCTTCCATATCAGGAAAAAATGTTGTATAATGTAGAATGGAGAAAAATTCCGCCGGAAAGGAAGATACCAGAATGATGAACGAAGTCAAAGTGGTGATATGCGGCAAGGACTACAAGATAAAGACCGCAGAATCGCCGAATTATGTGTTTGCTCTCGCGAGGGCGCTCGAGACTAAGATCAACGAGATCACCAACGCCGGAAGCGGCTCGCCGTATACGGCTTCCATAATGGTCGCTCTGAGCCTTCTCGACGACCTCAATAAGGCTAACCAGCGCCTTGACAATATACGCGCTCAGACAAAGGAGTACGTCGATGAAGCCGGCAGGACACGCATTGAGCGTGATGCCGCCCAGAAGGAGATCGAGGTGCTTCGCTCCAAGATAGAACAGCTTGAGAATATGGTCAAGCTCAGACAGCTCAAGGACAGCCTCTGATGAAACAGCCGGAGATACTCGCTCCCGCCGGCAGCATGGAGACTCTCTCCGCTGCGCTGCGTTCGGGCGCCGACGCCGTCTACCTCGGCGGAAAGCGCTTTTCGGCGAGGAGCAGCGCCTCCAATTTCGACAGCGAGGAGCTCGCAGAGGCAGCCCGGCTCTGCCACAGGTACGGCGCAAAGCTGTTCCTTGCCGTGAATACGGTCATCGCGGACAGCGAGGCTGAGGAGTTCTGCGGGTACATAAGATCCTGCGCCGGGATAGGCGTTGACGGGTATATCGTTCAGGACTGGGGCTGCGCGGAACTTATCCGCAGGTGCGTTCCCGACGCCGTCCTGCACGCTTCCACGCAGATGTCGGTCCACACCGCCGCCGGTGCGGAGCTCATGAAGGAGCTCGGCTGGGCAAGAGTCGTCCCCGCGCGCGAACTCAGCAGGGACGTTCTGGAGCGGATCTGCAGCCTCGGCATCGAGACCGAGATCTTCGTCCACGGGGCGCTGTGTATGTCGGTGTCCGGACAGTGCTATATGTCGGCAGTTATCGGGTCGCGCTCGGCGAACCGCGGACGCTGCGGACAGGCTTGCAGGCTGCCGTTCTCGGCGGTCGGAGATAAGAACGCTGCGGCGCTGTCGCTGAAGGACCTCTCCCTCATACCGAGGGTGGACGAACTGCGCAGTATCGGCGTGGATTCGCTGAAAATTGAGGGGCGCATGAAGCGTCCTGAGTACGTTGCTTCCGCCGTGAACGAGCTGAAAAATGCCCTCGGCGGCGGTCAGCCGGATATGCAGACCCTGCGCGGGATATTCTCGCGGTCGGGGTTCACGGACGGCTATTTTACCGGAAAAATGCGGGATATGTTCGGCGTGCGCGAGAAGGAAGACGTCACCGCCGCGCAGTCCCTGATACCTAAGATACATGAGCTTTACCGCTTCGAGCGGAAGGTCGCGCGGGCGGACTTCCATGCCGTGATCCGCGAGGGTGAGCCCGTCGTGCTGACCGCCGTTTCCGGCGATATTTCGGCGTCTGTGACGGGGAATGTACCCGAGAGGGCGATCAGCCGTCCCACTGACCCCGCGCAGCTCGAAAGGCAGCTCACAAAGCTCGGCGACACGATATTCACCGCCGGGAACATCACTGCGGACATCGGCGAGGGACTGATCGTCCCCGCGGGCGAGCTAAACCGGCTCCGCCGCGAGGTCACGGAGAAGCTCACGGAGCTCCTGACCGCCGGAAATACGCCGCATTTCACTGTCACTGACTACCGCCCGGCGCTCCCGCTGTGCAGCCGTCAGGTGCCGGACATCCTCCCGCTGAGGACGCTCTGCCGCACCGCTGAACAGGCTCGCACCGCCGCTGAGCTGTCGGAATACATAATTGTCCCCGCAGGCCTCGATATACAGGCGCTTACGGACGTCTGTCCCGCAGACAGGATAATCGTCGCGCCGCCGAGGTTCATCACCGACGAGGACAGGCTCGCAGCTCGGCTCTCAGAGCTGAAAAATGCCGGTATCTCGCGGATATTCTGCCACACCCCCGACTGCATAGCCCTCGGGCGGCGGCTCGGTATGAGGCTGCACGGCAGCTTCACGCTCAATGTTTTCAACTCGTACAGCGCGGAGTTCCTGCGCTCGCTCGGGCTCGAGGACTGCGTGTTCTCGTTCGAGGCGACCAGCGCTCAGATGAGCAGCGTCCGCACTGCACTCCCGCTCGGGGCGGCGGTATACGGGCGTTTGCCGCTCATGCTCACGCGGAACTGTCCGATAAGGAATGAGGTCGGCTGCGCGAGGTGCACCGGTCATCTCATCGACCGCACGGGGCGTGAGCTGCCTGTGGCGTGCTCGAAGGAGTACGTCGAGGTGCTCAATTCGGACCAGCTGTACATTCCGGACGCCCGGAGGGAGTTCCCCGGGGCGGCGTTCGGGCTCGTGCTGCTGCACGACGAGGACGCGGAACAGACAAGGGCTGCCCTCACAGGCGCGAAGCCGCTTGGCTCTATCACACGCGGGCTCTACCGCCGCGGAGTTCTGGAGGTTTAAATGAAGCTGACTTTCAAAAAGCTCGACGAACGGGCTGTGATACCCTCGCGGGCGACACCCGGCAGCGCCGGTATGGACGTCTGCGCGTGTCTTGACGGGAGCGTCACGCTCGCGCCGGGCGAGATAAGGCTCATTCCAACGGGACTTACCGCTATGACGGACTGCGGCGACGTCGCGATGCTGATATATCCCCGCTCGGGGCTTTCGTCGAAGTTCGGCGTGACTCTCGCGAACTGCGTGGGCGTCATCGACTCAGACTACCGGGGCGAGTGGCGCGTGCCGCTCATAAATCTCGGCAGTGAACCGTTCACCGTGGAGCACGGTATGCGCATCGCGCAGCTAATCCCTACTCGTATAATTATACCCGACATCGAGGTCGCTGACTCCCTCACCGAGACAGAAAGAGGCAGCGGCGGGTTCGGCTCGTCGGGTACAAAATAAGCAAACATACAGAATAAAAGAAACAGGAGGAGACTAAAATGAAAAAGACCCTTTACATGATCATGCTCATAGTTGTGGCGTGCGTCCTCGGTGAGCTCATCGGAAAGGCGAGCTACGGCTCGCTCGGCTGGCTCGGCTACACCACCGGCTTCGACTTCCAGCCCGGCACCTTCATCAATACCTCGGTGCTGACGCTCACCTTCGGCATTTCAGTCTATGTCAATATCGCGCAGATACTCCTTATCCTCGTCGCGGTATACGTTTACTACAAGACTGCTCCCAAGCTCATCACTGGCAAATAATACCAGTTTTTGCGCGGCGGCACGGGATTTCGTGTCAGTATGGCAGAAAATTCCCGGTGAGGAAGGATTTAACGCGCAAAATGCTTGTCTATACGCCGCTCCGGTGATATAATAGTAGAGTTGGCGTTATAATGTATCAGAGAAAAATTTAAGGAGCAAAAGATCTAATGTTTACTAAGGATATCGGTATCGACCTCGGCACTGCGAATACTCTCGTGTATATGCGCGGAAAGGGCATCATCATCAGGGAGCCCTCCGTGGTCGCGGTCAATACGAGAACAGACAAATGCCGCTACGTCGGCAAGGAGGCAAAGGACGTCATCGGAAGGACGCCCGGCTCGATAGTCGCGGTGCGCCCGCTCAAGGACGGCGTTATCGCCGATTTCGACATCGCTACGACCATGCTTCAGGAGTTTATCCGCAAGGCGCTGCGCGGCACGTTCTTCACCAAGGCGAACGTCATAATATGCATCCCCTCCGGCGTTACTGCCGTTGAGAGGAGAGCTGTGCGTGAATCCTGCAAGAAAGCAGGCGCGAACAACGTCCTCATCATTGAGGAGCCTATGGCTGCCGCTATCGGCGCAGGTCTCCCCACAAACGCTCCCGCCGGAAGCATGATAGTTGACATCGGCGGCGGCACCAGCGAGGTGGCTGTCATCTCGCTCGGCGGTATCGTTGCGGCAAGGTCCGTGAGATGTGCCGGGGACGAGTTCGATGTCTCGATAATCAACTACATCAAGAAAAAATATAACCTCCTCATCGGTGAGCGTACTGCCGAGAACATCAAGCTCGAGATCGGCTCCGCTTTCCCGAGCGAGAAGGAGGACTCCATGGAGATAAAGGGCAGGAACCTCCTCAACGGTCTGCCCGAGAATATCGTCGTAAATTCCGCCGAGATACGCGATGCGCTCGTCGAGCCGCTCGCAAGAGTCATCGACGCTATCAAGAGCACCCTCGAGGAGACCCCTCCCGAGCTCTCCGCGGATATCATCGACCACGGCATTACCCTCGCGGGAGGCGGGGCGCTGCTGCGCGGTCTCGATAAGCTCATAAACCGCGAGACCGGTATGCCCGTCTATATCGCCGAATACCCCCTCGACTGCGTTGCGGAGGGTACGGGCAGGATACTCGAGAATATCAACGACTATCAGGACGCCCTCACCGAAAACGTCAAGTACTATTAAGGAGGAGCCTGAATGCGTGACTTCTTGAAAAGCACCCGCTTCAAGGTGCTGCTCGGCTTCCTCGCCTTTCTCGTCGGCATTATGATATATGCCGTCACTAAGGGCGGATATTCGGTGTCGGGTGCCTCCTTCATACACTCACTTACCAAGCCGTTCAGGACTGCCTCGAACGGCATCAGTATGAGGGTGGAGCTCGCGCTCGACAAGCTCACCAACGCGAACGACTACTATAAGGAAAATCAGGAGCTCAAGGCTCAGATAGGTGAGCTCAACAAGCAGCTCGCGGACTACGATGCGATGAAGACGGAGCTGACGGAGCTCCGCAAATTCGTCGTCATCAAGGAACAGCACGAGGACTTCATCCTCTCGCAGCCGTGCAGCGTCATCGGCTACGTCACCAACGACCCGTTCAAGTCCTTCCTCATCGACAAGGGCGAGGACGACGGCATCACGCCGAACTGTCCCGTCGTTACTCCCGAGGGGCTCGTCGGTATCACTGTGAACGTTTCCGCGAATGTCTCCACTGTCCGCACGCTCCTCTCCCCTGACCTCTCGATCGCTGCGGTCTGCTCGGCTTCTCCCGCCGATACCGGCATTATCGAGGGGGATATCCTCTCCTCCGAGGACGGGAACACCCGCCTCATCCACGTCAGCACTGAGAACAAGCTGCGCGTGGGCGACCTCATGGTCACCGGCGGCACGAGCGGTCTCTTCCCCAAGGACTACCCTATCGGCACGGTCAAGAGTATCGGTCTCGACACGAGCGGCCTTTCCGTTGCCGCTGAGATAAAGCCCTGCGTGGACGTGACACGTCTCACCTCGGTCATCGTCATCACCGACTTCACCGGAAAGAAGGAGGACGGCGCCGATGAGAATTAAGACCCCGCGTGAAAAGCGCCTGCTCTACTTCAAGACTACGCTGCGCTGGGTGCTGTATTACGCCGTTATCTTCATTTGCTTCCTCATTATGGTCTCGGGCACTTGGCTCAAGCCCATTCTGCTCGTACCGGCTGCGATAGCCGTCGCGGTCAACAACAATATGTACGCCTCGGCAGTCACGGGGGCGATATGCGGCTTCCTCATCGACATAAGCTGCGACAAGCTCTTCGGCTACAACGCTGTGCTGCTGGCGTTCTTCTGCATTCTCACAACGCTGCTGTTTGAGCTCTATCTCCGTCCGCGCTTCGCGAACTTCATGCTCATCACGGCGGTCGCTTCCTACATACAGTGCAGGCTCGACTACAAGTTCTACTACCAGATATGGAACTACGCGAACGTCGAGCGTATCTTCGTGAAGTACACCCTGCGGGTATGGGTCTACACTGTGGCTGCCTCGCTGCTCGTTTACCTTGCGGTGTGGCTGATTAACAAGCTCCTCATGCCCAAGGAGCACCTCACTATCGAGGAAGCGATAAAAATTATTGAGAAGTGACGCAAGAACGCAATTATTGCGTTTTTTATGGAGACGCCCTCTCTTGCAGGGCGTCTCCTCTTCAAAAGCAGGGCGCTGCCCTGCACCCGAAAGGGGCTGTCTGCCCATTGACCCCGCACTTTATAAGGAGTGAGTAAGATAAAAACTCTTTCTGAAACTATTAAATCTGTCATCGCCGTCGCACTCGTCGTGCTGCTGGCTCTGTTCAGCAGTCTGCGCCTCATGCGGATACAGGTCGTCGGCGACGATACCATTACCCTCCCGCAGAAGGACGACCCAGATGCGCTCGTCTTCACCAAGCAGGTCCACGCGACCCGCGGTGAGATCGTCGATTTCGGCGGGCATACCCTCGTCACCAACGACGCGCACTGCGACCTCGTCCTGCAGAAGGCTTTCTTCCCCGAGGATTTACAGAAGGGCAACAAAGCACTCCTCGGTATCTACAACGCCCTCGAGGAGCACGGCTATCACTTCGAGGAGAGTATCCCCATTTCCAAGACCGCGCCCTATGTCTTCACCCAGGGCGACAGCGACGCGCTCGTGGCTGAGCTGGGTCTGAACGTCTATGCGACCGCTGAAAACTGTATCGACAAGCTCATCTCCGACTACGAGATAGCCGATTCATACTCCCAGGACGAAAAGCGTATCATCGCGGGTATGCGCTATGAGATGATCGCCCGCGACTTCACCTACGGCAACGACATGGTGCTCGCCGAGGACGTCGATGACCAGACTATCATCGACCTGAAGGAACTCGGCAACTTCTATAAGGGCATTGAGGTCACTGAGGTCGCTGAGCGGCGTATCGAGCGCGGCGATATCCTCCCCCACGAGATCGGCACGGTCGGTCCTATCTGGGCTGAGGAGTACGACGGTCTCCGCAACCGCGGCTACGCCCTCAACGACAAGATCGGCAGAGGCGGTATCGAATCTGCTATGGAGACTGAGCTCCGCGGTCAGAACGGCGAGGAGCAGATAACCGTCAAGGACGGCGCGATAACAGATGTCCGCACCATTTCCGCGACGACACCGGGGCAGACCGTCAAGCTCACAGTTGACGGCACCTACCAGCTCAAGCTGCAGTCTATCCTCGAAAACTTCCTCGCGAATTTCCAGAAGATTAATACCAACTCCAAGCTCAAGGACGTCAACAAGGGCGCGATAGTCGTACTCGACGCCAAGACCGGCGCTGTCAAGGGCATGGCGACCGCTCCCACATACAACCTCAAGGACTATATCGAGGACTACGATTACGTCCTCTCCGAGGAGAATTCTCCCCTCGTCAACCGCTGCACATACGGTCTCTACCGTCCGGGCTCGACCTTCAAGACGGTCACTGCCACTGCGGGTCTTGCAGAGGGGATAGTCAGCGGCGTAACGACCTTCCGCTGCGACCAGAAATATGAGTTCTACGGCGGAGACTACTCCTGTACCGGCAAACACGGCGACATCTCCATGCGCCGCGCGATAGAGGTATCTTGCAACTCATACTTCTATGAGCTCTCGCGTCAGCTCGGCATCGACAGGATAACCGAGTACGCTAAGCTCTACGGTCTGGGCTCCTCCACCGGGATCGAGACCGGCGACGCTGAAGGCTACCTCTGTAACCCCGAGACCTTCGCCGAGCACGGTCAGCCCTGGTACATCGGTTACGTTATCCAGGCGGGTATCGGTAACCAGGACTGCGGTATGACTCCGCTCCAGATGGCTGTGGTCGCGAATACTATCGCTAACCGCGGCGTCCGCTACAAGCCTTACCTCGTGGACAGCCTCTATGAGTATGGCACGAATGAGCTCACTTTCGTCACTCAGCCTACTGTCGCCGAAACTATCGACCTCAGCGAGGGTCTGTATGACTATATCATCAACGGTATGATCGACGCTTCCCACAACGTCCCCGCACTGTATTCGCTCTCCAATCTCGGATTCGACGTCGCGATAAAGACCGGTACTCCACAGGTCGGCGCTGAGCTCTGGGAGCAGAACAGCTTCTTCATCGGATTCGCTCCCGCTGATGACCCCGAGATTGCCTTCGCTGGCGTCATCGAGGGCGGTGAGTACTCAAAGTATATGATCCGCGACATTATCCTCGCTTATCAGGAATGCTACGGCATGAACGGCGTCGAGCCCACCGCGACCCTCCCCGCTGAGATACGTCCCGAAAGAACTACCGCCGTCACGACTTCCACCGAGACTACCACTACCACAGAATCCGCTACCACCACCGCCGAGCCCGAGACCTACTACGTCCAGACGGAATACCCCTACGAGGAGCCTACTACCGAGGCGCCCTACACTCCCTATATCCCGCCCGAAACTCAGGCCCCGACCACCGCGCTCCCGCCCGTCGTCACCGCCGAGCCCGAACAGCAGTCCACTGCCTCCGGTGACCCGCCTGAGCCTGTTACCTGGTGACCGCAGAGGGGAATCTCCGATGGATCAGAAATGAGGGCTCTGCCCTCAAACTCCCGCTAAAGGGAATAGATTCCCTTTAGAATCCCATTATGAAAAAATCCCATGCCATACCCTGTTAAAATCTTTGGGGTATGGCATGGGATTTTTTGACAG
>JAEELF010000053.1 GCA_016288815.1 Ruminococcus sp.
CAGGTACCCTTTGGAATCCCTTTATTTGTCAGTCTTTGCTCAGCTCGACCGGTGTCGTCAGTATCCTTATTTTCGGGAGCTTCCCGAGCGTATAGTAGTAATTGAACTGCCCGTCCGGCGCGGAAAGATCATTCTCGCCGGTCGCGGGAGGTGCGAATATCTTCAGTGTCAGGTCTGCTGCACCGCTCAGCGGCTTGTCGTAGAACGCGCTCATGAGATCTATCGTCTTCGCAGCGGGAGACTTGTAGAACCACCGCCCGTTCAGCTCTATCATGAGGTTGGAGTCGTCCTCGAAGACGAGCTCGCAGAAGTGCGGGTCGCCGTCGAAGTGTACCGGTATCGCTATGCCCTCCGCGTCCTCGGAGCTGCCCCAGCGGAGCGTCACCGGAAGCGTCAGCTCCCCGCCCTGCGTCATGGATGGCATGAACCACGGGTCGTGGATCACGTCGCGGTAGGTGCGCATAACGGGCTGTTCTATGCCGACATTCGGGTTGTTCGGGTCTTCGGTCTCAAGGCCCAGCCTGCCCCTGTCGCGGAACTGGTAGAACGTTAACCCCGAGAACCACTCGGCGTTGTCCGCTTTCACCATATCGCAGAACATCCTGACCATTTCTGCCTGTTCGTAGGCGCCGGTGACATCGCCGTCCGCATTGAACTCGGACATCACCATGGGCTTTGCCTTGCCGCCGTTGATGTAGCGGAAGCGCTCGTAGCTCGCCTTGGTCATCTCGTAGATGTCGCGCACGGAGTCCCGCTTGTGGGAATTGCCGCCCGGCTCTGCGACGTCGTACGGCCAGCCCCAGTGCAGCGCCATGTACTTGTCCACAGACCAGATGTCGGTCTCGCGGACAGCTTGCGAGAATTCCTTTTCCTTCTCGATCTCGGGTCCGTTTTCAGGATTTTCCACGCCGCCTATGCAGAGTATCGTCTGAACGTTCGGGGCGTGCTCCTTGATGATGCGTGAGGCGCGGCAGTAGAAGTCCGCGACCTCCTGATACGAGCAGCGCTTGTTGAACGAGAACCAGTTGCCCGTCGCTTCGTGGTTGATACGCAGGAGGACACGTCCGAAGGTGCTGAGGTCGTCGCCTATCGCTGCGAGGTGTTCGTCGGAGACTGCGGGGTCGATAGTCAGGGTGAGGGTGACGTCCTGACCGTGCCTGCGCACGTCTCTCATGCAGGTGAAGGGCTCGCCGTCGGTGTTGCCGCCAAGCCCGCCCAGATAGGGGAAGTAGTCGTCGTAGGGGTAATCCCACTGGAAAGAGACGTTTGAGCCCTTCATTGCCTCTGAGATACGCGCGGGCCACTCCTTGTCGAGAGGGTAGTAGCAGTACATCAGACTGATACTGCGGAGCGGTCTGCCGAGCTTATGGAGGATATAGTCCTGATCGACGTATTCGCCTCTTTCGCTGCCGTCGCCGAGGTCGGCGGCGCATTTTGCCTTGCCCATTGTGAGCCTGAAGATCTTTTCCATTTTAAAACTCCTTCTGAGGGTGATCTATAGTTATATTGTACCATAACCACGCGGGATTTGCAACCTCTGGGAGAAACTTTGGCTCCGGGACTGCCCCGAAGCGGGCGGGATATGCTCTGAATAGTGAAAAATGCATATTTTGTCCGGCGGTCATATTTGAAAAATCGGCGATTCTGCGGGGCTCAGACGATTGACAACGCGGTAACGATTTGGTATAATTATTCTTGTATGACTATGGCAAATAAAAAGATATACTGGAGGAGAGGAATTGAATAAGATACTTTTCGTCGCCGGGATAATACTTTCTGTATTCGTGATGGCGGCTAATATATACGCAATGAAATGCACCGAGGAGAAGAAGGAGCAGTCAAAGCGCGGCAAGCTCATCGGAAAGATCGCACTGGAGCTCTCTATCGTTATTTTCGCGATAGGCAACGCTGACCTCTGCGGTCTCATCGACTTCGGACGCTTCAACGGCACCTTCGGGCTCATGGGTATCGCTTCGGTGGCAACGTCCGGTCTGAGGCTCGTCGGAGCGAAGAAGCAATCCCCGCTGTTCCGCTTTGCTGCAAAGGTGGTGCTCGTTGTGTCGGTGCTGGAGCTCACTGTATTCAACATCGCTGCGTACCGCCTGTGGTTCAGGGACTTCCCGGAGGTGACCGTCGGTGCCTCGGATATCTTTCTTGAGGGCGGAGTCACTTACCGTCCGGAGGAGAACGACCTCTACATCAAGGAGGGCGAGGAGGGCGTAATGTCCTTCGGCTACTTCAAGATGCCCGTGGGTACGGTCTTCGCGGATATTTCATTCGAGGGCGGCACGAAGGCTGCTGATATGGTCCTCGATATCAAGGACGACACACAGTCCAACTACTACAGATACGACATCGCGAGCGACAGAGCCGTTACCGGCAAGTGGCGCTCACAGTTCATAGAGTGTGAATTCACGGGCAATGTCACCGAGATGCGCCTGAAGGTCACTCCGCTCAACGGCGGCGAGGCTGTTATCCGCAGCGTCACCTTCAATGCGGATATCCCTGTGGTCGTGAACTGGTACAGAGTGCTGCTGCTCATTGCGGCTTTCTGTCTGGTGTTCGCGGTGATGAACTGCGTTTCCATGCAGAAGGAGGTCGGCAGCAACAGGACATTCTGCCGCAATGCAACTATCTACATAACCATATTCTCCTGCTTCCTCGCATTCGCAGTCGCGAACCGCGCGCTCGACGGCAAGACGTGGAAGGAAGTCTTCGACAACGTCGGCGGAAATCAGGTCACCAAGGAACTGGTGGAGGCGTTCGAGCACGGGCGCACCAACATCGAGTTCGAGGGTACTACCGACCCCATATCGGGGCTCAAGAACCCCTACGACCGCAACGCCCGCGAGACTGCGCTCAGTGAGTATTCCGCCTCTATCCGCAGCGATCAGGACACTCAGGTCGCTTATGTCTGGGATCACGTTTACTACGAAGGAAAGTATTACTCCTACTACGGAATAGCACCGGTAGTGCTGCTGTTCATGCCGTACCACCTGATAACGGGGAAGTATTTCCCGGATATGCCGGCGGTGCTGCTGTTCTCGATAATCGGCATGATCGGACTCAGCATGATGTTCAGCGAGTTCGTGAAGAAGCTCTTCCCTAAGCTCCCGAGCGGCATTTACGTCCTTGCACTGATAACGCTCCAGACCGTCAGCGGCATCTGGTTCAGCGTAGGAAGACCTGACTTCTACGAGAATGCGATAGCCTCGGGCTTCGCGTTCGTAACGTGGGGAACGTACTTCCTGTTCGCGTCTAACGTCATCGGCACGGGGAAAATATCCATTCCCCGCGCGACAGTCGGCTCGCTGCTCATGGCGATAGCGGTGCTCTGCCGCCCGACCCTCGTGCTGTACTGCATATGTGCGGCGGTGTTCATCATCTGCGGCGCTCCGAGAATGTCCGACAAGACCCTCCCCAGCGGCAAGCCGAAGTTCTTTACGGGCAGCTCCGTGAAGTACATGATCTGCGCGCTCCTGCCGATGGTGGTGATAGGTCTTGTGCAGATGGGGTACAATTTCGCAAGATTCGGCAATCCGCTCGAATTCGGCATACAGTACTCGCTCACTATCAACGACTTCACCCGCGCGCAGTTCCACGGAAAGCTCTCGTGGATCGCGATATACAACTACTTCTTCAACCCGCCTGTGTTCACACCGAAATATCCGATCGTTTCCACGAACTTCCAGTATCTCGGCGTAAACGGATTCTTCTACAGCGACTACGACGCCACGCACAACACCTCGGGACTCTTCTTCCTTGCGCTCCCGATGTTCGCGTACTTCTTCTCCGGGCGCGCGCTCCGCACCTTCCCCGACCGCCGCACGAAGATAGCCCGCGCTGCTGCTATTGCTGTACCGTGCCTGATAATGCCGTTCATCATCGTGTTCTCCGTCTGGGAGAGCGGCTATGCGGTGCGCTATATGGCTGATTTCTCGTGGCAGGCTGTTACTGGTGCGTTCGCGATAATATTCTATCTGGTATGCCGCAACGACGACCAGAGCAAGCGCAATATCGCAAAGGCGCTCCTGTGCTTTGCGTGTCTGTGGGCGCTCGTGGTGAGCGGCGTGCAGTCGCTGGGACAGGCGTTCCGCTTCGCGCAGTACCACAAGGACTTCCCTGAGATCGCGTACATGATCGAGAACACATTTGCATTCTGGGAATAATAATTATGAAAAAGGGCAGACCGAGGGGTCTGCCTTTTTTGCTGCGGCATTTTGTTTTTTGTGCGACCGGTGATGCCGCACGTCGCGGAGATAACCTCGGACCAGCGGGCCCCCGAAGGCAGCACTTACAGCAGTGCTCAGCTGATCTCCCAAAAAAGGACGCACCCAACGGTGCGTCCTTTGCTTGTCAGTTGTTCTGTGCAAGGTACACGCGCAGCTCGATGAGATCGAATATGTTCGTCACACCGTCTGCTATCATGTCCGCATTCACTATATCCACTTTCTCGCCGAGTATGAACTGCTGGAGCACTACCGCGTCCGCGATGTTCACTGCGCCGTTGTTGTTGTAGTCGCCGGGCAGGATATTGCTGTCGTAGATTGCCTTCACACTGACGTTTCCGTTAACGGTGAGCGTGAGCGTGGGAGATGTGAGATCCGCTGCGCTGACCTCCGCGCCCGTTACCTCCCAATGGGAGAAAGCACAGCCGGTATTCGCCGAAGCTGTGATCGTTACGGGGTGGTCGGAGTAGTACTTTCCGCTCCACTCGTCCTCGCCGTCCTTGAAGGTGAGCGTGTTCAGTCTTATGCTTCCGAGGGCGCTGTTGTTGGAGATGCTGAGCGTCCCG
Organism: Ruminococcus sp.; assembly: GCA_016288815.1. Classification (GTDB taxonomy): domain Bacteria; phylum Bacillota; class Clostridia; order Oscillospirales; family Ruminococcaceae; genus Ruminococcus. The sequence continues at coordinate 4,796 of JAEELF010000053.1, forward strand.
AGAGTGCCTGTCAGTCCGAGCGAATTCTTCAGCGTGGAGGTTATGCTGCTGTATCTGTTCTTGTAGAACTCAGACAGCGTATTGTACTCGCTGTTGAAGCGCTCCTCGCCCTTGCTGCCGGAGAGAGAAGTCGAGAAGAATCTCTCGTAGGTGTCGAGTATCTGCTCCTTATATGCGCTGCGGTATTTCGAGATGAGCGCATCTGCCTTTTCAGGGGCGAAATTGTAGTTCGCCATGTCCATGAAGGTGAGGTCGAACTGCTCGCAGAAGTCGGGGTTCTTGAGCAGTGACGTGAACATCTTGCTCGCGGTGTCGGTGTTGCTGCGTATACGGCTGAACGGGTCGGAGTAGGAGGAGTTGTTCTGCGAATTGTAAAGCCCCGTTGAGGACTCTGTGTCGAACAGGAACATACGCCACTTGCCGTCGTCGTAATCTGTTGTGCCGTCTGTGAGATTCGAGCGCCATACCGCGAAGTTGTTCTGCGGCCAGTCGGAGTTGCTGAAATATATCTGTGCTGCGAAGTAGTCGATGTAGCTCTGTACGTCAACTGCGTCGGTGAAGCGCTTGTAGTTCTGCTCGCTGGTCATATCCGAGGACGCGCAGAACTCAGCGAGAGCTTCCCATTCGTCGAGGTCCTGCTGTTCGCCCTCCTCGAGCTCGCCGTTCTTGATGAGCGCGATGTTGTCCTTGTCCACGCCGTAGTGAGCCTTGAGGTAGTCGCCGGCAACTCTCTCGGTGAACTGGTAAATGCCCCAGAATTCACCGTCGATGAAGAGTACGCACTCGCTCGTCGCCTGAGTTGAGATGTCGCGGTCAGCTACGAGCTGCTGGTCGATACAGTCTCGGAAGTATGCGTAGCCGTTGTCGTTTCCGCCGTTGCGTATAGTGAAAGAATCGAACTTCTTGATCGCCTTGCCGTTTTTCTTCTTGACTGCCGTGCCCTCGAAGATATCGTACTCTACCTCGGTCTTGCCGTACTCGGCGCGCGCATAGATATTGAAGCTCTTCTGCGCGTGAGATCTCGAAGCGGCGCCCTTTATGCGTATGCCCACGTTCTGCGAGAGAACGAGCTGTCCGTCGTCGAAGAGCTCGAAGCTCGCCTCGCGCTCCCACTCACGGCCCTTCTGGGTGTAGTTTGCTTCCATTTCCCACGGGTTGACTATGTTCCAGCCGCCTCCCCAGCCGCCGCCGGGTCCGAAGATACCGCCGGGACCTCCGGGCTGCTGTCCGCCGGGATCGGAGCTGCTGCCGTTAGCGTCGTCGTAGACCTTGCCCAGACAGTAGATGCCTTTCTCGTAGTCGAAGAGGTTGTCGGGGTCAGTAACGAGTGAGATGACCTTCATTTCGGTGTAGTAGGGCTGATCGGTCTTCCCTATGAAGTAGGTCTTAGTCACGGGGACGCTGACATTGCCGTTCGCGTCCACGGCAACTGCGCGGACTATCGCTGCCTTGTCTACGGGCGAGGTCGGAGCTGATGCGCCGGACGCACTGATGTCGGTGCGCGCACTGAGGACGTTCTGCGTATCGGACATATCCTTCACCGTGATCGGCGAGGTGTACTTCTCAGACTCAGCGGTCGGATCGCTGCCGTCGAGAGTGTAGTAAACTGTAGTCCCTGCGGGAGCAGTGATGCTCAGGCTGAACGAGCTGCTGTAGAAGCCGCTCTCCGCCGAAAATTCAGGCAGAGCGACTGCATTAGAGCCCTCGGGGGCTTTGTTCTCGGCATTGGGCGTGCAGGGGATGGTGTAGAACTGTCCGCTGCCGTCGGGGTACTGTCCGTATGAGGTATCAGCCATAGCTGCCTCAAAGGTGAGCGTATCGACTGTATTGCCTGCGGCGTCGGTCAGGGTGAGTGTCTCGCCGGAGGTCGAAAGTCCGAACGGGGCGATAGATGAATTGTTTGCCGCTGCTGTTGAGTCGCAGTAGATGAGCATACGTCCGCCCGCGGAGAGCGATGTCCCGCTGGGGAAGGTATAGCGGTAGGGCGTTGATGCCTTGTCGGTGAGTCCCCAGCCGCTGATGTCCACGGAGCTGCCCGAGCTGTTATAGAGCTCAACAAAGTCGTAGTTTCCGCCGTCGGGAGCGGGGTACTGGGTGTTCTTGGCGCAGACCTCATTGATCGTAACGCCGTTCCCCGCAGCGATGACCGGTGCAGGGAAAGCTCCCGAAGCGCACAGCGTAAGTGCCATGGCCATAACGCCCGCAGCAGCCTTTTTGATTGCCTTTGGCTTCATGTTTCCACTTCCTTTTATTTATTTGAAAAACGATGAACGATACCTCAATAATAGCACCTCAGCACGATAATGTCAAGCGAAATCGCGAAAATCAGCAAAAAATGGGAAAAGAAAGCGCCGGCAGCACATTTCTGTGATGCCGGCGCTGTATTTCTGTCAGCTTAAGCCTCGGAGAACATATCCTTGCCGACTCCGCAGAGCGGGCAAGCGAAATCCTCGGGCAGGTCCTCGAACTTAGTTCCCGGTGCTATGCCCTGATCGGGTGCACCGAGCTCCTCGTCGTATTCCCAGCCGCAGGCGTCACATACGAACTTTGCCATGTCATTTTCCTCCTTTTCTGTTAGATATATCATTCAGCTTGGTGAGTATCACGTTCGCTGCATCAAACTTGCTCATCAGCTCGAGCTCCTCGGTGTCTTCTGCGGTTATCATCGTGATGATGTTGGTGTCCGTGCCGAATCCAGCCCCGGCGCTGCGGAGCGAGTTCGCGCAGATCATGTCTGCGTTCTTGGAGGCGAGCTTTTTCCGGGAGTTCTCCACGACGTTCTCCGTCTCCATGGAGAAGCCGCAGATGACCTGTCCGGGACGGCGGTTCTCGCCGATATATTTGAGGATATCAGTCGTGCGCTTCAGCGGTATGGAAAGATCTCCGTCGGACTTCTTTATCTTGTTGTCGGCGACGGTCAGGGGAGTGTAGTCCGCGACCGCAGCCGCCTTGACGATAATGTCCGTGCTGTCAAGACGCTCCTTCACGGCGTTGAACATATCCTCTGCGCTCTGAACGGGGACGACGTCCACGAACAGCGGCGGCTCGACGTCTGTGTGCGCCGCGACGACAGTCACCTCTGCGCCGCGCAGCATGGCTGCCCTTGCGAGCGCGAAGCCCATCTTTCCGCTGGAGTGATTGGTGATGAAGCGGACGGGGTCAAGGCTCTCGCGGGTCGCTCCGGCAGTGACGAGCACGCGCTTCCCGGCGAGGTCCTTTTCAAACGCAGCTTCGCGTATTATCCATTCGAGGAGCACGCTGATGTCCGGCAGCTTGCCGTCGCCGATGTCGCGGTTCGCGAGCATTCCGCGCACTGGCTCGATGATCTTATAGCCGTGGCGGCTGAGCTTTCCGATGTTTTCATGCACTATCGAGTCATGCAGCATATTGTGGTTCATCGCGGGAGCGATGAGCCGCGGGCACTTGCACGCCATGACGGTCGTGGTGAGCATATCGTCGGCGATACCGTTCGCGAGCTTGCCGATGACGTTCGCAGTTGCGGGCGCGACAAGCACGACGTCCGCCTTCTTCGCGATCGAGACGTGTTCCACGCTGTACTCGAAATTGCGGTCGAATGTGTCGATGAGGCACTTGTGCTGGGTGAGGGTCTCGAAGGTGAACGGGTGGACGAAGTTCGTCGCATTTGCGGTCATCGAGACGTATACGTCCGCGCCGAGCTTGGTCAGCTGGCGGGCGAGGTCGGGTATCTTGTAAGCCGCTATGGAGCTTGAAACGCACAGCAGCACGGTCTTTCCGGTGAGCATGGTACAGCCTCCTCAGTTATCGAAAGTTCTTACGCGGAGCTTCGCACCGAGCGACTCAGCGACCTCGCGCGACCGCTCTATCTGCTCCTGCGGGATAACGTCCACAACGGACATCATGACCTCCGCCGTGCCGGTCTTCACGCAGTCGGCGGTGAAGCTGCACATCGCCTCGAAGGCGTTATCGTACTTCGGGCGGGTCACAGCCATGTAGTCGTCCCTGTCGGGCGCGTTCAGGCTGACGGAGATAACGTCGAGCGCCCCGCAGAGCTCCTCCGCGACGCTCCTGCCGTTGATGAGGTCTCCAAGACCGTTCGTGTTTATGCGGAGCTTCGGGCAGTCCGGGAGCTTTTTCAGTTCCTTTGCGACTGCGGTCACGGTCTCAATGCGCTCGGTGGGCTCGCCGTAGCCGCAGAAGACGATCTCGCTGTAGGAGCCGAGGTCGCGCCTGCCGAGGTCAGCCATTATCTCCTCCATTGAGGGTTCATGCTCGAGCCAGAGCGGGTCGGAGCCGTATGCGCCGTCGGCGTGGGTGCGTATGCAGAAGGTGCACGCGCACGGACATTTATTCGTTAGGTTTATATAGAGATTGTTTCCCACCTCGTATGAAATGGTCATTGCTTTTTTCATCGTATCATCCCTCATTGTTATCGTTGTCAGTATAGTCCGGGGCTAAGCTGTGAGCAAGCTCCATAGCGGACTCTTTATCAAAATTCCCCGTGATAACGGCGACTCCGTCAGTTATCGCAGTGCTGACGGTCGGTGCGGAGATCATTTCATCACCGACCCATATCGAGAGGGGAGTGTCGGTGCCGGCGAGCTGAGCGGTCACCTCCGCGAACTTTTCTCTGCCCTCATCGTTGAATGTGAGATTTACTGCCCACTCCTGAACGTCCTCGGAGGAATAGGTCAGCGCGGCGTAGGCGGAACTTATATCCGCGCGGGTGAGGACTGCCTCGCCGTCGGGGTCGGTCCCGACGCGCATAACGAAGTCCCCGTTCCCGGGCTCAGTAGTTTCAGTCTCCGTTGTTTCGGCTGCTGTGGTCACTTCCGGAGCCGGGGAACTGTCATCTCCGGCACTGCCGCAGCCGGTCAGCAGCAATGCCGCAATGGCGGCTGTGAACAGCATTTTCTTCATTTCAGTCAACATATATCCTCGGTACTCGCTTGGAAATTCCGCACACTACCTCGTAGCCGATAGTCCCGTAAACGGACGCCAGCTCGTCGGCGGTGATGCAGTCATCGCCGTCGCGCCCGATGAGGGTGACTATGTCCCCAGCGCGAGCTGCCGGAACGTCAGAAACATCTATCATTAACTGATCCATGCAGACCCTGCCCACTATCCTGCACCGCTTCCCGCGTACGAGTATCTCACCCTTTCCGGAGAGCAGTCTCGAATAGCCGTCCGCATAGCCGATAGTCACCGTAGCTATGCGCATTTCGCGGTCCGCGGAGAATGTTCTGCCGTAGCTTATGCAGTCGCCGGGCTGGACGGTCTTGACGTGCGAGATGACTGCCTTGAGCTCCATTACCGGCTCGAGACCTGCGGGTATATCGAGCGATATATCGGGGTGCAGACCGTACATTATGATACCTGCGCGTGAGAAGCAGCTCCGCGGGGAGTTCCTGTAGCAGGTGGCGGCGCTGTTCATGAAGTGCATACACGGCAGCTTCACGCCCATTTCTGCGAGGGCGTCGTATGTATCGGTGATGAACTGCTGCTGGCGGTCGGTGTAGGAGATGTTGTCAGGGGAATCGCTGTCCGCGACGGCGAAGTGCGTGAATATCCCCTCGACGGAGAGTCCCTCAATGCCGCAGAGCTCCTTCAGCTCCTCGGCACACTCACGGGGAGTGCCGTGCTTCAGACCGATACGTCCCATACCTGTATCTATAGCGATGTGGCAGCGGATAACTCCCTGCCGCGCCGCTGCGAGCGCTCTTGCGTACTCGCCCGAAACGACGCCCTGTATTATGTTGTACTGCGAGATCTCGTGGGCGTACTCCGGGGGAGTGTAGCCGAGTATCAGTATCTCTGCATTCGGCGCGAAGCCGCGTACAGCTATCGCTTCGTCGAGGTTCGACACCGCGAAGCAGCGTATCCCGCAGTCCTCCGCGAGAGTCCTGACGATGTGCTCGTCGCCGTGGCCGTAGGCGTCAGCCTTCACGACCGCCATTATCTCTGTTTCCGGCGAGTTTAGTCCGCGAATGACCTCGATATTTCTCCTGAGCGTGCCGAGCGAGACCTCAGCCCACGCTCTTTTCAGATATGGCTTCATTCTATCATGTCCTTTCCTTGTCTCTGAGACTTGAAATATTATCTGATATGTGTTATAATAATAGAGTACGTTATTTTACCGGAGGATAATCATGTTAGTATCTATGGATTCCGGGGTGCCAGTGCGCGACGCCGCGGACTTCCGGAACGATATAAAACGCACTGCCTGTATCACCGGACACCGTATGCGCGGGGTGCTCCCGTGGCGCGGCGACAGCGGCAGGCTCGGTATAACGCTCTTCACTGTGAAGAAAATGCTCGCGCGGTGCATCGACGTTCTCGCGGAGCGCGGATATGACTGCTTCATCGACGGGCTCGCTGCCGGGACAGACCTCTGGGCTGCGGAGCATATCCTCTGGCTGAAGGAGCAGGGCAGCGATATCGAACTCGTCGGCGCGATGCCGTACCTCCGGCACGCTCAGCGGCACAGCCGTGAGGACGCGGAGATCCTAGTGAGAGCCGAGCGCGGAGCTGATATGCTCGTCACGACCTGCACAGACCCGCTCATGGACTACGGCAAGCGTGAGGGTGCTCACGTCTCACCGGAGCTGTACAAGGTGCGGAATTATTTCATGGTGGATAATTCAACAGCAGTCGCTGCGTTTCTCAATGACACAGCCCCGTCGGGAACTCTCCAGACGGTCAGCTACGCCCGCCGCAGAGGCAGGAGCGTGCTCCGGTTCAGCATTGAGGACGTCTGGCGCGCGCTTGACGAGTGCGGACCCGACAGGGAACGTATTTGCCGGTATATCGCGGATATCGGCTGGGAACTGCTCTCCCTGTGACCGCTGCATATACCTATTATAGCACACCTTTCCCGAAATATCAAGCATTGAGACGAATGGCATATATGTTTGTTTCAACAGACTGTTGAATAGTGTGTTTAAACATATTCACCCCAGCCAAAATGTTGAAAATGTTGAAAACTCTGTTGAGTAGCGCTGTTACGCGGACAAGTTTTAAACGCCTGTTTTGGAAAATCATTTTCATTCACTTTTTGACGAATATTTTCGGGAAATCATTATACGAAGAGTTTACATTCCGGAAAAATCTACCGGAAATGAAAGGAGAACAATATAAAATGGCAAAGAAAAAAAGCGGAAGCATAGCGATCCCGTTCCTCGTTACGATATTCCTCGGACTGCTCATAGTCGGAGGCGGAGCATACGCGATATACCGGTATTTCGGCTTCGGCGGCAACGAGAAGCCCAAGGAGCCGACCCCGCAGGTGGCGCTCTACGTCCCCACGGAGGAGGATTCGCATACCATGCTGCTCATGCTTGACTCCGCGGAGGCGCCCGACAAGAAGAGCTCTGTGACCTTCGTGCTCCTGCGCTCCATCCCGGTCAAGAAAAAGGTCGTCCTCATCGGTGTGCCCTCCAATACTATCATCTACGACAGCGAACAGGGCAGACAGCTCAAGCTCCGCGAGGAGTACGACAACGGCGGTCCGGCTGCTGCGAAGTCGTTCGTGGAGAAGACCTTCGGCGTGACCGTTGACAGGTACATCAAGTTCGATTCCGAAGCCTTCCGCAAGGCGTGTACGATACTCGGTCTCGTTTCGTACCGCGTGGATATCGACATCGCGGGACTCAATTCGGGCACGCTCCAGAAGCTCAACGAGGAGCAGATCGAGCGCTACATCACCTACTCGCTGTTCGACGGCGGCGAGGAGACCCGTGCGTGGGTGGCGGCTTCGATAACGGAGTCCATGCTCAACCAGACCGACGGGCTGCGTATCGCGGATCAGCTCGACAGCTACTTCGACACGATCGTCGATATGACGACCAACGATATCAACGTCGTTGACAAGAACAACTACACCAAGGCTATAAAGTACCTCTTCGAGAACGGCAGCGGTATGGCGACCTGCTTCAAGCTCGACCGCGCGTCCGGAGACAGCGCTACCTCACAGGATTTCCGCCCCAGCCAGGGTACGATAGACTACATCGTCCGCCAGTATTTCACAGAGGACGCTGAGCAATGAGGAACATTTTCGACACTCATGCCCACTACACGGACAGTGCGTTCGATCCCGACCGTGAGGAGTTGCTCGCGGCGCTCCCGGAGAGGGGAGTGAGGTACGTCATGCTCGCCTCGACCTGTCCTGCTGATATCGCGGGGAACGCTGATCTTTCGCGGAAATATGACTACATCTACACCTCCGCCGGTTTCCATCCGGAGGAGCTCGATAAGCTCCCTGCGGACTGGCTCGATGTCCTGCGGGAGAGCGTGAAGGCCGAGCCCAAGCTGAAGGCGATAGGGGAGATAGGTCTCGATTACCACTATGAGGGCTACGACCGCGAGGCGCAGATACGGGTCTTCTCCGAGCAGGTGGCGTTCGCGAATGAGCTCGGGCTGCCGGTCATTGTCCACAGCCGCGACGCGACCGAGGACACCCTCGAGGTGCTGAGGAAGTACCGTCCGCGCGGGATAATGCACTGCTTCAGCGGCTCTGCGGAGACGGCGGCGGAGGTCCTGAAGCTGGGAATGTACATCGGCTTCACGGGCGTGCTGACGTTCAAAAACTCGAAGAAAGCCGTCCGGGCGCTCGAAGCTGTGCCGCTCGACCGTCTGCTGCTCGAGACTGACTGTCCCTACATGGCGCCCGAGCCCATGCGCGGGAAGCGTTCGGACAGCTCGATGATAGCGTATACGGCGGCGCGTGCCGCGGAGATCAAAGGGGTCCCCGTGGAGGAGCTGCTTGAGATCACCTGCCGGAACGGCATGGAGGTCTATGGGATAAATGAATAACAAGAAAGGGCGGATCTTTCCGCCCTTTTCAGGTATCAGGTTTCAGGTGTCAGGTTCGGCGTGTGCGGCAGATTTGTTGAACGTATTTGTAGGGGACGCCGCCCACAGTCAACAGAATGACTCGCGGGTCGATGTATGAATCTCCCGCACAATACCATACATAAACGTAAAAAAAGGTGCCCCGAAAGGCACCTTTTTGTTATCAGCCTAATACGACCTTTATCTCGTTCACCGCTGTGAGCTTGTCCGCGGGGACGTAATTCCCTGCGAGCTTCTCGCCGTTGAGCGTGAGCTCCTTCACTCCGGACTGCGCGTGCGCGGAGTTGTCCACGGTGATGTTCAGCTTCTTGCCGCGGAAGTTCTTCTCGATCTTGAAGCCGTCCCACGAAGACGGGATAGCCGGTGCTATCGTGATACCGTTCGCGTCGGGTCTCATGCCGCAGATACCCTCTACGCAGCCGACCATGACCGTCGAGGCCGTACCTGTCAGCCAGTGAACGTGTGAGCGTCCCTCGAACGGGGAAGCCTTGGACTCGGTGAACTGTCCGTGTACATACGGCTCCATCACGCGGATCTCAGCCTTGTCGTTCATTGCGGCGGGCGAACTCTCCATGAAGTACTCGAATGCGCGGTCGCCGTGACCGAGCAGAGCCTCAGCGAGTATCAGCCAGCCCTGCGACTGCGAGAAGATACCGCCGTTCTCCTTGGTGTCAGCGTTGAAGATGTGCATGAGCGCGCCGTTGAAGTAGTGATCCTTGTACGGCGGCTCAAGGAGCTTTGCACCGTAGGGAGTGTTGAGTATATCGTGGACACTGTTCATTGCCTTTTCAGCCTGTTCGTCGGAAGCGAAGCGCGAGATGACGCTCCAGCTCTGAGGATTGAGCCACATATTCGCTTCGGGATCCTTCTTTGCACCGACGATAACGCCGTCCTCGCGGATACCGCGGACAAATCTGTCCTCGTCCCAGCACTTTCCGAGCGAATCGCCGAGTTTCTTCTGAACATCGTCGATGAACGTGATGTAGTCTGTGTCGTTCTTGTCCTTTGCCATGTCGCGGATAACGGACATAGCGTAGTAGAGCTGGAATGCAACGAACGTTGACTCGCCCTTTGCGCCGAGGCGGAGGCAGTCGTTCCAGTCAGCGTGCAGACCTGCGGGCATTGCGTGACCGCCGAGCCTCTCGAGCGAGAAGCGGATAGCGTTCTTGAGGTGCTCATAGACGGTAGCCTCACCGCCGCCCTCTTCTGCATAGGTGATGACCTCGTCGAGGAACGCGGTGTTGCCGGTCTCGCCGATGTACTTTACTATAGTCGGGAACAGCCAGAGCGCATCGTCTGCGCGGTAGGACGGATGGCCCGTCTCCTTTGCGTAAACGCTGTTCTCGTCGTTCTCGTCGGGGCAGGTCTCGTGACCTGCGTTGTGGTTGAACTTAACGAGCGGGAGACCGCCGCCGTTGCTGACCTGAGCGGAGAGCATGAAGCGTATCTTCTCGGCAGCCATCTCGGGGTCGAGGTGGATGATGCCCTGAATGTCCTGAACGGTGTCGCGGTAGCCGTAGCCGTTGCGGAGACCGCAGTATATGAACGAAGCCGCACGAGACCAGATGAACGTGATGAAGCACTGGTAAGCGTTCCAGACGTTTATCATGTTGTTGAACTCAGCGGAGGGAGTCTCTACCTGGAAGTTAGAGAGCTGACCGTGCCAATAATCCTTGAGCTGCTTAACCTCTGCGTCTACCTTGCCGGGAGCCTCGTACTCCTTCAGGATAGCGTCAGCCTGAACGTTGTCGCGCTGACCGAGGATATATACGAACTCCTTTGTCTCGCCGGGAGCGAGCTTGATGTCGCTCTGGAGAGCGCCGCACGCATTGGAGTTGAAGTTCATCTTGTTATTGCACTTGCCGGACTCAACGGCGATAGGATTCGAGTATGTCCTGTAGGGACCGATGAAGTCGGCGAGGGAGCCGTTGTACGCGGATATCGGCTGACCTACCATGCCGAAGAAGCGCTCGCGGTGATTGGAGCCGGAAGCGTCCCTGCCGGAGTTCTCGTTTATGTGCTGGAGGATCTTGTTGCCCTCAAAGCTCGTCCTTGTGATGAAGAGCGTGTACTGGAGGTTGACCTGATCCTGCTCATAGTTGTTGTCGTTGGTGAACTCAACGAAGCCGAAAACAGAGAGGTCTCTGGGCTTGTCGGAGGTGTTTGTCACCTTTGCACGCCATACCTCGTAGGTCTTGCCGTAGGGGACATAGTATGTAGTCTCGGACTTTATGCCCTCATACTCCGCGGAGATGACGGTATAAGCCGTGCCGTGGCGGCACTCGGACTTGTACTTGTCGAGCGGCTTGCCGACAGGCTGCCATGAAGCCGACCAGTAGTCGTTGAGGCCGTTGTCGCGGATATAGATGTATCTGCCGGGCAGAGCCATGTCAGAATTGAAGCGGAAGCGCGAGATACGCCCGTTCGCGCCGGATTTTACGAAGCTGTAGCCTGCTGCGTTGTTGGAGATCATCGCACCGTATTCGGGGTCGCCGAGGTAGTTCGCCCAGGGTGCGGGAGTAGCAGGATCTGTGATGACATATTCCTTGTTGGCAAGGTCGAAGTGTCCGTATTGCATAATCATTTTCTCCTTTGCGGCTGAGGTAACAGTGCATACTACCTCAGTATAATACTATATACTATTCTATCATAAAAGCGCACGATATGCAAGGGCTTTTATGAAAAATAAGTGGGAATGCGATATTATTATATGATTTATATATTGTGAGCGGCGGACGGTCGGGAGATTGCAGGGGAGGATATTCCGGCGCCCGCCGATTTTGGCGGCTGGACGTCGGGGACGCCGTCCCCTACAGAGTTCATGTGATACTTAACTAACAATATAATAGGAATTTTCGGAAAAATTTGCAAAAACCCTTGATTTTTCTGAAAAAGGGTGATATAATACATATGATGATAGTTTAAGCTAAAGACCGGAACCTTCCGGTCTTTCGTTTATATTGGGCTATTGAACGACAGAAGAAGGGAGAGAGATACATGAAGCTGAAAAGATTCGGCGGCACCGAGCAGAAGGTCTATGACCTCATCAAGCCAATTACCGACGACCTCGGCTACTACCTCTGGGACGTCAGCTACGTCAAGGAGGGCGCGATGTGGTACCTGCGGGTATTCATTGACCAGGACGAGGGCATAACCATTGCCGACTGCGAGCGTGCGACCGCGCCGATAAACCAGATACTCGACAAGGCTGACCCTATCCCGCAGAGCTATATGCTCGAGGTCGGCTCAGCGGGTCTTGAACGTGAGCTCCTAAAGGAGGAACACTTCGAGGTCTGCCGGGGGGATACCGTGCGGATAAGGTTCATCCGCGCACATGACGGTGAGAAGGAGCTCACTGCTCAGCTCGCCGGAGCGGACAAGGAGGGCATATCGGTCGTCCTTGAGGACGGCACCGAAAAGACCTTCCCGCTCGAGGACATCGCATTCGTAAAGCTCTATCTTGAGTTTGAATAAATTATATTGGAGGAATATTTGGAAATGAACAAGAATAACAGCTTCTTCGAGGCGCTCGCGCTGCTCGGAGAAGAGAACAGCGTAGAGACCGAGCTTCTCATCGAAAAGGTCAAGTCAGCCATGCTGAAGGCTGCCCGCAAGGCGTATCCGCACAGCGAGGAGAACATAAGGGTCGAGATAGACCCCGCGACCAAGAAGTTCGAGATGTACATCGAGCAGGAGGTCATCGACGACTACCCGATCGACGAGAATGAGGTCAATATCGACGTCGCCCGCACTATCGACCCCGACGCTTACGTCGGCGGGAAGATCCTCAAGGAGATCGACATCTCCAAGCTCGGCAGAATGGCGGCTCTCTCCGCAAAGCAGAGCATTAAGGGCGACCTCCGCGAGATAAACCGCGAGCAGATGCTCTCCCGCTTCGAGTCAAAGGAGCATGAGTGCATCACCGCCAAGGTATCGCAGGTCGAGCCCGGCAGAGGTACGGTCACTGTTGACTACGAGGGCACTGAGCTCTACCTCTTCCGCAACGAGCAGATACCCGGCGAGACCCTCGAGGAGGGACAGAATGTCAAGGTCTACATCACCGGCATCATCGGCAAGAACAAGAAGCCGGTCGTAAAGATCTCCCGTACACACAAGGACCTTGTCAAGAGGCTCTTCGAGATAGAAGTCCCCGAGATATACGACGGCACCGTGGAGGTCAAGTCCATATCGCGTGAGGCTGGCTCGAGAACAAAGATCGCTGTATGGTCGAAGGATCCGAACGTAGACGCAGTCGGTGCGTGCATCGGTGCGAAGCGCTCGCGTATCACAGCTGTAGTCAGCGAGCTCTCCGGCGAGAAGATAGACATTATCCCGTGGAGCGAAGTTCCTGAGGAATTCATCGCACGCGCGCTCGCTCCGGCTGAGGTGCTGAAGACCGTCATCACCTCCGAGCTCCAGAAGACCTGCACAGTTGTCGTTCCGAACAATCAGCTCTCGCTGGCTATCGGAAACAAGGGTCAGAACGCTAAGCTCGCCGCTAAGCTGACAGGCTACAAGATCGACATCAAGCCCCAGTTCGACGCTCTCACAGGCGACGAGGCCCCCGAGCTCAGCCCGGATTACGTTCCGCCCGTGATCGACCCGCTCCCTGAGGAGGTCGAGGAGGCAGAGGCTCCCGCTGAGGTTCCTGCTGAGGAGACAGCTGAGGCGACCGCTGAGGAATGAGCATGAAACCGAAGAAAACACCCATGAGAATGTGTCTCGGGTGCGGAGAGATGAAGCCCAAGAAGGAGCTCATCCGCTGCGTGAGATCGCCGGAGGGAGAGGTCAGCCTCGACTTCACCGGCAAGAAATCAGGCAGGGGAGCGTACATCTGCCGCAGTGCGGAATGCCTTGAAAAAGCAAGGAAGGCACGCCGCTTCGAGAAGTCGTTCTCATGTAAGATAGAGGACTCTGTATACGAGGTGATGACAGATGAACTCAGAGCAGCTCAGGACTAAGGCGCTCGGACTGCTCGGTATCTGTATCCGGGCCGGCAAGGCGGTAAGAGGTGCAGACCCCTCCGCACAGGCAGTCAGCTCCGGAAAGGCAGGATGCGTTATCACCGCTTCCGACGCCTCGGAGCGGACAGTCAGGGGCGCGGAGAACGTCTGTGAAAGATACGGCGTTCCGCATTACAGGCTCCCGATAACCGTTGAGGACACCGAGAGGCTGTTCCGCAAGCCGGCAGCTGTCATAGCAGTCTGCGACAAAGGCTTTGCCGACGGCTTCGCAAGGCTCATCACCGATACAACTGAATAATCGTACAATTGAATAAATGGAGGTATTTACGACCTATGACGAAAAAAATAAAGTTAAGCGACGCCGCGAAGGATCTCGGCGTTACCTCGCAGGAGCTTATAGACCGCTTCGCCGAGAAGGGCGACACCAAGAAGAAAACTTCCACGGGTCTCACCGAGGAGGAAATGGATCTTCTGCTCGAGAGCTACTCCAAGCAGCATGAGGTGAAGTCCTTCGACGAGTACTTCAAGTCGCAGGATCTCATCAATCCCATGGCTTCGGAGAGAGCTGCGAAGAAGGCGGAGGAGAAGTCTGCTGAGAAGGCTCCCGCAAAGACTGAGAAGAAGCCCGCGGCAAAGAAGACTGAAAAGCCCGCCGAGGAGAAGAAACCCGCAGCTGAAAAGGCTCCCGCCAAGGCAGACAAGAAGCCTGCCGCAAAGAAGACTGAGAAGCCCGCAGAGGACAAGAAGCCCGCTGAGGAGAAGAAGCCCGCAGCAGTCAAGCCTGCTGAGGAGAAGAAACCCGCTCCGGCTCCCGAGAAGCCCGCTCCCGCCAAGGCTGAGCCCGTCAAGAAGGCTGAGCCGGTGAAAAAGGCTGAGCCGCCCAAGCAGGATGCTACCAAGAAGAAGGAGAAACAGCAGGCTAAGGCTCAGGACAGAGGTGAGCGCAAGAGCTTCAATGCGAATTTCAGCTCCGAGACCGCCCAGACTGCCGGTCAGCGCCGCACAGTCGATACCCGCGGAAGCTACATCGACCTCGACAAGTACAACGAGCGCTACGACAACATGGCTTCCTCGAACAAGCACAAGGATGATAACTACTCCTCGAAGAAGCAGAAGATAAACCAGAAGTCCGCACAGCGCACCCGCCAGCAGTACTCCAAGAAGGAGACCGAGGCTGAGAAGCTCAAGCGTCTCGAGCTCGAGCGTGCAAGAAAGCAGCAGCTCAAGGTGCTCATCCCGGACAGCATTACAGTCGGCGAGCTTGCAACACGTCTGAAGGTAACAGCCACGGACGTCATCAAGAAGCTCATGGGACTGGGCGTTATGGCTTCCATAAACCAGGAGATAGACTTCGATACCGCTTCGCTCGTGGCTGAGGAGCTCGGCGCTAAGGTAGAGAAAGAGGTCATCGTCACCATTGAGGAGCGCCTCATCGACGACTCCGACGACGAGGACATCAACCTCCAGCCGCGCTGTCCTGTAGTAGTGGTCATGGGACACGTTGACCACGGTAAGACATCTATCCTCGACAGGATCAGAAATGCCCACGTTGCTGCCGGCGAGGCTGGCGGTATCACACAGCACATCGGTGCTTATCAGGTGAATATCAACGGACAGGACATCACCTTCCTTGATACTCCCGGACACGAGGCTTTCACTTCCATGCGTGCGCGCGGCGCGAACATCACCGATATCGCGATCCTCGTAGTTGCTGCGGACGACGGTATCATGCCGCAGACCGTAGAATCCATAAACCACGCCAAGGCTGCGGGCGTTTCGATAATCGTGGCTATCAACAAGATGGATAAGGAGGGAGCAAATCCCGACCGTATCAAGGAGGAGCTCACCAAGTACGACCTCGTGTGCGAGGACTGGGGCGGCGACGTCATCTGCGTTCCCGTTTCCGCCAAGACCGGACAGGGTATCGACGAGCTGCTCGAGAACGTTCTTCTTGTTGCTGAGGTCAAGGAGCTCAAGGCTAACCCCGACCGTCTTGCAAAGGGTACAGTTATCGAGGCGAGACTCGACAAGGGCAGAGGTCCTATCGCGACGCTGCTCGTACAGAACGGTACGCTGAAGCAGGGTGATGTCCTCATCGCAGGTACTGCTGTGGGACGTGTCCGCGTGATGACAAACGACAAGGGCAGGACCGTAAAGTCTGCCGGACCGTCCGTACCTGTTGAGATAACAGGTCTCGCGGAGGTTCCGAGCGCAGGCGATATCTTCAACGCAGTTGAGGACGAGCGCCTCGCACGCGAGCTCGTTGAGCAGAGAAAGCACGAGCAGAAGCAGGAGCAGTTCAACGCCTACAGAAAGGTAACTCTCGACAACCTGTTCAGCCAGATCGCCGAGGGCGAGATCAAGGAGCTGCCTATCATCGTAAAGGCGGACGTTCAGGGCTCAGTGGAGGCTGTAAAGCAGTCCCTCGAGAAGCTCTCGAACAACGAGGTGCGCGTAAGAGTCATCCACGGCGCTGTCGGTGCTGTCAAGGAGAGCGACGTTATGCTCGCTAACGCTTCAAACGCTATCATCGTCGGCTTCAACGTAAGACCCGACCCCGTTGCTGCTGAGAATGCTGCACGCGACGGCGTTGACATCAGACTTTACCGCATAATCTACGACGCTATCGAGGAGATAACCACCGCTATGAAGGGTATGCTCGCTCCGAAGTTCAGAGACGTCGAGCAGGGCAGAGTCGAGGTCCGTCAGGTATACAAGATATCGAACGTGGGCATGGTAGCAGGAAGCTATGTGCTCAGCGGAAAGGTCACACGAGGCAGTCAGGTGCGCGTAGTGCGCGACGGTATCATCATCGCGGACGACCACATCGCGGGTCTC
The DNA here is from genome assembly GCA_016288815.1 of Ruminococcus sp. Lineage (GTDB taxonomy): Bacteria > Bacillota > Clostridia > Oscillospirales > Ruminococcaceae > Ruminococcus. Next base: position 21,427 of record JAEELF010000053.1, read on the forward strand.
AAGCGCTTCAAGGACGACGTCAAGGAGGTCGCTGAGGGATACGAGTGCGGTATCAGCCTCGAGAAGTTCAGCGACGTCAAGGAAGGCGATATCTTCGAGACATATGTCGTTGAGGAATACCGCGACGAGGAATAAGCTCTGTGCCGGGAATACGGCTCAGATAAGTATTATAAATTCAGACATCAGGATAAAAATGATATCACGATGTATCAAATAGGGAGGTAAAGGTAAATGGACAACAGCAGAATGAGCACATCTGATATGCTGCAATACTGCAACGAAGCGCTTGCATGGGACGATTTCGGACCTATCGACATCTTCTTCTTTGAATCTGTGAAGAAGATACTTCTCGGACAGTGCAGCGCGATCGACGACCAGGAAGACGTTATCGACGACCTCATGGGGATAGAGCGCCCCGTCCGCGACGTCGAGCTCGAGCCCGATTATGACAAGTACGCCGATATCTACTACGGCGAGGAGGGCGACGATGACGTCCCCGACTACAGCCGCTCCGACGAGGACGAGGCGTTCGACAAGGCTATGTTCAGCGGCGGATTCTTCGATGAGGCAGCAGCTGCTGCAAAGGAGGCTGAGGCTGCTTTAGCTGCTGAGAATGCAGAGAGTGAGGCTCCCGCCGAGACCGCTGAAACAGCTGAGCCGGCAGAGGAGACAGCTCCCGCAGAGACAGCTGAGACAACCGCTCCTGCCGCTGAGGAGGCTCCCGCTGAGGAGCCCGTCAAGCCCGCTAAGAAGGAGAGCAAGAAGAGCTCCGCTGCTGCGGAGAAGGCTCCCTCCAAGGATAAGCATTCCGAGAACAAGGACGGGAGCTTCACGGTAAAGATCTGACCGGAGGATAGTTATGCCTAATTTCAAGAACAGCCGCATGGCTGAGGATATCAAAAGAGAAATGACCGCGATACTCCGCGAGCTCAAGGACCCGCGCATCGACAAGATGCTCACCATAGTGCGCGCGGACCTCTCAGGCGATATGTCCAGCTGCAAGATATATGTATCGAGCTTCGAGGGCATTGAGCGTGCAAAGGAGTCCGTGGCAGGGCTGAAAAGCGCGGAGGGTTTTATCCGCCGCGAGCTCTTCCACCGCCTGAAAATGCGCAAATCGCCGGAGCTCACCTTCGTTGCGGACGATTCTATCGCACGCAGCGCGGAGATAAGCCGAAAGCTCAATGAGCTTCTGTAAAGGAGGGAAGGGTCAATGTATATAGGCTTCAGCGAAGCGGAGACCTTCCTGCGCAACTGCTCTGACGCCGTCATAATCACCCACCGCAATCCGGACGGTGACTGTATCGGCGCGGGCTTCGCGATGAGGGATATCCTCACAGAGCTCGGCGTCCGCAGCAGGGTCGTCTGCCACGACGAATTCCCCAAGCGGTACGACTTCATGACGAGCACAGGCGCGGGAGAGGAATTCGAGCCGCAGACCGTCATCGCTGTGGATATCGCCGATGAGTCTCTCATGGGACGCTATCAGGAGATATACGGCGGGAAGGTCCAGCTTTGCATAGACCACCACATCTCAAACAAGGATTATGCCGAGCGCACGCTGCTCCGTCCGAGAGCGACAGCTGCCTGCGAGGTGATCTACGACCTCGCGCAGTACATGGGCGTGAGGATTACTACGCACTGTGCGACCTGCCTGTATACCGGCATCGCGACGGATTCAGGCTGCTTCAAGTACGACTGCACCACTCCCCGCGCTCACGAGATAGCCGCGGAGATGATGCGCAGCTACGACATAAACTTCGCGCGGATAAACCGCTATATGTTCGACGTCAAGTCGCTCGGACGAATGAAGCTCGAGAGCGCCGTGACACGGCTCATGGAGCACTACCTCGGCGGCAGGCTCGTGATGATAGTGCTGACAAAGCAGATCATGGACGAAATGGGCGTGCAGAGCGAGGAGCTCGAGGGCTTCGCGCCGCTCACGATACAGCTCGAGGACGCAGAGGTCGGCATAATGGTGCGTGAGCGCTCGGACGGGACCTTCAAATGCTCGTTCCGCTCCGCGAACGACGTGAATGTCTCGGAGATATGCCAGACTTTCGGCGGAGGCGGTCACGCTAAGGCTGCCGGCTGCACCATGACCGGCGACATCGCCGACGTCCGGAAGCGGCTCGTCGATGCTGTAAGGAGGACGTTTGAATGAACGGTATCCTCTGCGTGAACAAGCCGCAGGGCTTCACTTCGTTTGACGTCATCGCAAAGCTGCGCGGGATAATGCGCATTCGCCGTCTCGGGCACGGAGGTACCCTCGACCCTATGGCGACTGGAGTGCTGCCGGTGTTCGTCGGCGCTTCAACAAAGGCGTGCGACATCATGCCGGATTCAACTAAAAGCTACACAGCCGGGTTCGCGTTCGGGCTGACCTCCGATACGCAGGACATCACCGGCACTGTGCTCACGCGCTCGGATATCCCAGTTGAGCGCGCGCAGATAGAAGAGCTGCTCCCCGGATTTACGGGGAAGATAATGCAGCTGCCGCCGATGTATTCGGCAGTTCAGGTGAACGGAAAGCGCCTTTATGACCTTGCAAGGCAGGGGATAGAGGTCGAGCGCGAGCCGCGGGAGGTCGAGATCACTCAGCTCTCCCTCGGGGACTACGATCCCGCTCAGCGCACGGGCACGCTGTCCATAAGCTGCTCAAAGGGAACGTATATAAGAACGATAATCAGCGATATCGGTGAAAAACTTGGCTGCGGCGGCATTATGACGTCGCTGGTGCGGACGTCGTCCTCGGGCTTCACGCTCGATGACTGCTGCACACTCGACCAGATACAGCAGGCGGCTGACAGCGGTGAGCTCGAAGCCCTGATAAAGCCGACAGACCGCGTGTTCACCGCGTATCCGGAGCTCAGGCTCGGTGAGGCGCAGACCCGTATGTACCGCTCGGGCGTGAAGCTCGATCCGGCGCGGGTGCGTGGAGTGAGGTCTGACAGTGACATCTATCGTGTCTACGCAGACAACGGCGATTTCATCGGGCTCGCGCGGATAGACCGCGGCGAGGGCGTGCTGAGAGTCATGAAGAATCTGGGGTGAGCGCATGGAGAAAAGAACATCGCTCGCGCTCGGGCTCTTCGACGGGGTGCACCTCGGTCATCGGGCTGTGATAAATGCGGCTCTTGCCCAGCGTGAAAACGGGCTCTCGGCTTCGGTATTCACCTTCGAGCCGGAGTGTGTTCTGAGAAAAAACGGCGGAGCTTCGGGGTACATCTACACGAGTACCGAAAAGGAACGGATCCTCCGGGACCTCATCGGCGTGGACGAAATCGTCAGCCCGCCGTTTGAGAGCTTTTGCAGGCTTACCGGCGAGGAATTCGCTCAGGAGATACTCTCCCGAAAGCTCGGCGCTGCTCATGTGTGCTGCGGCGAGGATTTCAGATTCGGCAGGAATGCTGCGTGGGACGCACAGGAGCTCATGAGTTTCGGCAGACGCTTCGGCTTTGAGGTCGAGGTGGTCGGCGCAGTGGGATACGGCGGCAGCATCGTGTCGTCGAGCCGGATAAGAGAGCTTCTGCTGGAGGGTGATATCCCAGCGGCGAACAGTCTGCTCGGCTCTGATTATTTCATAAATGCTGCCGTGACGGACGGCAATCATATCGGCAGGACTATCGGCTTCCCGACGATAAATCAGCAGTTCGCGGAGGGACAGCTCGTGCCGGGATACGGCGTGTACAGCACCGTCACGAATGTGGACGGCACTATGCTCCCGTCGGTCACGAATGTTGGCGTAAAGCCTACCATAGAGGGCGCTCGCAGACCGCTCGCGGAGACCCACATCATCGGCTACAGCGGCGACCTCTACGGCAAGACCGCAGAAGTGTCCTTCAGACGCTTTATCCGTCCCGAAACGAGATTCTCCTCGCTGGACGAGCTCCGCGCACAGATCGCCGCGGACATTGAAAAATGCCGGTAATATTCGCGATTCTTTCACGCTGTTATCACATACAGGAGTTACCATTAATAATGGTTTGTTTACAAATATATAACTTCTAAAAGGAGGAAAACCAATGATAGAAGTTAAACACCTTACGAAGCGCTACGGCGACAAGAGAGCCGTAAACGACATCAGCTTCAAGGTAGAAAAGGGTGAGATATTAGGCTTCCTCGGACCTAACGGTGCGGGCAAGTCCACCACTATGAATATGCTCACCGGATATATCTCATCCACTTCCGGACAGATTCTCATCAACGGAGTGGATATACTCGAGGACCCGAAGAAGGCAAAGTCCTATATCGGCTACCTTCCCGAGATACCGCCGCTCTACGTTGATATGACGGTAGACGCTTACCTCAGCTTCATGTACGACCTCAAGAAGTGCAAGCTGCCGAGAAAGGCTCACCTCAACGACGTCTGCAACCTCTGCCGCATAAGCGACGTCCGCGGCAGACTTATAAAGAACCTCTCCAAGGGCTACCGCCAGAGAGTAGGTCTCGCACAGGCGCTCATCAACAACCCGCCCGTGCTCATTCTCGACGAGCCTACAGTAGGTCTTGACCCGAACCAGATCATCGAGATACGCACTCTTATCCGCAAGCTCGGCAAGCGCCACACAGTCATTCTCTCCTCGCATATCCTCCCGGAGATACAGGCTACCTGCGATAAGATAATCATAATCAACAAGGGCGTCATCGCTGCGGACGGCACCGCCGATGAGATCGCTCAGAACATCACGAACGAGCACAAGATGACCCTACGTATCGAGGGGCCCACTCACACTGCCTCCGACAAGAAGCAGATAGCCGACGCTATCCGCAAGGTGGAGGGCGTCAAGTACGTCCGCGCCGATATGGAGCGTGAGAAGGGCATTTACGATTACGACGTCGAGACAGACGGCAAGACAGACGTAAGACGCGCACTCAACAAGCTCTGCGCCGACAACGGCTGGAATATCCTCATGCTCCAGCTCTCCGACCTCACCCTTGAGGACATCTTCCTCAGGATAACTATGGACGAGGGTATCCTCGAGATGCAGGACGAGGAGAAAAATGAGAAAAAGGGCGAGGCCAAGAAGGAAAAGAAGCCGCGTCCGCACATCGAGCTCAATTTCGATGACTCCGCGCCCGAGGCTTCAGTCTCCGGTACGGACGATGACAGCGAAGAAGATACAGAGAACGGAGGCGAGGAATAATGGGTGCTATCTACAGGCGCGAAATGGGCGCATTCTTTACATCAGGACTGGCATATGTGTTCCTGTCGGTATTCTACCTCCTCTCGGGAATATTCTTCTGCTCGGGAGTTGTCGCCGTCGGAACTACGAACACCGCGAACCTCTTCGGTTCGATGTTCATAATCGTGCTCTTCCTCATACCTATCCTCACGATGAGACTGCTCAGTGAGGAGAAGAAGAACCGCACGGATCAGGGACTTCTCACAGCACCGATAGGCCTGTGGGACATCGTCCTCGGCAAGTACTTCGCAGCTCTTACGCTTTTCATCATCGCAGAGAGCATAGTATTCGTCTATGCGGTGATACTCGGCATACTCGGCGGAAGCGTGGTATGGTCCACGCTCCTCGGCAACTACTTCGCAATGCTGTTCCTCGGAGCTGCATTCATCGCAGTGGGACTGTTCATCTCCTCCCTCACGGAGAACCAGATGACCTCCGCGGTAGTTAGTATGCTCGCACTTTTCGTGCTTTACCTCATGGACAATCTCGCAGCCAACACCGGCAGCGAGTTCCTCATCAAGATAGTCATGTCGCTTTCCTTCTACACAAGATATATCGAGTTCACAAAGGGCGTGTTCGACCTTCCGAGCGTGCTGTTCTTTGTAAGCGCAGCGTTCATATTCAACTTCCTGACAGTCAGGGTGCTCGATAAGAAGCGCTGGGGCTGATAGAAAGAAAGGAAGGTAATACAGATGAACGAAAACGAAAAGCTCAGCGGGGCGCAGGCTCCCGAGCAGCAGAAAAAGGCGCACAGGAAGCTCCGTTTCGGCTCGATGTCGCTTATAGTGATAGTTCTCGTGATCGCGATAGTCGTTGTGGTCAACCTCATGGCTGGCATTTTCGCAAAGCGCGTGAACACCGAGATAGACCTCACTCCCGATAAGCGCTACGAGCTCAGCGACGAGAGCATCGCGGCAATGAAGGACCTCAGCAAGGACGTTGAGATAACAGTTACCTGCTCGCAGGAGGAATTCGAGCAGTACTACACGAGCTACATGGCTCAGATGTACTACTACTACCGCGGCGTGGCTCTCACCTCTGAGGACTGCCCGTTCGAGATGGTCCCCAAGATACTCGAAAGATACCAGACTGCAGCTTCTCAGGGCAGCGGCAAGATCACCGTAAAATACGTTGACATGAACACCGACCCCGATGTCATCGCAAAGTACAAGAAGTACTACAACGGCGAGATCGAGGCGCGTTCGATCGTTGTCTACTCCGATGAGAGAGTCGACATCATCGATTCAACTGAGATAATGTCGATGTTCCAGCCGGACAGCTCCACCACCTCCACGAACATCTCCATGACGTTCGCAGGCGAGAGCATTATCACCACGGCTATCCAGAACGTTACCGATTCTCACCCTGTCCGCGTTGCATACGCGAGCATGATGAACGGCGCTTCGATAAGCGACACACAGTTCGAGGGCGTATCGGCTGCTATCCGCACATTCATCACGAAGTACGGCTATGACTGCACAGATATCGACATCGCGTCCGATGACCTCTCTCCTGAGGACTACGACCTCGTGATACTTCCCATTCCTGCAAACGACATCGCTCCCGACGTCGTTTCAAAGCTCACCGACTTCCTCTACAATGACGGCAAGTACGGCAAGAATATGCTCTATATCCCGTCGCTCTTCGCAGTTGAGACTCCTAACCTCGACGAGTTCCTTGCAGACTGGAGCATCGAGGTCGGAGATACTATCATCAACGACGAGAAGAATATGAAGCAGGTTTATCTCGCGACCTTCGGCACCTACGACAATGCCCTGACAGTTTCTGTCAGTGACAGCGAATCAGTGGGCACGCTCCCGAACAGCAGCCTCCCGGTCGTTTCGCCCTATACCCGGTCGATAGAGATAATCAGCAAGAACAGCGACGCAGTTGCGAGCGCACTGCTCACTTCACCCAAGACATCATACCTCATCTCGCTCATCGACGGCACAGCAGGTTCGGACACCGGCTCCTACAATGCAGCAGTCATTTCCAAGAAGGAGGCTGCGGACGGCTTTGAGGTATACACCAGCCGCGTGCTCGTACTCGGAAGCGCATTCTTCGCTGACGACGGCATACTCGCTAATTCCAGCATTTACAACAACGCTGACGTGCTGCTCAGCACGCTCAATACAATGACAGGCAAGGAGGCTTCGGCAGTCATCGCTGAGAAGGCTCTCCAGCAGTCGTATATCGCTCCCACGCAGTCGCAGTACAACGCTGTACGCGCCGTGACGGTATACGTTATCCCGCTCCTCGTTGCGGCTGTCGGAGTATTCGTACTGATAAGGAGACGCAACCGATGAACAAAACTGAAAAGGGAATAATCGGGCTGAGCGCGGCACTCGTCGTGCTCGGCGGCGGACTTGCAGTTCTGAAATTGACTGAGAAGGACAGCGGCTCCGGCAATGAGAGCTCTCTGTCCGAGACCGAGCCCACCACAGAGGCTGAGGGCTCGGGACTCACTCTCGTTTACGATACCTCCCTCGAGGGTCCCGATTCGACCGAGCACGTCCACGGCGTAGTGGATACGATCGAGGTCACGAACGAGTCGGGAACGTACACCGCAAAGCTCGTGCAGAAGGCTACGGACGACGAGGCTGCGGTCTACACTATCGAGGGCTGCGACGATATCCCGCTCAAGGCGAGCACTATATCCTCGCTCGCGAATAATACTGTCTCGCTCTCGACTACGGCGCTCATCGAGGAGCATCCTGAGAACAAAGCGAAGTTCGGTCTGGCTGAGCCTTCGGCGACGGTAGTGGTAACATTCGAGAGCGGCACCAAGAAAACACTCTATATCGGCGATCAGGCACCCTCCGACGCGCAGACTTACGTCATGGTGGACGGCGTCGATAAGGTCTATACCTGCAGCAACTACAATGTGTCCTATTTCGGCAAGAGCCTCGAGGACTACATCGACACGGAGATAGCTCCCTCATATGACTCGAACGAGTACCCGCTCGTTTCGGAGCTGAAGATCGAGCGTACCGACAAGCCCGACATGGTGATACAGTACGATACCTCCTCCGGGGAGGAGGGAAGTGTCTCCGGCTCGGCTGCAACTCATGTGCTGGTAGAGCCTGCACGCGCTTTCCTTGCTGTTGAGCGCTCGACCCCGATCACACACGGTATGTTCGGTCTCACAGCCAAGGAGATCTACGCTGTCCGCCCGACCGAGGACGACATCAGCAATACTCAGCTCGAAGAGCCGTACTGCCGCGTGACTATGGTCACCGAGGACAAAACCTATGTCCTGCTGCTTTCGCAGATAACCTCTGACGAGGACGGCAACAGGCTCGTATACGCGATGCTCGAGGGCGTCCCGCTCATCTACACTCTTGATGCTGACGACGCTCCGTGGGTGACTGTTGAGCCGGTGGACATCACCTCGCGCAACAACGTATTCACGACCTATGTCTGGCTGATCGACTCGCTGAAGGTGAGCTTCGCAGACGGCACTAAGGCTGATTTCTCGATAGCCGCGAAGAACTCCGACGTTGACCGCACATCGGCTTCGGCAGATGACTTCAACGTTACTCTCAACGGCTCGCAGTTCGACGCAGAGCGCTACAGAAAGTTCTATTCGTACCTCGTCAACAACCTTTCGGCTGAGGATTTCGCGACAGACGAAGCATTCAGCGGGACTCCGCTCGCAACTGTTGAATTCAACGACACACAGACCGGCACTACCACAAAGGTCGAGTTCTATGAGCGTTCGCTGATGACTGCGCTGGTAGTCATCGACGGCGAGAGCAGGTTCACCTGTTCGGCGTCGGCAGTGGAAACGCTCGCTGAGAACGCCGCGCTGCTGAACACTGACGAAGAGTTCATCATGAGCGTGAAGTAAGCCGGGATACGGCACAATCAACCCACCACAAGGAGGAATTACCATGAGCGAATTTTACACATATAAGGGCTACCCGCTCGTCCGCAGCGGCAAAACGATCTACTACGGATATATGTCCGATCCGTTCGTGACGATGATACAGATATTATCGACGAAGAAGGTCGGCGAGGAGGACGTGACGTCCAAGGTGCGCGTTTTCCAGATGAGCACTGACCCGAGCCTGAACCCGCTCCAGGCGGTCGTTAAGAACGCGGAGCGCGAGTGCGGTCTCTACGAGGCACTCGACATCGCGCACGTCTGGCTCGAAAAGGCGCTTAACAGTTAAACAATGGGATTCCAAAGGGTCGACTGACCCTTTGGCGGAGTCCAGAGGCAGCGCCTCTGGCAGGGTTC
>JAEELF010000054.1 GCA_016288815.1 Ruminococcus sp.
ATATCCACTCACGGAAGTGATAGTTGACAGTGCGCTTTGCTCTGCCCATTTTTTCAAGCTTCTGTGTGATAGCTGCCTTGGCTTCCTCAACGGTAAGACCTGTGAACTCCTCGGAGTTGATGAGCGTGTAGCCCTTGCCGAGGTATTCGGTCTTTTCCATAGCGGCTTCGGAAACGTCAATGTGACCGTCCTTGCCGTCGATTACCTGGATCATATCTATGTTGTGAGCTATTGCATACTCGAAGTCACGCTGGTCGTGGCTCGGAACAGCCATAACAGCGCCCGTACCGTAGCTTGCGAGTACGAAGTCTCCGATGAACATACGGACTTCCTTGCCGTTCACAGGATTGATGCAGGTAACGCCCTTGAGCTCGCAGCCGGACTTGGTCTTGTTGAGCTCAGTGCGGTCCATGTCGTTTTTCTTCTTGGTCTCAGCGATATACGCCTCGACCTCCTCCCTGTTCTGCACGCGGTCGAGGAGGCTCGCAGTGATGTCGCCGTCGGGCGCGAGCACCATGAAGGTGATACCGTAGATAGTCTCGATACAGGTGGTGAAGATAGAGAACTTCCCGCCGCCGACGATGTCGAACTCGACCTCCACGCCGGTGGACTTGCCTATCCAGTTCCTCTGCATGGACTTAGTGGACTCCGGCCAGTCAACCTCGTCGAGCCCCTCGAGGAGCTTCTCCGCGAAAGCGGGCTGGTCGATGACCCACTGCTTCATGTTCTTGCGGACCACAGGGAACCCGCCGCGCTCGGACTTGCCGTCGATGACCTCGTCGTTGGAGAGGACAGTACCCAGCTCCTCGCACCAGTTGACGGGCATATCAATGTATTTCGCGTAGCCGTCGAGGTAGAGCTGCTTGAATATCCACTGCGTCCACTTGTAGAACTCCGGGTCGGAGGTAGCGATCATCTTCGACCAGTCGTAGTCAAAGCCGAGCTCCTTGAGCTGCTTTGAAAAGGTCTTGATATTCTCCTGAGTGAAGCCGTTGGGGTGGTTTCCGGTATTGACAGCGTACTGCTCCGCGGGGAGACCGAAGGAGTCGTAGCCCATCGGGTGGAGGACATTATACCCCTGCATACGCTTCATGCGCGAAACTATATCAGTCGCCGTGTAACCCTCGGGATGACCTGCATGGAGACCCACTCCCGACGGATACGGGAACATATCGAGCGCATAGAACTTAGGCTTGCTGAAGTCCCAGACGTCGGTCTTGAAGGTCTCGTGCTCCTCCCAGTATTTCTGCCATTTCGGTTCGACCGAACTGAAATCGTATCTGCTCATATCTATCATTCCTTTTCAATAATTAACAGTATAAGTAATTTATATCATTCCCCCGCCTCCGGCGGGGGAATGATATACGAAACATATTATATATACTTCATTGCCGGATCAATAACGTTCTGTTATTACTTTCCGAACAAGCTCCCTATCTCGCTCCACTTATTAGTGAAGTGCTCTTTTATCGCGGGGACCGTACAGAGCGCCGCCGCGCAGCCGATATCAATGAGTCCCTCAAGAAGGTATATCCAGTTGCTCCCGATGTTGGAGATGTTCCCCGGGAGGTACACCACCGCCACAACGAGAAGGTACGCCGCAACGCCGTAGTTGACGAACTGCAGGCCCGTGAACATAGCCGCACCGAGCACCAGCGCGAGAATTACCGCCCCGATATTCAGTCCGCCCGCGAGGGTCATGTTGATTATCGCCTTGACTACGAGGTAGCCTGTTATCGCCATGCAGAGGTTCCTGCCCTGCGCGTTGTTAGTTCTCATCAGCGTTCTCCTTAGTGAGCAGAGAGCTGATATCCACAGGCTCGCCGTCAGCCCAGAGGCTCTCGAGCTTGTAGAAATTGCGCTGCTCCTTGTAGAAAACATGAACGATTATATCGGCATAATCGAGGATTATCCAAGTATTTCCGGTGTCAGCCTCACGCCGCTCCGGCTCAATGCCCTTCTGCGAGAGCTGGAACTCCACCTCGTCCGCGAGGGTGCGTGTGTGGGTATTGCTGGTACCGTTGACTATCACAAAATAGTCCGCGAGAATGGTTATGTCCGCGACCCTGAGCGCCTGGATATCCTCGCCGCGCTTGCTGTCGAGAGTTTTAACGATAAGTTCGAGCTTTTCTCTTGTATCCATAATACTTCCTTTCATCAGCCGCGTTTCGGCTCACCGCTGTTGAGCAGATCCTCGAGGTCGTCGCCGGTGTCGTCGTAAACTGTATGCTTATAGTCGGTGACATACTCTATCAGCGAGGACTGATCCGAGGTTATCTCATTCTGATACGGACGGAAGTACTCGTTGAGTATATCGAGTGTTGCCTGCTTGTGAACGGAGAATACGTCATATCCATTGTACTTAGCCTCCTCGCCGGGCACCATGGTAACGTAAACGCTGTCCATAGAGAGCGTGGAGCAGAAGTCCGCGAGCATACTGATATTCTCGAGGCTGAGGTCGGTGTAGATGTATTCGTTGTCGTAAACTTCCTTGACGTAGCTGTAGAGCTTGAGCTTGCCCTCGTCCTTTACGATATTGAGCAGCTTCTGCATAGCAGCAGCCATGAATCTTCTCTGGTTCTGCATACGTCCGATGTCGCCCTCGAGCCAAGCGTGACGGTATCTTACGAACCACTCAGCCTGCTCGCCGGAGAGCACGATGTCACCCGCAGGGATGACCTTTCCCGCCTCGTAGACGATCTCGTTGTCGAGCTCCATGGGGATACCTCCCACGAGGTCCACCATGCTGACGATATCGCCGCAGCCCGTTGTGATATAGCAGTCAACGGGAATGCCGAAGTTTTCCTCAACAGCCGCAACGACGCGCTGTATCGGGGTCTTGTCCGGAGCACCCTGACTGTAAATGCTGTTGAACTTTCCCGTGAGGGAGGAGGTATAGTCCGGCAGACAGCAGTCGCGCGGTATCTGAAGGATATTGAGCTTTGCAGCCGCAATATCGAATTCACAGACCCACATAACGTCGCTGTTGAGGTTCTCTTCGTCGAATCCGAGGAAGAGCACGGTATACTGACCCTCGACCTTCTGCGGGAGGTCAAGACCGTCGGTAAAATCGCTGTGCACGATGTTGGTATCTACGTTATAATCCTTGTCAGTCTTCTCGAGCTCGCCCTCCTTGTAAGCGAGGGGCTGCCAGTTCTTGATGAACGTGATGATCGAGACGTTCCTGTTGTTTTTCTTGTCGTTGATTATGGGGAGGTTAAGTATCAGTGCGCCGATTATGAACAGGCTCGCCGCGATGGCGATGAACTTTATCAGCGCATCCTTCCAGTGGAACTTCTTCCCCGCGCCCTCCACAGCGAACTGCGGCACCTGCGCCTCATACTGCGGGACGTACTCGTCCGGATTCGACAGAGCCTCATGCTGCGGGACGTAGTTCTGATGCTGAGCATACCCCTGCGGATACTGCTGAGCTCCCTCGCTCTGCGGAGCCTCGTGCTGCGGGACATATCCCTGCTGACCGCCCTGCTGCGGCATTGTGTTCCCGGGAGCCGGAGCGCTCCCCTGACCGTTTCGTTTTATCCTGACGAGCTTCTTCACAGGCTTATCCCTGTGTATCTCCACGTCAGAGTTCTTCTCCCCGTTTGTTTCAATATCGCTCATTTTTGTCCTCTTTTCAGATTTGTGCTGTTTTTCTCTTCTCTGTATAGTCTGGTATAGAAGTTATACCCCTCGATAGTGCACACGGGGATGACCCCGCCCTTTTTCACTACCGATCTTATAGCGAACGCAAAAGCCTCATACATAGCCTCGTTCAGACTTGAGTACGCGAGCCTGCGCATCTTGTCAACGTCCTTGTAGTCGCGGTCGGCTGAGATGAGATCCCCGAGGTAGACTATCTCCTCGAGTCTTGTCATGCCCGCCCTGCCGACTGTATGGTACCTCACGGCATTGAGGATATCAATGTCCTCCACGCCGAACTCCGTTTTCAGGAGGTAAGCACCCGCAACGGCGTGCCACAGCGACTTGGTCTCGAGCTCCTCCCTGCACACCGCAAAGCTGCTCTGAGCCGCGAGAGCGTACTGCTCCGCGTCCGGCATCTCCTTGCATACATCATGGAGAAGTCCTGCAAAATAGGCTTTATCGGGGTCCTCGCCGTACTTTTCGGCGAGTTTTCTGCACTCCTCCGCGACGTTCAGCGAATGTGCATACCTCTTAGCCGACAGCGCAGCCTTCAGATATTTCTTTTTAGCGTTAACATCGTAAAGCAACAGATCACCTCATGCTCTGTATAATCCCTTTTGCCTAATATATTGTACTACATTTTCATCAATATAGCAAGTGAAATCCTGATTTTTTGCAATTTTTTTTCTTATCTCGGTGGAGCTGACCTCAACGGCGCTACTCCTGCTAATGCATATTTCACCGAATTTCCGGAGCTGCTCCGCCTTTTCCTCGAGCAGACCGATGTCCCCGTTCTCTCTTGACACCGCCGCGAGAGTGACCTCCCGCATGATGTCCTCGAACCGGAACCACTTATCGAAGCTCAGCAGCATATCGCTGCCGATAAGGAGAAAGAGCTCCCCGTCCGGGAACTTTCTCCGAAAGTGCTCCACAGTGTATATCGAGTAGCTGACCCTGTCGGTGTCGAGCTCGTAGGTGCTCACGCGCAGCCGCTCGTCGCACTGTGCCGCGAGCCGCAGCATCGCGACCCTGTCCTCCGCCGGAACATACTCCGCAACGGAGCGGTGCGGGGATATCCTCGACGGCACGAGGTATACCCTGTCCAGACCCAGCTCGTCAGCGACGGTCCTCGCGAGGTGTATATGCCCGTTGTGTACGGGATTGAAGCTCCCGCCGTAAATGCCTATGCGCACAGCGCACCTCCTGTCATTTCCACGGACGCCTGCTGCCCGTCCAGCCCTTTTCCTTCCAGTAGTCCATATCCGCCTGATTCCAGCCGTTCTTCTGTATCATGCTCATGAGCCTGAAGAACGCCCGCGTCTTCACCGGCACGGGAACGTTCCCCTGCCTTCTGATTATCTTTTTGGCGATGCTGTCCGCCTTTGCAGCGGTCTTCTGCTTTCTCTTTCCTGGGACGCCCTCCCAGTTGACAGCCCTGACAGCCATGCCGAGCTTATAGGTCTGAGGTATCCCCCAGAAGAAGCAGCTGTCCGACATATCCTTGAGCGCGGACTTCATTCCCGCGCCGGCAGCCGTCGCAACGACGACAGCCTGCTTGCTGAACATTCTCTCGTCGGGACGGTGCGCCATCCAGCGCCAGCCGTAGTGGTCGAGGAGCGCCTTCATCTGCCCCGTGCAGTGGTAAACATACACCGGTGACGTGAGTATCAGCACATCCGCGGCGTCTATCTTCTCGGTTATGGGACTGAGCTTCGCATAGTGCGGACAGGTCTCAGAGCCTTTCGAGAAGCAGCTCGTGCAGCCGCAGCAGAACTCATTGAAGTCGCGCGGCAGGAACACCTCGCTGATGTCCTCGGGCTTGGCTATCTTCTCCGCGACCATTCTCCCTACGGTGTAGGTCGAGCCCTTATGGTTCGTGCCGCTTATGATGAGTACCTTCACTCCGCGCCCCTCACTTGTTCGCCTTGGGGATATTCTCGATGACGGGATCCTTGGGGTTGCGCCTGAACAGCACGAACTTGCTGCCGATGACCTGTACCACCTCGGACTCCGTCGCAGCCGCTATCTGGTCAGCCGCCTCGCGCGCAGTGTAGCCCGAATTCTCGAGCACGCGCAGCTTTATGAGCTCTCTTTTGCGCAGCGCCTCACCGATGTCCTTTACCATTGCCTCGTTGACGCCGCCCTTTCCTATCTGGAAGATAGTCTCGTATGTCGAAGCGATACCGCGCAGGTACGCCCTCTGCTTGCTTGTGAGCATATCATTCACCGTTCCTTTCGTTCAGGAATCGGTACAGCTCCCGTAGAGCCGCACCTCTGTGGCTTATCTCATTTTTTTCATCGGCAGAAAGCTCCGCCATAGTACGCTCCCCGACCATGAACACCGGGTCGTAGCCGAAGCCGTTGCTGCCGCGTTTTTCGTATCCGATAGCTCCCCTGCACTCCCCCGCGAACACCTCTGAGGTGTCACCGTCGAGGAAAGCGACATTGCACACAAAAGCCGCCCCGCGCTTCTCCGCAGGAACGTCCCTCATCTCCTCAAGGAGCTTCGCGCAGTGCTGCCCCTCCGGAGCGTATCTCGCCGAGTACACCCCGGGACGTCCTCCCAGAGCGTCCACGCAGAGACCGCTGTCGTCCGCGATCACAGGCAGCCCGACAGTCTCATAGACCGCCCGCGCCTTTATCATAGCGTTTTCCGCGAAGGTCGCCCCGTTCTCCTCGGGCTCACAGTCAGCCCCAGCCTCACGCTGCGACAGCACCTCTATCCCGAGCGGCGCAAGTATCTCCCGCGCCTCGCGGAGCTTGTTTGCATTGTTAGTAGCCATGACCAGCTTAGTTATCATCGCCGTCGTCCTTTCTGCCGAAGAGCCTGCTGAAGAAACCGCGCTTCTTGGGCTGCTCGGGAGCCTCCTCCTGAGCCTCCTCAGTTTCTTCCTCGCCGGACTCATCTTCCTCAGCCTCAGAGTCTTCCTCCTCAGCTTCGTCCTCGTCCGCATCTTCCTCCGCCTCGGACTCTTCCTCCTCGGCTTCCTCTATATCCTCAGACTCAGCCTCCGCCTCGTCCCCGGTATCCTCTTCGGTCTCTTCCTCAGCGTCTTCCTCGTACTCAGCGTCCTCGTCGTAGTCCTCATACGGCACGAACACGCCGTACTCGTTGTAGTAGCCGTTGACGTACTCCTCCTCGCCGTCTTCCTCCTCGAGCTCGTACTGCTCGATGTTGATGTCGAAGAGCGCGTCCACGAACATATGGCTGTTGAAGGGCTGGAGGTCGTCGATCTTCTCGCCGACTCCTATGAGCTTTACGGGAATGCCGAGCTCATTCTTTATCGAGATGACGATACCGCCCTTAGCCGTACCGTCGAGCTTAGTGAGCACGATACCCGAAATGGGCGCAGTCTCGCTGAACAGTCTCGCCTGATTCACGGCATTCTGACCGGTCGTCGCGTCGAGCACGAGCAGCACCTCGCGTGAGCAGCCCTCCGCCTTGTTGTCGATTATGCGGTTTATCTTCGCGAGCTCGTCCATGAGGTTCTTCTTGTTGTGAAGACGACCCGCGGTGTCGATGATGACGGCGTCGCAGCCGCGTGCCTTAGCCGCCTCGAGGGCGTCATACACGACCGCGCCCGGGTCAGAGCCCTCGGCGTGCTTGACGATATCCACGCCCGCACGCTCTGTCCACACCTGTAACTGATCTATAGCCGCCGCACGGAAGGTATCCGCCGCCGCCACGAGGACCTTCTTGCCCTCCTTCTTGAACTGATGACAGAGCTTTCCGATAGTGGTGGTCTTGCCGGCACCGTTGACGCCGATGACCATGATGACCGCCGGTGTATCCTTCAGGTCGAGCCCGGTATCGTCGCCCATTATCTCAGAGATGACCTCATAGATCAGCTCCATGACCTCATGCGGGTCAGTGATACCGCGCTCCTTTATCTTTTTGCGCAGTCTGCCGCAGATCTCCTGCGACGTCTCCACGCCGATATCGCTCATTATCATCTGCTCCTCGATCTCGTCGAAGAGCTCCTCGTTTATCTGCGTAAAGGAATTGAATATCCTTGTCAGACCGCCGATGAACGAATCCTTGGTCTTTTTGAGACCTCCCGCGATCTTATTGAATATGCCCATAGAGCACCTCCGGTTTTGTTATTGTATGTCTGCGACGTCCTCCTGAAAGTCCACCTGCTCCATTTTCAGCAGCTTGGAGATACCGTCCTCCTGCATGGTGACGCCGTAGAGGACATTCGCCTCCTCCATAGCGCTGCGCCTGTGGGTGACGAGCACGAACTGCGTTGTGTCGGTGAATTTTTTCAGGTACTGCGCGTACTTTCTTACGTTTACCTCGTCGAGCGCCGCGTCGATCTCATCGAGTATGCAGAACGGCGCCGGACGCAGCTTGAGTATCGAGAAATATATCGCGATAGCCACGAACGACTGCTCGCCTCCCGAGAGGGAGATGAGGTTCTTGATGACCTTTCCGGGCGGTGCCACGCTTATCTCTATGCCCGAGCCGAGCACGTCCTCGGGGTCGGTGAGTATGAGCTCCGCCTTACCGCCGCCGAACAGCTCCACGAATATCTCCTTGAAGTTGGAGTTGATGACCGCGAAGCTCTCACGGAAAATGCGGCACATCTCATCAGTGAGCCCCGCGATTATCTTTTCGAGCTCCGTCTTGGAGCGCTGGATGTCCGCGAGCTGTTCCGACATGAACTTATACCGCTCCGAGACTTCCTTGTACTCCTCTATCGCTTCGACGTTGACGTTGCCGAGAGCGCGTATCTTGTTCTTTATTGAGGTAAGCTCCTGCTGAGCGGCGGTCATATCCTCTATCTTCTCAGCGATAGCCGCAGCCTCTGAGCGGGTGAGCTCATAGACCTCGAGCAGCTGACGTATGATGCCGTCCGAATCGCGGCAGACTGTATCCCGCCGCTCCTCCAGCCTTGTGACCTCGCCAGAGAGCTTTTCCTTCGCCTCGTTTATCTGCTTCAGACCCTTCTGAAGCTCATTGACGAGCCTGCTCTGCTCAGTGTGCGTGGTCTGGAACTGCTTTATGCGCTCGAGGTATACCTCGGTGTTGTCCTTGAGAGACGCGAGCTTCGCGCGTATCTCCTCGATGTCAGCCTGTTTCTGAGCGATAATGCCGTTCTGGCGGGATATCTCATCCTCGAAGCGCTTACTGCCGCTTTTGAGCTCCGACATACTCTGGTCGATACGCTCCGCCTCGCGCTCCTGCGCCTGAACGTCCTTCGCGAGCTCCATCTCGCGTATTTTCAGCGAGGACAGTCTCTCCGAGAGCTGTTCCCTCTGCTGACGCAGCTTCTCGCGGGTATCCTGCCCCTGCGCGAGCTCCTCCTCAGCCCTGCGGATAGTCTCCGCGAGGTCAGCAAGCTCCTTCTCGGAATCGGCGATATTCTGCTTGGCTTCTGCTATCCTGCCCTCCGCCTCGGCGGTGAGCTTCGCGGAATTCTCCGCCTGAGCGCCGAGCTGCCCGATGAGCGACTTCAGGCTCGACAGCTCCGCATTTATGCGCACCTTCTCCGCCTCCGCAGCAGTGAGCTCCTCCTTTGCAGCCTCAGTGTCGAAGCGCAGCTTCTCAGCCTCCGCGCGGAGCTTTTCAGCCTTTTCGCGGAGTGTATCCCGCTCGCCCTCGAGCTTAGCTATCTCCGCGTCGAGCGAGTCTATCTCGTTCTTGCGGGTGATGATACCGCCGGACTTCTGCGCCGAGCCGCCCGTAAAGGAACCTCCCGCGTTGATGACCTGCCCGTCGAGGGTAACGATCCTGAACTTGTACCCGTACTTCTTTGCAATTATGGTCGCAGAGTCTATGTCCTCCGCGATGACTATGCGCCCGAGCAGCGACGAGATGACCCCGCTGAATCTCGGGTCGAATGTGACTATCTTATCGGCGTTCGCGATGAAGCCATCGCACGAATCGAGCCCCTGCTCGTTCAGCTCCCTGCCCTTGACCGATGTCAGCGGGAGGAAGGTCGCACGGCCGCCGTGCTGCTCCTTGAGGAAGCGAATGCAGCGCTTTGCGATGTCCTCGTTCTCGACGATTATGTTCTGCATGGCGCCGCCGAGAGCTGTCTCGACCGCCACCGCGTACTTCTCCTCAACTCCGATGTTCTGTGCGACAGTGCCCAGCACGCCGCCTAACCTGCCCTGCTTCGACGCCTTGAGAACCTGCTTGACGCTCCCCGCGAAGCCCTCCATGTTGTTCTCGAGGTCGGAGAGGATCTTACGTCTCTGCTGCTTGTCTTTGAGCTCGTAGAGAGCGCGCTCGAAGTCAGCCTTAGCCTTCTCGAAGCCCTCCCTGCGCGAGCCGTAGAGCCTTTCCAGACCGGACAGACGGTTCGCCGCGGAGGTCATTTTCTCCTCATTTTCAGCGAGCTCAGTCTCGCTGCCAGAGAGCTGTTCCCTGTATCCCGCGAGGGCAGCTTCCTGCTCGCTGCTGCTCATTCGGAGGTCCTGCAAGCGCCTCTCCTCGTCGGCGATGACAGAGCGCGAGGACTCCCCGGAGAATTTCAGCTCGCTCTGCCTGATGTAGAGCGAATTGATCTCGCTGCCCGCCTTATCGACGGTATCCCCGAGCTGTGAGCTGTCTTTCTCAGCCTGCTCGAAAGCCTTCCCGGCTTCGGCTATCTCGTCCGCAAGGAGGGCACTCATCTTAGCGAGCTCATCGAGCTTGCGCTCCGCGGTCTTACGCTCCTCCATGAGGGACGCCTTCATCTCCTCGGAGCTCTCGATGCTGCGCTTTGCAGCCTCGATAGCCTCCTGACAGTGCTTGATGTCGTTCTCGAAGACGGCAATGCCGGACTTCATCTCCGAAGCCTCCTGCTCCTCCTCGAGCATTTTTCTTCTCAGCTCGTCGGAGCGCACCGTACACTCCTGCATGGTGCGGTAGCCGTCCTCTATCTTCTGCTCCTCAGAGCGTATATCGTTCTCGATGTTCTCATACTCGCCACGGCTCACGAGGAGCTTTTCGTCGAGCTGATCGAGCTTAGCCTTCATCTCGTCGAGGCGGTTTATCCACACCGATATCTCGAGCTTCTTGCGCTCCTCCGCGAGCTTTATGAACTTCTCCGCCTTCTCGGACTGTATCCTCAGCGGCTCGACTCTTCCCTCCAGCTCGGAGAGTATATCTGTAAGTCTGAGGAGATTTTCCTGCGCGGCAGTGAGCTTGCGCTCCGCCTCGAGCTTCTTGTAGCGGAACTTCGAGATACCCGCAGCCTCCTCGAAGATATCGCGGCGCTCATTGCTCTTCTGCCCGACGATCTCCGCGATACGGCCCTGACCGATAATGGAGTAGCCGTCGCGTCCGAGACCCGTGTCCATGAAGAGCTCATTGATGTCCTTGAGGCGCACCTGACGCCCGTTTATCATGTACTCGCTCTCGCCGCTGCGGTAGAGCTTTCTTGTTATAGCTATCTCCTCGCCCATATCCGGGAGGGTCTTGTCGGTATTGTCTATATTCAGCGTAACTGCGGCAAAACCCATAGGCTTCCTCGCAACAGTACCGGAAAAAATAACGTCCTCCATCTTGTTACCGCGCAGAGTCTTGGTGGACTGCTCGCCCAACACCCAGCGCACAGAATCGCCGATATTACTTTTTCCGCTGCCGTTCGGACCGACTACCGCAGTCAGTCCCTTGTCGAAGGTCAGGCTGATCTTGTCCGGGAAGGACTTGAAGCCCTGTATTTCGAGTGATTTAAGATACATCTGTTCACCTCCTGAGCTCGCAGCGATACTTCGGGACGCTCTCGTCGCCGACTATCCTTATCTCCGTGCCGCGCTGACTGAAATACCCGCAGTTTGACTTTTTATGTCCCAGCGCCCTGCTTATGCACGAAGGCGCCACCGCGAACGTCGCAATCTCCGGTATCACGGAGCACGCGCTCAGCTCAAATTCCATATTGTGTCTGTATATCATGCTCTCGCAGAGCTCCCGGAACGCCGGGTGGTAGAATCCCCCGACCATATCCTTCTCCACGAACTCGCTCGCGTGCAGTCCGCACTTGATGACTCTTATCCCGCAGCTGTCGAACATCGCAAGTGCCGACGCCGCGACCTCCACAGCCGTATCGAAGCTGTACGGAACATACTCCCCGCTCTTCATGAGCTCCGCGAGCCTTGTGCCCTTCAGCACCACGACCGGGTAGATACGCGCCGTGTCGGGTCTGAGAGCGGCAATGCGCTCAATGGTCTGCCAGTCGCGCTCCGGCGAGCTCTTGTATAGCCCCGTCATCATCTGGAGCCCCAGCTCGAAGCCTTCCTCCCCGCCGAACGCTCTTATCAGCCCGCACGCATTCTCAACGTCCTCCGCCGAATGACCGCGCTCGTTCGCTTCGAGCACCTCATCGCACATCGACTGCGCCCCGAGCTCGATAGCCGTCACGCCAAAGTCCCTGAGCGTGAAGAGTATCTCCGGGTCGATGCAGTCCGGACGTGTGGAGCAGCGTATCCCGCGGAATTTTCCTTCCCCGACGAACTCATGCGCCGCCTCGAGCAGCTCGAGCATATACCCGCGCGGGATAGCCGTGAAGCTCCCCCCGAAGAACGCTATCTCAGTGTTGGCGGGGTCTCTCACCTCGCCCAGCGCCTTTTCGCATATCTCCCGCACCTCGTCCCCGGACGGAGCGTGCTGAGCGCCGCTTATGGTGTTCTGGTCGCAGAAGCTGCACCTGTGCGGACAGCCGATATGCGGCACGAAAATCGAGATATTACTGTGCTTCATAGCCCATGAGCTCGAGAGCTTCCTTGGCAGCGAGCTGCTCGGCTTCCTTTTTGCTCTTGCCTCTGCCGCTGCCGATGACCTGAGAATTGAGCCGCACCTCGACCACGAAGCGCTTGTTGTGGTCGGGACCTTCCTCCCCGATGAGGACGTACTCGACCTTCTCCTCGGGGTTCTTCTGTACTATCTCCTGCAGCACGGTCTTGAAGTCGTTGAAGACGGGCTTTTTCGCGTGACGTATATCCTCTGGCATAAACCGCAGGATATGTCTTGCAGCGGGCTCCAAGCCGCCGTCGAGGTACACCGCCGCGATGACCGCCTCGAATGCGTCCGCGAGTATCGAGGGACGCTCTCTGCCGCCGGTATTCTCCTCACCCTTTCCGAGGAGGAGGAAATCCCCGAGGTGTATCTGCTGCGCGAAGACGTGCAGCGACTTCTCGCAGACGAGCGACGCCCTCATCTTGGTGAGCTCGCCCTCCGCGACGTTGAGGTTCTTATACAGATAATCCGAAACGACTATCGACAGCACGCTGTCCCCGAGGAATTCGAGTCTCTCATTGCTGCCGCTGCCGTGCCTGCGCTCGTTGGCGTAGGACGAATGCGAGAGCGCCTGCTCGAGGAGCCCCTTATCCTTGAAGCTGTACCCGATAGCCTGTTCGAGTTTGCATAGATCTTCCATCATATCACTCCATTTCGCCGGAGGCGAGCTTGGCAGTGCAGCTCTCTATGACGCCCGTGACGTTCCCGTCAACGCACTGCTTGGCCTGCCTTACGGCATTGAAAAACGCTGTCCCGTCGGAGCTCCCGTGAGCCTTGATAACGGGCTTCCTAACGCCCAGAAGCGCCGAGCCTCCGACCTCCTTATAGTCCATCTGCTTTTTGAACTGCCTGATCTTGCCGAGTGAGAACACTGCCCCCAGCTTTCCCGCGCCGGAGAATATCCACCTGAGCTTTCTCCCGAAGAACGAACCCATGCCCTCGTAGAGCTTGAGCGCCACGTTCCCCGTGAAGCCGTCGGTCACCACGACCTGACACTCCCCGAGCGGAAGGTCTCTCGCCTCTATGTTCCCGACAAAGTTCACACCGGACTCCTTCAGCAGCTTGTATCCTTCGATCTCGAGGTCGCGGCCCTTGGTCTCCTCCGCGCCGATGTTGAGCAGACCCACCTTGGGGTCCTTCACGCCCATGACCTTCTCCATGTACGCGCTGCCCATGACGGCGAACTGCACGAGCATCTCAGGTCTGCACTCCGTATTCGCGCCCGCATCGAGCAGCACGAAGCTCCCCTTCTCACCGGGCATGACGGGAGACGGCGCAATGCGTCTGATACCTTTGATACGCTTGACGATGAAGGTCGAGCCCATGACGAGCGCCCCGGTGCTCCCGGCGGAGACAAAGGCGTCTCCCCTGCCGTCAGCGAGGAGCTGCAAGCCCACAGCCATCGAGCTGTTCTTGCCGGACTTGATTATCTCCTTCGGTTCCTCATGTATATCAAAAACATCATCAGTATGCACTATCTCCATACCGTCGAGACTAATGGAATTGTCCGCCGCGCACTTTCTTATCTCAGCCTCGCGTCCGGTGAGGACTATCCCCACGCCCAGCTCGCTGACCGCCCTTGCGCAGCCGCGTACGACCTCGAGGGGAGCGTTGTCCCCTCCGAAAGCGTCAACTATCACCCTAACAGCCAACTCTGCTCAGCTCCTTTCCGAGAGCCTCCACAGCTCTCGCAGCGTAAACGCCGTACTTTTCCTTTTTATCGCGTATCCTCACGCCTATGTCGGGGAGTATCCCCATATTCGCGCCCATAGGCTGGAACTTCCCGCTGTTGAACGGGTCACTGACGTACCTGCACAGCGCCCCGGTCATAGTCTCCGCGGGGAGCTGTATCGGCTCGAGCCCGCGCAGTCTGCGTGCCACGGCTATACCCGCGATGAGCCCGCTCATAGCGCTCTCCATGTAGCCCTCCACGCCGGTTATCTGCCCCGCGAAGCTGATATCCTGCCGCGAGCGCATAGAGAAGTCCGCGTTCAGCAGCTCGGGGCTGTTGATGAAGGTATTCCTGTGCATGACGCCGAACCTCATGAACTCCGCGTCCGCGAGACCGGGTATCATCGAGAAGACGCGCTTCTGCTCACCGAATTTGAGATTCGTCTGGAAGCCCACGAGGTTAAAGAGCGTTCCCTCGCGGTTCTCACGCCTGAGCTGCACTACCGCATACGGACGTCTGCCGGTGTGCGGGTCAGTGATACCGACGGGCTTCATCGGACCGAACCTCATCGTATCCACGCCGCGCCGCGCGAGCTCCTCTATCGGCATACAGCCCTCATACACGCTGAACGGGTGTGTCTCGAAGTCGTGCAGCTGCACCTTTTCCGCACCGATGAGAGCCTCATGGAAGGCAAGGTACTCGTCCTTCTCCATGGGACAGTTGACATAGTCCGCCTCACCGCGGTCATAGCGCGAGGCATAGAAGACCCTGTCCATATCGAGGCTCGCCGCAGTGACTATCGGCGCCGCCGCGTCGTAGAAGCTCAGACCCTCCCCGCAGAGACCGCGGATAACGTCCGCCATAGCACCGGACGTAAGAGGACCCGTCGCGATAATGCATATCCCCCCGGGCAGCTCCGTGACCTCGCCCTCGATGACCTCGATCATCGGGTGCGAGCGTATCTTTTCCGTCACAGCGTCGGAGAATTTTTCCCTGTCCACCGCGAGCGCACCGCCAGCCTCGACAGAATTCTCCTTCGCACACGGAACAGTGAGCGAGCCAAGCATCTCCATCTCATGCTTTAGCAGTCCCGCCGCAGACTCGAGCCTTGCCGCCTTGAGCGAATTCGAGCACACGAGCTCCGCGAAGCCGCTGTACTTGTGTGCCGGGGAGTATTTCTCCGGCTTCATCTCATAGAGCCTGACGGGTATCCCCTGCTGAGCGAGCGCCCATGCAGCCTCGCAGCCTGCGAGACCCGCGCCGATGACATTCACCGCCGCGCTCACTTTTTCAGCTCTCTTTCGTAGCCGCAGCCCTCGCCCTCACAGACGAGCCTGCCCGACTTGCCGCCCTTCATGAAGAGCGATCTGCCGCACTCCGGACACTTCTCCCCGGTCGGCACGTTCCACGTCATGAAGCTGCATGCCGGGTAGCCCTCGCAGCCGTAGAAGCTCCTGCCCTTCTTGGACTTTTTGAGCAGCATCTTCTTTCCGCACCTCGGGCAGCAGCCCTCGGTCTCGGTGACGATCTTCTTGGTGTTCCTGCAATCCGGGAAGCCCGGGCACGCGAGGAACTTTCCGTACTTGCTGTACTTGATGACCATTTTCCTGCCGCAGTTCTCGCAGACGACGTCCGTCTCCTCGTCGGGGACCTTGACGCGCTTGCCCTCCATAGCCTCCTCAGCCTTTTTGAGGGTCTGCGAGAAGTCGTCGTAGAACTCATGCAGGGTGCTGACCCAGTCCTTGTTGCCGTGCTCGACCTCATCGAGATCGTTCTCCATATCGGCAGTGAACTTAGCGTCAACTATATTCTTGAAGTGATCCTTCATCAGCTCCGTGATGACCTCACCGAGGTTCGTGGGCTTGAGCGCCTTGCCCTCGTGCTCGACGTATCTGCGCGATGTAATGGTGGTGATAGTCGGAGCGTAGGTACTCGGACGTCCTATGCCGTTCTCCTCGAGCGCCTTTATGAGGGAAGCCTCAGTGTAGCGCGGAGGCGGCTGAGTGAAGTGCTGATTTCCTGCAATGGACTTCAGCTTCAGCTTGTCGTTCTCGGAGAGCTCAGGGAGCATTTTCTTGCCGCCGTCGGGATCGTCGCTGGACTCCACATACAGTGCCATGAAGCCGTCGAACTTGACGGAATACCCCGAAGCCCTGAACGTACACCCGTTCGCCTCGATGTCAGCGGAAACGGTATCGAGGAGCGCGTTCGCCATCTGGCTCGCGATGAATCTCTCCCATACGAGCTTGTAGAGCTTGAACTGATCGGACGACAGGCTCGACTTTACCCTCTCCGGAGTGAGCTCCGGCGTGGAGGGACGTATCGCCTCATGCGCGTCCTGAGCGTTGTTCTTTGACTTATATGTCCTCGGTGACGGCGGCAGATACTCCTTGCCGTAGACCGTACCGATGTACTCAGCTGCCGCAGCCTTCGCCTCATCGGAGATACGCAGGCTGTCCGTTCTCATGTAAGTGATAAGACCCACAGCACCCACGCCCTGAACGTCAACGCCCTCGTACAGCTCCTGCGCAGCCTTCATGGTGCGCTTTGCGCTGAACCCGAGCTTGCGGGACGCCTCCTGCTGGAGTGTGGACGTGATGAACGGCGGAGCGGGCTGCTTCTTTGTGATGCGCTTCTTCACGGACTTCACTGTGTACTCCGCGCCCTCGAGCCTTGCGAGGAGCCCGTCAGCCTCAGCCTGATTTGGTATCTCGAGTTTTTCCCCGTCAACAGCGACGAGCGCCGCCTCAAAGACCTTGCGTGAGCTGGGCGCAGTGAACTTCGCGTCGATAGACCAGTACTCCCTCGGCACGAAAGCGCGTATCTCGTTCTCGCGGTCAACGACGAGCCTTACCGCAACGGACTGTACTCGCCCCGCGGATAGACCCCTCTTTACCTTCTTCCAGAGGAACGGACTGAGCTCATAGCCCACGAGCCTGTCGAGGATACGCCTTGCCTGCTGAGCGTTCACGAGGTCTATGTCAATCTTGTGCGGATCGCTCATGCCGTTCTTGACGCCGGTCTTGGTGATCTCGTTGAACGCAACTCGGTTGTTGTCGTTCATATCGAGCTTTAACATCTGAGCTATATGCCAGGATATAGCCTCACCCTCGCGGTCAGGGTCGGTCGCGAGATAGACCTTGCCGCACTTCTTCGCGCGCTTCTTGAGCTCCTTGATGACGTCCTCCTTGCCCTTCATATCGGTGTACTGAGGAGCGAAATCGTGCTCCTTGTCAACGCCCATCTTGGACTTGGGGAGGTCTCTGATGTGACCCATCGACGCAATGACCTCATACCCCGGGCCGAGGTACTTCTGTATAGTCTTCGCCTTAGCCGGCGACTCAACAATGACCAGATCTGACATTTATCCTACCTTCTTATCTATCAACATAATTCAAACATTTTTCCCGCCTGCTGCCGGACGATACCCAGTATCTCGAGCTCTGTGAGCTCAGTCATGAGCTCGGTCTGTTCAGTCCCGAGCCGGACTGCTAACTCGTCCGCATGGAGAGCGCCTCCCGCGAGCAGCTCAGCGATGTCCCTCTGCAAGCCCTCGAGCCCCTCGGGAAACTTCTTTTTAACGGGGACATTCTCCGCCGCAGGAGCATTTTTCTCCTCCGCGTCAGACTTCTTCTCCGCGGACTTTTTCGGGGGCTTTTTCTTCTCCGGGACGTCGAGTTCCTCGGCAAAGCTGCTGAAATGAACTTCCTCCTCAGTCTCCGGGAGTATATTCATACCGAAGAAATCGAAGATATCCTCCGCCCCGTAGAGCGGTGCAGCACCGGAGCGCAGTATCGCGATATTCCCGGAGAACGCCTCATCGAAAATATCGCTCGGCGGCAGACAGAATATCTCCCTGCCCTGCTCCGCGGCTATGTTCGCGGTTATCAGCGACCCGCTGTTTATGGTCGCCTCGAAGACCACAGCCGCCCTGCCGAGCGCCGCGAGTATACGGTTGCGCTTCGGGAAATTCCCCGCGAACGGCGAAGTCCCCGGCGGGAACTCCGTAACGAACACGCCTCCCGCGTCGAGTATCGTCTGACGGTGCTTTATATTCTCCTTAGGATAATCAATATCCAGCCCGCACCCGAGCACGCACGCCGTCGGGAAGCCTCCCTCAGCCGCGGCAAGGTGCGAGGTTATATCCACGCCGAGCGCGAACCCGCTGACGATGAGCACGCCGTTCTGCGCGAGCTCGCGGCATATCTCCCTCGTCGCGCGCAGACCGTACTCCCCGGCTTTCCGCGCCCCGACTGACGTCACCGACATCTCAGCGCCGAGGCAGCCGATGTCGCCCTTATAGTAGAGTACAGCCGGCGGGTTTGTGATATACCTGAGCGGCGCTGGATAATCCTCGTCCGTATAGCAGACCGTGCCGATGCCCTTTTTCGAGCACTGCTCCATGAGCTTCTCCGCCGCCGAGATATCCGTGCCGCGCAGGTTGCGCAGCTCGCGGTCGGTCATATTCAGAGCAGTCTCCCCGCCGGAGAGCTGTTCATAAGCCTCCTGAGCGCTCTGGAAGAGGTTCATCGCCTCCCAGACGCGCCGGCTGCCGACTCCGAAGATCATGGTCAGCCAGACCCAGTATCTTTTCTCGTCCACAGTGATGTCCCCCTTATTTAGCAAGCTCCCACATCATTATCCCCGCAGCCATAGCTGCATTCAGGGAATTTATCGTGCCGCGCATAGGTATCGTGACGCGCTCTGTGCACCTCGCGGAGACCTCCCGCGGCAGACCGTTGCCCTCGTTCCCGATGAACACCGCACATCTGCCCGAAAAGCCGCACCGGCTTATGTCCCTCGCGTCCTTGTCGATCACCGCCGCGTAGGTCGAAACGCCCGCGTCCGCGAGCATCGTGAACAGCGCGTCAGTGTCGTTCTCAATGGTTATGTCCACGCGGAACACCGACCCCATAGTCGAGCGTATCACCTTAGGACTATAGAGATCGCAGCACCCCGAGAGTATCACGCCGTCCATACCGAGCGCGTCCGCGGTGCGTATGACCATACCCGCATTTCCGGGGTCCTGAAGCCCATACAGCACGATATACCGCCCGTTGTCCTTAAAGACGGGCTTTTTCTTCTCAGGTATCCTGCACACCGCGAACACGCCCTGCGTCTTCTCGGTCGAGGAGATCTTGTTTCCAAGCTCATTTGAAATGACAATAGTCTTTGTATCCCTCAAATCAGCCTGAAAAAGCTCCTCCCCGAAGCGCTCCGTCGCCTGCTTCGTGACGATGAGGTGAGTTATCCCGCTGTCCTCGCGGAGAGCGTCCTGCACGATACGCAGTCCCTCCAACACGAATAAGCCGTACTCGACCCTTTCCTTTTTTGAGGAGGAAAGCTTCTGATACAGCTTGATAACAGGATTATCCTTTGATGTTATGATCTCCAACTATCCGGCACCTCGCTTCCTGAGAGGCGGAGCGCGGGGCAGGCTGAGCTGCCCGCCTCCTACAAGAAAACACGCCCTTAATAATAGGAGCGTGTTTTGTCTTTCTTAAAGAGCTGCCTTAGCCTTGTCAGCGATAGCTGTGAAGCCAGCCGCGTCGTTGATAGCGATCTCGGAGAGCATCTTTCTGTTGAGAGTGATGCCAGCCTTCTTGCAGCCGTTCATGAATGTAGAGTAGTTCATGCCGTTGAGCTTAGCAGCAGCGGAGATACGAGTGATCCAGAGCTGTCTGAACTGTCTCTTCTTCTGCTTTCTGCCGATGTAAGCGTAGTTGCCGGACTTCATAACGGCCTGCTTAGCCATCTTGAAGTGCTTGCTCTTAGCGCCGAAATAGCCCTTAGCCAGCTTTAAAGTCTTATTTCTTCTCTTACGAGTCATCATCGCACCTTTAATACGTGCCATAGTCTTTTACCTCCAAATAAAAATTACGAAAAACGGTCATCTTCAACTGCGCAGCGCGTCAATCAAAGATAAGGAACGAGCTTCTTGATAGTCGGTGCATTAGTGCAGTCAGCAACGCCTGCGTTACGAGCTATTCTCTTGCGCTTAGTGTCCTTCTGAGTGAGTCTGTGTCTCTTGTTGGTGTGCTGGTACTTTACCTTACCGCTTCCTGTAATCTTAAAACGCTTCTTAGCGCCCGAGTGGGTCTTAACCTTAACCTTTGCCATTGTATTATCCTCCTTGATTCAGAATGAATTACTTTGCGTTTTTCGGCGAGACGAACATAACGATGCTGCGTCCCTCCATCTTTGCCGGTTTGTCTACGGCGCCGGCTGAAGAAACTGCTTCCTTGAAGCGATCGAGCAGCTCGTTGCCGAGTTCGGGGTGAGCGATAGCTCTCTTGCGGAATCTTACCGAGACCTTGAGCTTGTCTCCGCCCTGAAGGAACTTTACTGCCTGATTGACCTTTGTCTCGAAATCGTGAGTGTCGATAGTGGAGAACATTCTGATCTCCTTGATCGAAACGACCTTCTGATTTTTTCTTGCCTCTTTCTCGCGCTTAGCCTGCTCGAAGCAATACTTTCCGTAGTCCATGATACGGCATACGGGCGGTGTCGCCTGGGGAGCGATCTTGACGAGGTCGAGATCCTGTTCAAAGGCGATCTGCTGCGCCTCCTTGGACGAGATAACGCCGAGCTTCTTGCCCTCTGCGTCGATGACAAGGACCTCCTTGTCTCTTATCTCTTCGTTGATCTGCAGTTCCTGTTTGCTAATAAGCCATGCACCTCCAGCATAATGATAGTGAAAAACAAAAGTGAGTGCAGAAGATATCCGCACTCACCAATACACACAATTACCCTCACGGGCACATCACGCAATATTGACCGTTTAAGCCGAGCCTGACGGTGAGAACGCATAGTTCTGCTTTGTTTACTCGAATATTATACACTCTTTTTCTCCGCTTGTCAAGAGCAGCCCGCCATTTTGTCACATTGCACAACATCTCAGCCGAACAGCTCTGCCAATTTGTCCCATATTGCAAATCTTACGCGGTACTTTTTCGGCTTATACATTATATCGAGCTCCTCCTCATCGAAGAGCTCCCCGCAGTCCCCGGAGTCCGTGACCGCGCCGCACGCCGCAGGGATACACAGCGGCGGATACATCACGCACCACCAGTTATGCCCCTTCGCCTCTCCGATACTCACCCGCAGCGCAGTGTACTTCCCCGCAGGCATAGTGATGTCACCGTAAGTCCGCTCATCGAAGTACATCTCCGCGATCTCCGCGTGTACGTCACAGGAGCAGCCCTCCCCGCGCAGGACCTCCTCCGCGAGTGCCTCTATCTCAGGGAGCTTCTCCTCCGCGAGCTCGCACGCCCCCGGCAGGTCCTCCGCCCCGGAGAGCACCCCGCTGTCCAGCAGCGCATCCCTCACGCAGAGCTTCAGCCGCTGATCCTCGTCGGAGTCGGAGTTCGCGAGAATGTGCAGCCTGAGCACGCTCCCCCGCAGCTCATCGAGCTTCCTGCCGCTCCTCACAACGGGTACCGCACAGGATATGATAAGCGTAAGTATAAGTCCTCCCGCCATTATGAACGATAAATATTTTCTCATTCGTATCACCTCAACGGTGATTATTGGCAGAACTCCTGACTTTATACAAAAACTCCGCAGAGAGGGGAGCCCTCTCGGGCGAAACGCGGCATAAAATTACCGAGCCCAAAGTTTCAGGCTCGGTAACTCTCTTTTTACATTAAGTGGAACTGACTGAACTCGCCCTCTGCGGAGACTTGTTTATTGTCTTTCGTATCTTTCGAGCTTCGGGTCAGGCTTCTTGAAGAAATTCCCCACCGATTCGCTCGCGGAAAGCGTAACGAACACCGTAATGGTGCATATCAGCGACACCGCATACAGTACGCCCACCAGCACCATATTGCCGTTGTGGTTGGGTATCATGATTATGCCCGGGAATATCTGAACAACGCCCGAAGCAAGGTACACGAACGAGCACAGCGACTTGAGTCCGCCGATACCCGCGAGCAGCGCAACACCGAGCACACCCATGCCGGCAGCGATGTAGACCGCCGCGCCCTCGATGACAGTACCCGCCTTGCTCATGCCGTCCTTGTAGGTGAGACCGAGCTGACCTGTGTAGAGCAGATAGAACGCAACAGCGCCCACGATTCCTATCAGTGCGAGGACAATGCATATCTTGAAGCCGGTCTTCGCGGACTCCTGTCTCTGCTGCTCCTTGAGCTCGAGCATCATGCGGAGGCTCTCCTTGGAGTCCTTCTGGTTGGAAGTGAGCTGCGAGGATACCGCCTTTTTCTTGGCTTCCTTCTTGATACGCTCGAGGTCCTCATCAACGTACTGCGACTTATACTTAGGCGCCTCGGGCTCGTCGTCGAGGACGGGAGCAGCTATCGGCTCAGCCGGCTTAGCGGGCTCCTCCTTCTTCGGAGGCGGAACGTAGTTATCCTCATCGAGCACAGGCGCCGCCACCGGAGCAGCCGGAGCCTCAGCACCGAGCTGAGCACGTCTCATGTCGATTATCTGCTTCTGCTTATCCGCGGGAAGAGTACCGAACACTGCGCTCTGCTCAGGGGAGAGCCCCGCGATTATCTCCTCGTCGGTCATGACGAGCTTTTTAGGCGCAGACGAGGTATAAGGCACTGTATCGTCGTCAAGCACCGGAGCGGTAACGCCCGTAGGAGCGCCCTTTCTCTCGTAGGTATAGGACGTATTGTCGTCGAGCACCGGAGCAGTAACTCCTGTAGGAGCGCCCTTCCTCTCGTAGGTATAGGACGTATCATCGTCGAGCACCGGAGCCGAAACCCCCGTGGGAGCGCCCTTTCTCTCGCCGTAAGCAGGAGAATATCCCGCCATATCGTCGAGCACCGGAGCGGACACGCCCTGCGGACCGTCCTTCTTAGCAGCGGGAGCGTCGTACCCGAAATCGTCGAGCACAGGCGCCGAAACGCCCTGCGGTCCCTCATTTTTCGCCGTCGGGATGTAGTCTATCTCGTCGAGCGGCGAGCCGCCGAAATTGTTTTCATCGTTCATTTATTTCACCTCTCAAGTATCTGAGCCCTGTCCGGACCGATGCCGACCATGCCCACGCGGCAGCCGACGAGCTCCTCAAGGCGGGTGATGTACTTCCTGCAGTTCTCCGGCAGCTCATCGAAGCTCGCGCACTTGGAGATATCCTCGTTGAATCCGGGGAACTCCTCGTAGATAGGCTCGCAGCCCTCGAGCTCCTCGAGCGTAGGCGGGAAATTCTCAGTTACAGTGCCGTCGGGTCTCTTGTAAGCGACGCACACCTTGAGAGTGTCGATGCCGGCGAGCGTATCGAGCTTGTTGATAGCGAGGCTGTCCAGAC
The DNA here is from genome assembly GCA_016288815.1 of Ruminococcus sp. GTDB lineage: Bacteria > Bacillota > Clostridia > Oscillospirales > Ruminococcaceae > Ruminococcus. The sequence goes on from JAEELF010000054.1 coordinate 23,311, forward strand.
CGTTCACTCTTACCGAGTGACGAACGATGACAGCATCGAACCAGCCCGTTCTTCTCGGACGTCCTGTGGTCGTACCGAACTCGCCGCCGACATTTCTGATCTGATCGCCGATCTCATCGTCGAGCTCAGTCGGGAAGGGACCCTTGCCGACTCTTGTGGTATAAGCCTTAGCAACACCTATTATATTGGTGATGACCTTCGGACCCACACCCGTACCAACGCAAACACCTGCGGAGAGCGGGTGCGAGGAAGTAACGTAGGGGTATGTACCGAAGTCGATGTCGAGGAGGGTAGCCTGAGCGCCCTCGAACATGATAGTCTTGCCGGCCTTGGCAGCGTCGAAGGTGAGCACAGAAACATCGTCCATGAACGGGAGGAGTCTCTTGCCGTACTCAGTGTACTCAGCGGTAACAGCATCGAGATCGAAAGCCTCACCGCCGTATACCTCAGTGATTATCTTATTCTTGAGCCTGCCGGTAGACTGTATCTTCTCCGCGAGAACGTCCGGGTGCACGAGGTCGTACATTCTTATGCCGCAGCGCTCGTACTTATCCATATATGTAGGACCGATGCCGCGCTTGGTGGTACCGATGTCCTTACCGCCGCGGAAAGCCTCGGAAAGACCGTCGAGAGCGATATGCCAGGGCATAACGATGTGAGCGCGGGGATCGACCTTGAGGTTGGCAGTAGAGATACCGCGGCCCTCGAGGTTATCGAGCTCGCTGATGAAGTCCTTGGGGTCAAGAACGACACCGGCGCCGATGAGGCAGAGAGTATCGGGATAAAGGATACCGGAGGGTATGAGGTGGAGCTTGTATACCTCGCCGTTGTTGACAACGGTATGACCGGCGTTATTGCCGCCCTGGGAGCGGACAACGACATCTGCGCGGGACGAGATGATGTCGATGATCTTACCCTTTCCCTCGTCTCCCCACTGAGTTCCGACTACGATATTAGCAGGCATTTGATTTCCTCTTTTCATAAAAATACTTGTGCGCCAAGGCACACTTACGATTCATTATATCACACTTTTCAGCAGATTTCAAGTCCTCAGACCAAAAAAAGCAGGGCAGTGCCCTGCACGACCGCACGTTGTCACTCGCAAGCTCGCTCACTCTTAACAACGCCCCTACCCGTACATCGCATACGGAGCAGGTGTCAGGTGTCAGGTTTTAGGTGTCAGGCGTAGGGGCCGGCGTCCTCGACGTCCCAAGCCCAAAACACACACCACCCGCCCGCAAACGACATCAACGCCCCGACCAGTGACGGTCGCACAAAAAACTTTCCTACCCACGTCCAGAATCCCGAATCCCCCCTTCATAATCGGACAAAAAAATCCCCGCAGGAATCACCCTGCGGGAAAAAGCATCACGAACGATTAGCGGCAGCATTTTTCATCTGAAGCCTGAGCTTGTCCGTCACGAGCGCGATAAACTCAGAGTTGGTAGGACGACCGCGGTAGCTGCTGACCGTACATCCGAAGAAGGAGTTAAGATTCTCGACGCTACCCCGTTCCCACGCTATCTCGATAGCATGACGTATAGCGCGCTCGACCCTCGAGGACGTCGTGGAATACTCACTCGCCACTACCGGGTAGAGCTGCTTGGTCACGCTGTCCATGAGGGAACGGTCCCTGACCGCATCGAGGATAGCGGAGCGGAGGTAGTGGAAACCCTTGATGTGAGCCGGAACGCCGAAATCGTGGATGATATCGGTCACGAGGACCTCCGGGTCACCGCAGTCCGGCGAGACCGCCTTCCGCGAAACAGACTTTATAATAGTACAGAGGGTCTCGGCGTCGAACGGGCGGACAAGGAAATAAGCGGCACCGTTCTCGATAGCCTGCCGCTCAAGGAAGCTGTTCCTGATATCGGAAATAATGACGAATTCGGGACGCCGAGCAAGGAGGTCACCGAGCTTGCGCATGAGCGCGATAGGGTCGATCTCGGGGAGGGTGAGGTCAGCGATGACGACGTCCGGCATATCACGGACAACGGCATCGAAGACCGCATTGCCGTTCCTGCGGCGGGTGTAGGCATAAACGCCCATTTCTCTGAGCTGTGACGCGAGGCGTACTCCGTTTTCTGCTGTGTCGTCTGCGATCAGAACTTTGATCATTTCTTTTTCCATTGTAGTATGTCTCCTTTGTATTTTTAATGCAGGATATATTTTACAACAAAATTACAGGTTTTGCAATAGCTAAATAAGAATTATTATGTCGAAAACTCGGATAACAAACAATTTCGTCACATTTGACGAAGAATCATCAGTTATGCTGAAAAACTCCCCCGCATTTCCGCACCAGAAGTAATATTTCCCAAAGTATTTCCGGAAGTCGATTCATTGTGCACATTTCACAATTCCCGCCCGCGCAGCCTGATTAACGGTAATATGTTTTTATCTATAATGTAAAAATATAAAAATATATATTTTCGTATTGACAAAGCAGCAGAAACAGAGTATAATGTTAAAGTACTTTGCGAGTGTGCTGGAATAGGCAGACAGGCACGTTTGAGGGGCGTGTGTCGAAAGACGTATGGGTTCAAGTCCCATTACTCGCACCAAAGTACGGACAGATGGCTGAGCTGGTCTAAGGCGCACGACTGGAACTCGTGTATACGTTAATAGCGTATCGAGGGTTCGAATCCCTCTCTGTCCGCCAGAATTAAAAAGCCTGTATTTCGAGGAAAACACCG
>JAEELF010000055.1 GCA_016288815.1 Ruminococcus sp.
CCCAGCCTTGTCTGTGTTTCCGTCCGGAGCCCGCGGAGTCTCCGCGGCTCCCGAAGTCTTTCTCTGACGGGCCTTGCTCTCGGCGGCGCTGATCATTCTGTCCTCGTTTTCTTTCTGCTGAGCCTCAATAATGTTCAGTATCTCGTCAAGTCCGGACATTTCTGCACCTCCGTCCTCAGATCGCGATATTGTAGATAAGAAGGATAGAGATGAGCAGAGCGAGGATAGCGTAAGTCTCGACCATAGCCGCCATGATGATACCCTTACCATTGTGCTCGGGCTTCTTTGCAGTGATACCAACGCCGGCAGCGGCGGTCCTGCCCTGGAATATAGCGGAGATAAGACCCACTACAGCGATTGGGAGAGCAGCCACGAAGAACATCCAGCCCTGAGCGGTAGTGAGCTGAGCAGCATTTCCGCCGATGACGCCGATACGGCTGAGCATAAGGATAGCAGTAAGGAGTCCGTAAAGACCCTGAGTACCGGGGAGAAGCTGAAGAATGAGCACCTTGCTGAACTTAGAGGGGTCAACAGATACTACGCCCGCAGCAGCCTCACCCACGAGTCCAACGCCCTTAGCCGAGCCGATGCCGGCGAGAAGTGCTGCCAGAGCAGCTCCTAAAATTGCAAGTACAAGTCCGTTAGTCATTGAAATTTTCCTCCTTGAATTTTATGTATTTGGTGTTTACCGTAAGCGGTGAGAATTCTCTTCCGCCGCCCGTGTAGAACTTCGAGAACAGCTCAACGAACTGCAGTCTGTCGGTATGTACATAAGCGCCGAGAAGATTTATAGCCAGATTCGCCGTATGACCGACAATGAACACGATCACAAGGACGATAGCTTTAACAACTATGTTCGAGGGCATCGAACCCATAAGATTGATGACCCCCGCGATACTGCCCGTCGCAAGACCGAGCGCGAGCAGACGCGAATAAGAAAGTATATCGCTCAGCCAGCCCGTAGCCGTATTATACAGCGCATACAGACCGCCGAAGAACTTACCGAAAATGGACTTCGAGCTCCTTCCTGCGGTCAGCACGAGGAGTATCACTCCCGCGATGAGCATATACGAGCCGATAGTCTTCAGCGCCGAAGGCACCTCAGTTAGAATGCTTGCACCGAGCGGCGCCACGCCGAGGATTATCAGATAGACCGGCACCGTATCGAGGAACGCCCCGACCTTTTTGCCCTCGTCCCACGACATCTTGAACGACACCGCGACGCCGAGGAACAAATGCAGGATACCGAGCCCGAATGAGAACAGCAGCAGCTTGATCGGGTCGTCGATAGGCTCGAACCACAGCGCGATGCTGCCTACCTCCGTGTGGAAGAATTCCCTCCCCACGACCTGAACGATATCGCCGAACCAGCTTCCGAAGAGCGCTCCCCAGATAACAGTCGATATACCGCAGTTGCGGAACATCGTGAGCGTCTTGCGCATACTGTCCTCGAGTTTGAACTTTTTCAGCGCTATCATCGTACCGATGACCATTACCAGACCGTACCCCGCGTCCGACAGCATCATGCCGAAGAACAGGTAGTAGAAGAACGACATGACAGGCGTCGGATCCACGTCCGACTTTGACGGCATAGCATACATCTTCGTAATGCCCTCGACCGGTGCGGAGAACCGCCCGTTCTCGAGCAGAACCGGGACATCGTCGTCCTCCCCAGGGGCGGTGAAGGTCAGTGCCGCAGTGAATTTAGCTTCGATCTCCTTGCGCAGCGGCTCCGCGAATTTCTCCGGGATATAGCCATTTAGCACGAACGTGCTCTCTGTGAACCCGAGCGAGCTAAGCGCCTCGTATTTATCCTTGCGCATTTGCAGGTAGTCGATAGCGAACTGCAATTCCCTGCGCTCCGGACTGAGCCTCTCGATACTTGCCCGCGAGGACTCTATCCCCTTTTCCAGCGCCTCAGTCTGCTTAGTGTAGTTCTCAATGAGCTCCGCAGGCGTTTCGCTGTCGGGGTCGGACACAGCAGCGAAGCCGTTCCTTCGGAGGATATCCTCCGCCTCCTGAGCATTCTGCCTGCTGACGAGCACGAACAGATTTGTCTGATCTTTAGTCGCGGAGATGACCTCCGCACAGCTTCCTTCGGGAAGCATTTCTTCGACAGCCGCGGTATCCGCCTGATACGGCAGCGTACCGATGAAAGCAGCGGTCGTCGCAGTACCCTTGAAGTCGAACGGAACATCGAGCGCCGTCCACTGGCTCAGCGTGTCGCACTTTACCGCGAGCTGCGAGATAGTCTGCTCGGAATCGGCTATATTTCGGCTGCTCCGGATTATCTCACCGGCAGTGTCCATGATCTTTTCGAGGTTCATCGCCTCTCTGCCGAACTCATGCTTCTCGACCTCAGTCCGTCCGCCGAACATATCCGTAATGGACGCCTTTTCGGGCGCGTACTTATCGAGAACCTCAAGAGCCTGCGCGACAGTGCTGCGGAACTTCTCGAACTCACCGACGACCGCCGAAACATTGGTCTCAGTCAGCTCCTCATCGTTGATACTGCTGAGCTCGACCACGCCCCGGCGCTGCAGGAGCTCGATGATCTTTTTGCTGTCAGTGAGCAGAGCGATGAGCTCGATCTTTTTCATTCTGAGCTTCGCCATATATTACATCACGCTCCTTAAAAGAATTCACTGATGATCGCGTCAGCGGCGCTGTCCATGTTTTTCTCTGCCATACGCTGTATCTCAGCGAGCTGATGAGAGCATTTCTCCTCAGCTTCGTCAGCGTAATCCTTAGCCTTGGCAGTGTACCCGGCTCGAATCTTGCCGGCAGCGGCAGTGGCTTCGGTGATCTTTTTCTGAATGGCGAGCGACGAGCTTCCGGTAGCCTCGGAAACGATATCGTCCCTGCGCTGTCTTGCCTGAGCCATGAGTCTGTCTGACTCGGTCTCGGCAGCGAGGATCTTCTTAACTGCCTCAGATGCCATAATATCCCTCCCTAAAATGACTGTTAGTCATTTTATATCCTAATTGTATCACATATTACCGTGATTGTCAATAGTTTCACGATAAAAATGACCGTCATTCATAAATTCTGCAAATAAACGCAATGGGAGCTATCCTACAGACAGCTCCCATAGTCGTGTATCAGTTCACTTAACTATATTACCATATTTCCGATAAAATGTCAAGCATTAAAACGAAATTTTTTAATCTCTGAACGGACCTGTGCCATAGATCTCGCGGGGGTCAGTGTTGTTCGCATCGGCGATGTAGTCGCCTTTTTCGAGCTGATTATCCTTTTTAGCGATATACGCGCGCAGGATATGCCGGCTCATATTAGTGATATCTTGTCTTTCGACAGCCTCCTCGGGCGTCAGGAGCAGCACCTCGCTGTTCTCATAGCCGTCCGAAACAGGCTCCCCGGAGATAAAATCCATAATGAAGACGATACACCACTGATCCGTCATGAACTGCGCTGCGAAGACCGATCTTGCGTGCGTCTTTATGCTCGTCTCCTCGAAGAACTCGCGCTCGCACGCCTGCGACGGGAGCTCGCCCTCCTTGACGTAGCCGCCCGGCAGCAGTATCTTTTCCTTTGCCGTGCCGTATGTGTGACGGACGAAAAGTATCTTCCCGTCTATCTCCACTATACCGCAGACAGCGTAAAACCGGTTACTCATCTTCCTTATTTATAACGCCGATACCCAGTACAGCAAGGCTCTCGTCGTCAACTGTGGACGGACATTCAGACATAAGCTCGCTCGCGTTCTGCACCTTCGGGAAGGCAGTTACGTCGCGCAGGCTGTCAGCCTTGCACATTATCATTGCGAGACGGTCGAGACCGATACCCATACCACCGTGCGGCGGTGCGCCGTAGCGGTAGGCGTCTACGAGGAAGCCGAACTTCGCCTGTATCTCCTCATCGGACATACCCAGCGCCTCGAACATCTTCTGCTGGAGCTCAAAGTCAGTGATACGCATGGAGCCGCTCGACAGCTCAGTGCCGTTGAGCACGAGATCCCACGCCTTTGCGCGGACATTTGCCGGATCAGTGTCGAGGTACCCGAGGCACTCCTCCATCGGCATCGTGAATGGGTGATGAGCTGCAACCCATGTATTGTTGTCCTCATCGAACTCAAAGAACGGCATTTCGGTTATCCAGAGGAAGTTGTACTTATCCTCGGGTATCACGCCGAGGCGCTTGCCCGCGATAAGACGCAGTGCACCGAGCGTAGCGAGAACAGTCTTGGTCCTGTCCGCACAGATGAGCACAAGGTCTCCCTCATGAGCGTCCACAGCAGTGCATATCTTCTCGAGATCGCCGTCAGCGAGGAACTTCTTGAACGAGCAGTTCGGCTCGTCCGCCCATCGGATATACGCCAGACCCTTCGCGCCGATACCCTTAGCGTGGTCAACAAGCTTGTCTATCTCCTTGCGTGTGTATGTAGCTGCGCCGTTCTTGACGTTTATCGCGCGGACAGACCCGCCGTCCTCAATGGCGCTCTTGAATACAACGAAATCGATGTCCTTAACGACATCAGTGATGTCCTGTATCTCGAATCCGAATCGTGTATCAGGCTTGTCCGAGCCGTAACGGCTCATAGCCTCAGCGAAGGTCAGTCTCGTGAGCGGAACAGGCACGTCCACGCCCATCACTTCCTTGAAAACTCTCTGAACGAAGCCCTCAACGCAGGACTGGATATCCTCAGAATCCACAAAGGACATCTCAAGGTCTATCTGCGTGAACTCCGGCTGGCGGTCAGCGCGGAGATCCTCGTCGCGGAAGCAGCGAGCGAGCTGAATGTAGCGGTCGTAGCCTGCTATCATGAGGAGCTGCTTGTAGATCTGAGGGGACTGCGGGAGTGCGTAGAACTTACCTTGATGAACTCTCGACGGCACGAGGTAATCGCGCGCTCCCTCGGGGGTTGACTTCATCATCATAGGAGTCTCGATCTCGAGGAAACCGTTCTCGTAGAAGTACTCGCGTGTAACGCGGGCGATCTCGTGGCGCATGATGATATTCTGCTGGAGCGGAGCTCGGCGGAGGTCGAGGTAGCGGTACTTGAGACGAAGCTCCTCGTTTACGTTCGATTCGCTCACGATCTCGAACGGAGTAGTCTGAGCCTTGGCAAGGATACGGAGGTCAGAAACGAATATCTCGACGTGACCCGTTTTCAGCTTGTCGTTCTTGCTCTCGCGCTCGCGTACCATGCCCTTAGCCATGAGGACGTACTCGCTCCTGCACGAAGCCGCCTTCTCGAAGAGGTCGCGGTCTGTCTCGTCATTGAAAAGGAGCTGAACAACGCCCGTCCTGTCGCGAAGGACGATGAAGATAACGCCGCCCTTGTCTCTAATCCTGTCAACGAAGCCGCCTACAACGACTTCCTGCCCGATCTCAGTGACTTCGCCGCAGTAATGCGTGCGTCTGAGACCCTTCATACTATCTGCCATATCAGTTATTCTCCCCATTCGTCTGGAACATCGGCAGCGGCATATCGCCGGTGTCGAAGCTCGCCATCATTCTATCAATAAATACGGAATCGAAGTTCGCAGTGAACTTGTCATTGAGCGGCACAGGAACGTCCTCGCCGCTGTCCATATTTTTCAGCATAGCCTTGCCTTCGGCGAGCTCATTGTCGCCGATAACCACAGTGAAAGCAGCCCCGATCTTGTTAGCGTACTTCATCTGTGCTTTCAGACCTCTGTTCATGAGGTCGAACTCAGCCCTGTAGCCGAGCTCTCGCAGCTCACGGGTGAGCTCCATAGCCTTTTCGAGGGCAGCGTCGCCCATAGTCGCGAAGTAGAGGTCACAGGTCTTGGGCGTGAGGAAATCGCACCCCTGCTTGTCCATAACGAGGAGAAGCCTCTCAATGCCTGTCGCAAAGCCAAGTGCCGGAGTGGGGTGACCGCCGAGCTGCTCAATGAGCCCATCGTAGCGTCCTCCCGCACAGACAGTTCCCTGCGCACCTATCTCGGTAGTGATGAACTCGAACACAGTCTTGGTATAGTAATCGAGTCCGCGCACAATCTTCGGATTTACCTTATATTCGATACCGAGGTTCGTGAGGTACTTCTTGACCTTCTCGAAGTGGTCGCTGCACTCCTCGCAGAGGTAATCGAGTATCATGGGAGCATCCTTGCCGATCTCGCCGCAGATAGGGCTCTTGCAGTCAAGAATGCGCATGGGATTCTTGACAAGTCTCTCTCGGCATGTGTCGCAGAGCTCTTCCTTATGCGGCTCGAAGTACGCCCTGAGCGCTTCGTAGTACTTAGCTCGGCAGGTCGGGCAGCCGATAGAGTTTATATTCAGCTCGATGTTTTTGAGCTCGAGCCTGTCAAGCAGCGTTTTCGCGAGGGATATGACCTCTGCGTCAGCCGTCGGAGACTCACTTCCCGCCATTTCAAGACCGAACTGATGGAACTCACGCAGACGGCCCGCCTGCGGTCTTTCGTGCCTGAAGCACGAGAGGATATAGTAAACTCTCTGCGGGAGAGCCTCGTTGAGCAGTCCGTTCTGGAGCATTGCGCGTATCGTACCGGCAGTGCCCTCAGGACGCAGCGTGAACTTCGTCTCCTTAGCCATAACAGTATACATTTCCTTCTGCACGACGTCCGTCGTCTCGCCGACAGAGCGAAGGAAAAGGTCTGTATCCTCAAAAGTTGGGACTCTTATCTCGGAGAAGCCGTAGCATTCCGCAGTTTCGCGGGCTATCTTCTCGACGGTGTGCCATTTGTGAACGTCTTTCGGCAGAACGTCCTCCGTGCCGTTGGGGCGTTTAACATTAATTGCCATAAAATTCAGCCTTCCTGTAAGTGTTTGCTCGATATACATGAAAATTGTCCCTGAAAAGGGACAATTGATCATCAGATGCTCGGTGAGCCGACCTCGCGCCAGTCGAGATCTCCTCTTTCGAGGGCAAGTATGAGAGCCTCTGCGGTAGCAATATTTGTAGCAACGGGAACGTTATGAACGTCGCAGAGTCTGAGGAGGTTCATACCGTGAACGTCCGAAGCTTTAGGATTGATCGGGTCTCTGAAGAACAGCAGGACATCGACCTCGTTGCATGAGAGGAGCGCAAGTATCTGCTCAGCTCCGCCCTGACCGCTCAGGTATCTCTTTATCGGAAGACCTGTAGCCTCACTGACCTGCTTACCTGTAGTATTAGTTGCAATGAGAGTATGCTTGGAAAGAATGCCGCAATAAGCGCTGCAGAACTGCACCATGAGCTCTTTTTTTGCGTCATGTGCTATGATCGCGATCTTCATATCTGATCTCCCTCCGTTTTATATAATTAGTTTTATATAATTAAATGTGTAGGATCACGAAGTTTTAACTGTGAGCGGAACGAACTCCCCGCCGAGTCTCTTGGCGATAGCATCAAAAGCTCTGAGAGCCTCTGAATCAGTAGGAATGGGGTTGCCCTTACCGGTAGCAACAGTCATCTTGAAGTCGTCCGGGATAACACCGATGAGCTGAACGCCGACCTTGTCGATGATCTCATCGAGGTTGGAAACGAGAGCGTCGCCGACTACCTTCTTGCTTACCTTATTGATAATAAGACGCTGGCTCTTGTTGCCTCTGTTGTAGAACTCATCGGACATGAGGCTGGCGTCTCTGATGCAGACAGGATCCGGAGTAGAAAGAACGAGGATGAGGTTAGCCTGTTCAACGATATCAAATACATGGGAATTGATACCGGCGCCCGTGTCGATGATTATGTACTCGAAGTACTTCTTTATAGAGCGGCATATCTCAGAGATCTGCTCAGCCGTAACGCTTGTAAGGGTCTTAGGAGCGCAGAGCAGACTGAGGTTGCTTGCCATAGGGACTTGAGCGATCGCCTCAAGAGCTGTCTTCTTTCCGTTGAGGACCTCACCGAGATCGTGCTTGATGTTGTTCTCCATGCCGAACATGATGTCGAGACATCTGAGGCCGAAGTCAAGCTCGATGATGAGCGTTCTGTGACCCTGCTTAGCGAGGGTGTAGCCGATACCGGCGCAGACAGTTGACTTGCCTGTACCGCCTTTTCCTGAAGTGACCGCGATTATTTTTGCCATTGTCTTTCCTTTCCGATATCCACAAGCCAGAGCAGTTTTGCAGCTGAACGGCACCGGATTCTACAAAAAATCATAATAATCTTAATATATTATAACACAAAAAGACGTATTTGTCAAAGTACTTTTTGTGCAAATCTCAAAATTGTGTATTTTAGCGCTTTTCATCACTATATATTGTGCACATCATACAAATACGCAGAATAAAACCCACGCACAGAATGCGCTTACTACTATATTTTATACTTTTTTAACAAGATTGTCAATAGCGAGCCGACCATATATTGCGATATTTAACACAGATTTGACAAAAAACCGTTGTTATGCTACAATCAGTACATCGGAGGTGACCCCATGAAGAGCCCGTTCATCAATTCGCACGACAATAAGCGCTATTTTACGATGGATCACTACTATCATACCCGCTTCGGGTGCAAGCTCCGCAAGGCAGTCCTCGAGTGCGGCTTCACCTGCCCCAACATCGACGGCACCCGCGGAACAGGCGGCTGTATCTTCTGCGACGGCGGCAGCGGCTACTTCACGTCCCCCGGACTGACCGTCACCCAGCAGCTCTCCCTCGAAGCCGACCGCATCTCCCGCAAATTTGGCGTAGACGCTCCCCTTGTCGCCTATTTTCAGGCAAATACCAACACCTACGCTCCCGCTGAGCATCTGCGCACATTATACAATGAAGCCCTCTCCTTCCCGAACATCAAGGGTCTCTCAGTAGGCACCCGCGCCGACTGTCTCCCTGACGACGTCCTCGACGTCCTTACCGAAATTAACAAACGGACCTACCTAACCGTCGAGCTTGGGATGCAGACCGTCCACGACAGCACCCTCGCGCTGATAAACCGCGGTTACAGCCACGCAGAGTTCGTAAACGGCTATAATAAGCTGAAAAGCCACGGTATCCGTGTCTGCCTGCACATAATAAACGGGCTCCCCGGCGAGACCGATGAGATGATGAGCGAGACTGTGAAACAGGCTGCAAATATGTGTCCGGACGCCATAAAGCTGCAAATGCTGCACGTTATCCGCGGGACAAGGCTCGCGGAGATGTACGAACGCGGCGAGGTCACAATGCTCACGCGTGACGAGTACATCGACGTCATCGTCAGACAGCTCGAGCTGCTCCCGCCGGACACCGTCATCGAGCGAATTACCGGCGATGGCGACAAGTCGAAGCTCATCGCACCGATGTGGAGCGCGGACAAAAAGTCCGTCCTCGGCGGTATCGACAAGCGGCTCGCGGAGCTCGATACATGGCAGGGCAAAAAGAACCATTCGATAACTATTCACACGGAGATATAAAAAAATGGAGATAAGGTACCTCAATGAAAACGACGATTTATTTGAGATTAGCAGCATTTATGAAAACAGCTGGAAATACACCTACAGAGGAATGATCCCGCAGGAGTATCTTGACAGTATACCATCTGGACGCTGGGCTGAAAGGATCCAGAAAAACGGAATGAAAAATCTCGTCATGACCGAAAACGGAAAGATCATAGCAACGGCGGGATTTTGCCGGTCAAGATGGGAAAAATACACCGATTACGGCGAGATAGTCTCGATTTACTTTCTGCCCGAGTATATCGGGAAAGGCTGCGGAAGATGCTTACTCGAAGCCTGTATGAGAGAACTGAGTATGCTTGGATTCAATCATGTGTTGCTTTGGGTACTGGACGAAAACCGGAGAGCAAGACGATTCTATGAAAAAAACGGTTTTATACCTACAGATGAATACCTTGATAACATTATCGGCGGAAAGACTATCAGGGAAATAATGTACATCAGAAAATTCAAATAGAAATAAACAATCCCGGGTTCAGACCTGGGACTGTTTTGGTTTAAATCATGAACTAACTATTTTAAAACTCCGAATATAGATAGCCTGGTGCCAGGAGTGCAGATATGCAAATAGAATTGGCATTATTTTGCATTAAAACCACCCTTTCAGACACTTTTATACAGAAATTCTAAAAATTATGCGTGATAGATTCGTGTTAAACAAGTGAAAACTATATGAAGAAGCTTTTTAGGTCATGTCGCGAACTGACTGTTGTACAATTCCGCATAGAAACCGCCACGAGCCATAAGATCAGCGTGATTTCCCTGTTCTACGATGTTTCCGCGCCTCATGACGAGGATCGTGTCACAATTCTTGATAGTAGAGAGTCTGTGCGCGATAATAAAGCTCGTCCGACCCTCTAAAAGCCGCGAAAATGCCTGTTGTACGCGCTGTTCGGTGCGAAGGTCGATGGAACTTGTCGCCTCATCAAGTATCAGGATCGGCGGATCCATGAGCATAATTCGTGCTATGCAGATGAGCTGCTTCTGTCCCTGCGAAAGACCGCTGTCCTCGCTGACGACCGAATCATAGCCATTTGCGAGCCTTTTGATGAAGCCGTGCGCATGGACTGCCTTTGCTGCCGCGATGATCTGCTCGCGGGTGGCGCCAGGGGCTCCGTATGCGATATTTTCCGCTACAGTTCCTGTAAATACCCATGTTTCCTGCAAAACCATGCCGAATGTGCTGCGAAGGCTGTCTCGGGTGACGGTGCTGATGTCCCTGCCGGAGACCATGATCGTACCGCTGTCGATGTCGTAAAATCGAAGCAAAAGATTGATAATAGTCGATTTTCCGCAGCCTGTGGGTCCTACTATAGCAACGCGCTCGCCAGGTCTGACGTCAAGAGAGAAGTCCTGAATAAGCCTGATCTTCGGATCGTATGAGAAGTTCACGTTCCTGAAGCTGAGCTCGCCGTTGCAGTCCGTGAGCTGGTCCTTGCCAGAGTCGTCCGGGATCTCCTCTTCGTCGAGCAGGTCAAACACTCTTTGTGCTGAAGCTACGGCGTTTTGAAGCTCTGCGAACACTCCGGATATCTCATTGAAGGGCTTGGTGTACTGGTTCGCGTAGGCGAGAAAGCTCGACAGTCTGCCGACAGACATAACCCCGACAAATGTCGAATATCCGACCGCTCCGAGCGCTCCGAGAAGTCCGACTGCCGCGTAGATAAGACCGTTCACGAAACGGGTCGTGGGGTTGGTCATGGAGCTGAAAAAAGTGGCTTTTGCACCGATTTTTCCGTATTCTGCGTTGATAGCCGCAAAGCGCTCCTGCGCACGGTCGCCGTAGACGAAAGCCTTGACAAGCTTCTGGTTTCCCGCCATTTCCTCGGCGATGCCGACCATGTCACCGCGCAGTGCTGACTGCTTCATGTAGTAATTGTGGGTGGCTTTGGTAATACGCGATGCCGCGACGAACGATAGCGGAGTCATCAGGACAACAACAAGCGCTATTTTTACGTTGATCGTCATCATGAAAACGAGGGTGCCGACTATCGTGATGATACCGCTGAAAAACTGCGTAAATCCCTGTAATAAGCCGTCTGAGACTATCTCGATGTCATTTATGACGCGGCTGGTCAGCTCACCCTTTGTGCGTCGGTCGATGTAGCTGAGCGGGAGTCGCTCGAGCTTGTTGAAGACGTCGGCACGGAGGTCACGGACGGTCATAAAGCTCAGTTTATTGGTACATAGGCTCATAAGCCACTGGAAAAGCGTACTCGCGCAGACTATCGCGGAGAGGGTCATGACGGTCTTTTTAAGCCGGGCAAAATCGACCTCTCCCCTGCCGAGACAGCAGTCCACTGTCTCGCCGATGAATATCGGGACTGCGAGCGACAGTGCCACTCCGGCAGCCGCGAAAACTACCGTAAATACGAAGAAAATGAGGTACGGGCGGGCATAGGAGAAGACCCGTCTGAGCGTTTTATTCATTGCTGCCGCCCTCCCTTTCGTTCATCTGAGACTGGTAAATCTCGTGGTAGATCGGGCAATTCTCGACGAGCTCGGCGTGTGTCCCGATACCGGCTGCCTCGCCGTCGTCCATGACGATTATCTTGTCCGCATCCCGCAGTGAGGTCGTGCGCTGAGATATCATAACGACCGTAGTATCGGGCAGATCTGACCTCAGCGCCTTTCGCAGGGCGAGGTCTGTTGCGTAATCGAGGGCACTGGTGGAGTCGTCGAGTATGAGTATTTTTGGTGCTCCGACGAGAGCGCGTGCGATTGAGATGCGCTGCTTCTGTCCGCCAGATAGGTTGCGTCCGCCCTGCGAGACTACGGTGTCAAGTCCGTCCGGCATTCGGCTGACGAATTCCCATGCCTGCGCGGTCTTCAGCGCTGATATGATCTCGGCGTCTGTGGCGTCTGACTTGCGCCAGCGCATATTTTCCCTGACTGTACCTGAGAACAGCACAGCTTTCTGCGGTACATAGCCGATATTTCGGCGGAGGTAGTCGAGATCAAAGGCGGTGACGTTCGTTCCGGAGACGAGAACTTCGCCTTCTGTAGGGCGGTAGTAACACGGGATAAGGCTCGCAAGAGTGGATTTTCCGCTGCCTGTTCCGCCGATGATGCCGAGAGTCTGTCCGAGGCGGAGCGTGAATGTGATGTTTTTGATGGAACCGTCGCCGGCGCCGGCGTAGGTGAAAGATACGTCGCGGAATTCAATGATGTTTTCGGCGGTGAAGTCGGGGCGGGCAGTGCCGTTTTCCTCCGGTAAGAGCGCAAAAACCTCGCTTACACGGGAGGCGGCTGCGAAGGCTTTCGTGAATATTACGATGAGGTTCGCGAGGACGACCAGCGCAAGGAGTATCTGGGTCATGTAGTTCGTGAATGCAGTGAGCTCGCCCTGCGTGAGACTCCCTGTGTTTATGCGTCCGCCGCCGAACCAGAGTATTGCGACGATACCGAGGTTCATCACCATGAAAGCAACGGGGTTGAGTATCGCGGAGAGCTTTCCGACGGCTATCGAGCTCGCAGCGATGTCGTCCACTGCTTCGCGGAACTCGTCTATCTCCTCCTGCTGACGCGAAAATGCGCGGATAACCCTCGTGCCCTCGAGGTTCTCGCGGGTCAGCATGGAGGCGCGGTCGAGCTTATGCTGTGTGCGCTTGTACATTGGTATAGTCCGGCGCATTATGATGAAGATGACCACTGAGATGAGCGGTGCGACTACGAAGAATATCAGTGACAGGCGAAGGTCTATCATGACTGCCATGACCGCTGCTCCGATTATCAGGAACGGGGCGCGTACTGCGAGACGTATGAACATATTCACGCCGCTCTGGACGGTGTTCGTGTCGTTGGTCAGGCGGTTTACGAGGGAGCCTGTTCCGATACGGTCGATACCGGTGTACGAAAGGGAGCTGATGTGCTCATAAAGTGCGGCACGGAGCTCAGTTCCGAAGCCGTAGGCACAGCGCGCTGCAAGGTACTGACAGGTCAGAGCGAAAGCAAGTCCGCAGACGCCGAGCAGCACTATCAAGAGGCTGTGAGTGATTATATATGAGCTGTCCCGGTTGGCGATGCCGTTATCGATTATCTTTGCCATGACCATCGGCACGATCAGCTCGAATATCGCTTCGAGCAGCTTGAAAAACGGTCCGAAGATCAGCTCTTTTTTGTAGTTCCTGAGATATTTGAGTAAGGGTCTCATTTATCCTCCTGTTGTCTGTATACAAATCAAAGGCACTTTTGCTTTCAAAAGTGCCTTTTGCTATCAGAGTTTTACGCCGTTCTCCTCGAGGAGTGCACGGGCGGATTCTACCGAATCCACGCCTGTGGGGTTCTTTATTGGGGCAAATTCCTTGTTTCTTACGACTTCGTATGAGAGGCAGCTGTCCTGCATATGGATCATGTCAAGGACAAGGAGCTCGAACTTGTGTCCGTTCGGAGAGTCAGGCTTGACGTTGTTTCCGTTCTCGTCCATGTAGGGTATCTTCTTGTCAACGATGTGGACGGGGAGCTTGTCGTTAAGCATGGATTCGAGCTTTGCGGTGTTGAAGAGATAATTGAGGATAACGCCGTATTTATAGGAGAGCTCGCCGTTTTCATCAACAAGGGTGCGCATTTCATCGGTCATCTCGTAGTATTCAACGATAGAGGGCTTGCCGTCTTCGAGGCAGAGCACGCCTACTCTTTCCTCGGGGTCAGCCTTCGCAACGACTTTGCTTCCCGACTGGAGACCGGACTTCAGCACTGCGCCCACGAAGAGCGGGTCAGCTATCTGCTGGAGGACGTTGTCTACTGCGAAGATGTTCAGCCACTCCACGCCGCGGGACTTGACGTCGTCGAGGAGCCCGGCCCTCGCGAGCGACGAGAACCAGCCGCCGTTGCCGTTCGGAGAAATGGAAATACGCGATTTGCTCTCCATGTACACCTTGCCGGTGAAGTCAACTGAGGGAGCCATGTCCTGAATGAAGAATTTAACATAGGACGGGTCGTAGCCGAAGAAGTTCTTCTCCTTGAAGAAGCCGATTGTGTCGTCGTTGTTCTTCTCGCTGGTCATTATATAGAGCGGAACCCATGCGCCGACATCCTTTACCACCTTCATGAGGTTGTTGATGAGGCACTCGAAGATAAAAAGGTCGTGCGTGACGCCGACGTTGTACATTCCCTTGGGCTTGTCGAAGCCAAGGCGGGTGCCCTGTCCGCCGGCGAGGAGAACTGCTCCTACCTTGCCTGCCTTTATCGCTTCTGTGCCTATCCTACGGTATTCGTCCTTGTTGGCGGAGATGTCGGCGATGGTGACGGCTCCGAGGGGAGCGAATTCGCCGCGCTGTGCTGTGAAGCGGTTCTCTGCCTTGAGGTTGTCAAGGACGGAGAAGTCGATGAGATCTATCTGGGAGAGAAGGTCTTTCTGTTCAGTCTCTGTGAGCTCGTCGTAATATCTGAGCAGGTGCTCCTGATCGTACTGGACGAGTATTTTCTTTGCGGATCCGAGATCAAGCATTTTTTATGCCTCCTGTGTGTAGTTGTAAAGCTATTATACCACATCTTCAGAAAAAAAGCAACAGATAATAAAAAACTCCGGTACTTTTCTGTACCGGAATCTTTGGGGTAAGCTGACTGCTTAATGGTCTGAGTGACGGGACTTGAACCCACGGCCTCTACCACCCCAAGGTAGCGCGCTACCAACTGCGCCACACCCAGACATTGTATACCGCAATCAACGTTATATATTATATCACTAAAAACTTTGCTTGTCAAGCATTTTTTTGAAAAATCCCAAAAAAATTTGCGCCCTGCTTCCTGCAGAGCGCAAACACTGTTATTTCGTCGTTTTCTTCTTAGGGGCTGCCTTTACGGGAACTGTCTCCTTGGGGGCAGGTACAGATGATTCGAGGAACTTATAGATGATAGCTGCAAGAATTGCTCCGAGGAAAGGTCCTACGATGAACACCCACAGGTCAGAGAGTGCGTCGCCGCCAGCGAAGAGTGCGGGTCCGAAGCTCCTTGCGGGATTTACGGAAGTGCCTGTGAGTCCGATACCGAAGATGTGTACGAGTGTGAGCGTGAGACCGATGATGAGTCCGCCGAACGAGCCGTGCTTGAACTTCTTGGAAGTCACGCCGAGGATAGTCAGTACGAAGATGAATGTGAGTATCACCTCAACGATAAGTCCTGCTGCTGCGCTGCCGTTTACTCCTGCAAGTCCGTTAGCGCCGTAGCCGCCGGTCTTGTCTTCTACGCTGCCGAGGTCGAAAATGCCCTTGAGTACAGCTGAGCCTGCGATCGCGCCTGCGCACTGTGCGATAATGTAGCCGACGAAGTCAACTGCCTTCATTCCGCCGCTGATAAGAACTCCGAGCGATACCGCGGGGTTGATATGGCAGCCCGAGATATTTCCGACACAGTAAGCCATTCCCACGATAACGAGACCGAATGCGAGCGCCGTGAGAATATAGCCTCCGCCGTTTACAGCGTCGCAGCCTACGAGCATTGCTGTTCCGCAGCCGAGGAATACCAGCACGAAGGTGCCGATGAACTCAGCTACATATTTGTTGATAGATGTCATGTTTTTGCCTCCTTAAAATGTTGTATTTTCCGTTTATTGCCGGACAATCACATTATATCATCACTGCTCCGGAAAGTCAATGATTTTCTGAAATTACCGGGGCTGGCTGCTGAGGTTTTTCCTCCTTGTCACGGGTGAGGACGTAGAGGATGATGAGCACGATACCCACGAACGTGAGTACTGCGAGCAGAACGGTCATCAGTGCGGTCAGCCTGTACATCATCCCGGTGAAGGCTGTAAAGACCTGCGGCTGCTTTATCGTGAAGGAGTTGTAGTACTTCGTTGCGGTGAGCCAGATGCAGGGTATGAGCCCGAGGACGCCTGCAATGACAGAGCAGATGCCGGTCCAGTAAAGCACTGTACGGCGCTCGCGGATATTTACCAGCATGAGAAGCAGCAGGATTATTGCGGTGAAGCCGAGGGCGTCAGTCATCAGCAGGGCTTTATGGCGGTAGAGCTTCGAGAGCTTCGCGAGGACGCCGTGTGAACTCATCGCGGAGAATTTATAGACGTCGCTGTAGCTTCCGATGATTCCGTAGGCATTGGACTTTGTTTCGTCGAGCTTTTTCTCGAAGGCTGCGTCCTTTTCGTAGCCGATCTCGTCAGCGTAGTCGTTGAAAAATTTGTCTATCGAGTCCTCGAGCGCCTGATTCTTCGGCATTGCAGCAACGAATGTGCCGTCGTTCTCAAGTGCGTCGAAGCCGGAATGGACATAGACCTCCATGACGTCGGTGAGGTAGCTCTCGTCGAAGGCGTCCATATAGACGTTCGCAGGAATGCCCGATGAATTGTACTTTTCGGAGTAGTGGCGGCTGAGCTCGCTCTGTATCTTCGAGGGGACGGAGTTCTCCTTGGCGAGCGAGATGCAGTGATCGGCGTCGACAAAGCTGTACGCAAGGACTGCTGCTGCGGAGCCGAGCAATCCGAACACGAGGAATACCGATAAGATGACCGATATGATGTAGGTACTCTTTTTCTTCATCACTGCTCACCTCCTGTGTAGAACTTCGCTTCAGTGAGAGTGCAGACGACGCCTATCCTCTCGTCAGACGAGCTGAAGACGTCTTTCTTGCAGGTGTAAAGAGTAAGTCGGGAGTCTTCTGTCGGCTGGAGGTATTTCTTCTCTGTGCGGACGAAGCTGATAGTCTCCGAAACGGTGTAGACGAACTCGCCGTAATTGGTGTTTATCGTTATCGTGTCGCCGGGTTTTACGGAAGAAAGCTCTGAGAAATAGGTGTCCTCATGGGCACTGATGACCGTGTTGCCGCCCTCGCCGGGGAGCTTCGAGCCGCCGGACTGGCAGGCTCCCATTTCGAGGAGTTCGGAGTTGGTGCCCCAGTATACAGGTACTGTCAGGCTGAGTGAGCTGCCCGAAAGGTGGGCGTACATCTCGCCAAACTTCGGACGAATGACCTCGCCGGTGTCGCTGGTCTCGCCGGAATAATCCTCGATTATCTCGTTCTGGCGGATGACAAGCCCGGAACCGGCAGTGCTGGGGTCGGTCTTCAGTTCGTCCATAAATGCGAGGTTGAAGTAGACCTTGAGCTTATCAGAGGGGGTTATCATCGCTATTACTGCCGCTCCGACCACGAGAAGTGTCACGATGAACGGCGTCAGGACGTGCAGCATTGCGCTGCTCTTCTTATCTTTCATCGCTCTCTCCTGCTGACGGCCTGCGGAAGCACTTGTGTACTACAAAGGCGATACCTGCAAAGGCGATGAGGAAAAGTCCGCACGCCGCTGCGACGATACCGCGTCTGTCATAGCCGGTGTCCTCGACGATTACGCCCATGCTCGAAACGCCGACGAGCTCGCCGTCGGTATTGTGTATCGAGAACTGCATTTCGTCGTCGGTCATCTCGTCAACTGTCATTTCAAGTCCCATTGTGTTGGCAAACTGGGACATATTGTCTACGACCTCTGCTTTTTTTTCGGTCGGGAGCTGCTTGAGTATGCTGCGGTGCTCTTCGGGAGTGAGGTTGTCGAGGATAGCCTGCTGCTGTACAGGCGGGAATGACGCTATATATGCCATTTTCTCCTCGTAGCTCATTGCGATGAATGCGGAGACCGAGATCCTTGTGAAGGTGGTTCCGTCTGCGGCTGTGAGTGTTATCCCGTCAGACTGGGCGGGTGTCGAGGTCACGGGTGCGGACTGGGCTGTAGTCTCGCCGGGTGCAGCGGGAGCTATGGTCGTGGTCGTTGTCGTGGTAACGATGGTCTGCTGGGGAGCGGTGGTGAGGTAGCTGTAGGCGCCGCCGTGTATCGCTTCCATTGCCTGCTGGAGATTCTCCTCGTTCTGGAGATCGGGGTCGGAATAGTATTCGTTGAGAGCGTACTGGACAGTGTCCTCGGGATAGCCGTATTTACGCGCTTCCTCGGCGACTTCCTCTACAGTGAGGGCGCTCGCGGTGAGCGTTGCCGAGAAAAGACCTGCTGCTGCCGTCAGAACAGCGGCACAGGTCACAAATAGCTTCTTTATCATTTTTTCTCCTTTCGGGGGTATGCGGGTGTTCATACTTACTTATTATATATCATTGCGTGTGAGTTGTCAAGGGCGTGAAAAATGAAATGTGGGACGCCGAAGGCGGCGTCCCTCACAATGCGTTCGGTAAGTTTATCATTCGCGGGAAACAAAATCGCGCCCTACAAATGCAGAGCGCGACTTGCCCGCGGGGGAGCTATGTATATGGAACGATTTAGATACAATATGGAACGCGGAAAACAATTTGCGCCCCACTAAAAAGTGAGGCGCGTAATCGGCTGCACGGACACCGTGCCGCTGTCTGGGTATAACAAAATTGATGACATTCATTTTTCCGCAATTTTAAGCGTTTTTTATATCACCGTTTTTTAAAGCGCCTATGCGCTATTCTTTTCTATACATAGTAGAGCATATTCCATTGTATTTGTCAAGAGAA
>JAEELF010000002.1 GCA_016288815.1 Ruminococcus sp.
CTGGAGTGTGAGGTGGAAGAGCTCAGTAGCGTTTCCGGAATCATACATTACGTTGGTGCTGAAGCTGTAGCTCTCGCCTGCCTTGAACTTGGAGCCGAGCGTGCGTGTGACGCCGTTCCACGAAGCGGTTCTGCCGGTGACGTACATGGACTTGCTGCCCTCGTAGGACTTGGAGCTGCTCGTAGCGACCTCAGCCGCACCGCGTCCCGTCCAGCCCTCAGAAGAACTCTCGAAGGTGTTGCGGAAGTAGTAGCCGTTCTCGTCAGGACCGCTCGAAGCAGGAGAGCCGCTGAGTATCTTGGAGCCGTTCGCACCGTTCCATGCCTGACGCTCGTACTCAAAGAAGTCGATGTCAGCATAGCCGCCGGTGGACTTCGTAGGATAGCTGTAGATACCGCTGCGGTAGCCCGTGAAGAGCTTGAGGTCATACGACATACTGAGCTCGGTTCCGAGCTTTGTCCAGCTGTCGCCGTCGTATGAATAGTAGAAGTTAGCCTTGTCGATGTTGTTGGAGGAGCTCATGTCGGAGCCGACAGTATTGAACTTGAAATCCACCTTGAGGTAGATCTCGTCGCCGGTCATGTTCTGCTCAGCCTCGATCTTGTTGGAGCTGCTCGCGATCTCGTCGCCGCCGTTGGTGGACATATAGATCTTCTTTGCGCCGCTGTCAGTGACGTAGACGCCGATACAGCCGTACTTGAACTGGAATGCCGAGAGACCTGCATAGTCGCCCGCCTTCATGTTGGAGGTGTCGAGCTTAATATAGCTGCTGCACGCCGGACCCTCTGTACGCATGGTGAGAGTATTTCTCGCGTTGAGGAGATTCGTGGCGATGTTCTTGTTCTTGAGTCTGAGCCAGCCGTCGCGCTCAGTAACAGACCATGCGCTGTTGTCGGGATTGTGGTTCCACTGCCACTCAAGGGCGAGGTCATCGGACGAATAGTCGAAGCTGTCGTCGCCTGCGAGATCAGTAGTACCGGAGGGGCTGATGTTCAGAGTAACGGGAGTCTTTCCGTTAACGCCCATCATCGGCCAGTCGTCCTGCCATGTTACGGGAACGAGCGAAGGGATACGTCCTACTGCGCCGTGATCCTGGAAGAGCATACCGTACCACTGTCCGTCGGGAGTTTCAACGATACCGCCCTGAGCAGTACCGCTTCCGTATGTACCTACACCGGAATCAAGGATAGTCTTGCTCTCCCAGCTGCCCGTGAGGCTCTTTGAGCGGTATACGAACTCGAGACGTCCGTGACCCGATGGCCACGCGATACCGAAAATGTAGTAATAGCCGTTTATCTTCTGGATATGCCAGCCTTCGCCCGCGAGGTTGTCGAAATTAGTCTTGAAGAGCTGCTTGTCGAGACCGCCCGACTGCCAGCCTGTCATATCAGAGTTGAACTCCTTGATGCTGCACGTTCCGCCGGAGCCGGAAACGAGGTAGTTCCTGCCGTCGTCATCGAAGAGGATAGAGGCGTCGTGGTACATACCGTTGAGCTCGACCTTGTTCCACTCGCCGCCCTCGATGTCGTCTGTGGAGTAGATGTACGACTTTCCGGTGCTGTAGCTTCCGAAGAAGACATAGAACTTGCCGGTCTTCTCGTTGTAGCGGAGGCTCGCCGCCCACTGACCCTTGCTATAGTCGTGCTTGCCGTTTTTGAGGTTCTCGCCGTCGCCCTCTGCAAGACGGTCGTAAACGTAGCCGCAGGTCTCCCATGTGACGAGGTCATTGGACTTCATAATTGGAGCGCCGGGGCTGAAATACATAGTCGTGCTGACCATGTAATAGGTGTCTCCGACGCGGATAACATCGTTATCGGGGACGTCCGACCAGATGAGAGGGTTGTTGATCGAGGAAGCAGCTGAAGTTGAGAGGAGCAGCCGCTGAGAGGAATTCTGCGGAAGTGCGGATCCAGCCGCCGAAACAGCGACTGCTGAGAGGACCGCTCCCGCAGTGATTCTTTTGAACAGATTCATGATTGTGACCACCTTTCGTTGCGTTCAAAATTTATTAATATTATTGTACACTTTTTCATCACATCAATACAACTACTAATTTGCATAAATGGTGTATAATTTGAAGATAATATAAAAACCTGAACACATTGTTCAGGTTTTTTGGTCAATATTGTCCGGAGTCTTGCAGCAGGCGGCACAGAAAACCTCCGCCACTCCGGCATTGATGAGTACTTCCGCAAGCTCCGCGAGAGTGCTTCCGGTGGTGCATACATCGTCAAGGAGAAGTACACGTTTTCCGCGTATCAGCGTGGGTTCAGGCACGTTGAACGCCCCCGCGAGATTGCGCATACGCTCTTCCCTGCCGAGCCTTTTCTGGGGCAGCGTAAGACGTATCTTCTCCGCCGCGCAGATCACCGGGATACCCGTTATCCTGCTGACCTCGCGTGCGATGAGCTCAGTCTGATCGAAGCCGCGCTTCCTGCGGTCTGACTTATGCAGCGGTACAGGTACGATAACGTCGATATCGCGCGATATTCCGGCACTTACGAGCCTGTCCGCGAGCTCTCCTCCGAGGGCGTAGGCAGCGTTCCCGCCGATACCGTCCTTCAGCAGCATGACCGCCGGGGAAACGTGCCCGTCGTACTCAAAAGCCGCAATAAATCCCGAAGAACCGGCGATCAGCGTCTCCCCTGAGTACGGAGTGAGCTTCGCGGTGCAGTCCGGACAGAACCTGTCCTGTGCGCCGATGACCTCCCCGCATACCGGGCAGCGGTTCGGGAAGAAAATATGGAGTATAGTCCGCTTGGTCGACACTTTCATGATTCAAAAGTACATATACAGCTGACATTTTATCATGCCGTTGTAGAGCTTACGTCGCTTGCGCGCGTTCGCACCGAAGAACGACTCGAACTGCTCGTGCGGCGAGATGATGTAGCTCTGCCTGCCGCCGCCCTTGCCGAGGACGCGCCCCATTTTCCGGTAGATGTCCTCCGCCTCGCGCAGTTCGAGGAGTCTCTCGCCGTAGGGCGGATTGCAGATAACGACCGAATTTTCAGGCTGTTTAAAGCTCGCGATGTCAGCCTGCTCTATCTTCATGCGGGACTTTATCCCTGCCTTGTGTGCGTTATCGAGGGTGAGCGCCACCGCCGCGTCGTCGATGTCGGAGCCTATGCCCTGAAACTTCGCTGTACGGTCAACGCTGTCTATCGCGCGGGTACGCTCCTCGCGCCACACAGAACCGTCTATGCAGCCCCATTTTTCGGCAGCGAACCGCCTGTTGATACCGGGCGCGATGTGCAGAGCCTTGAACGCCGCCTCGATGAGCAGCGTACCGCTCCCGCAGAACGGGTCACAGACGACCGTGTCCGGACGCACGCGGGCGAGGTCTATGATACCAGCCGCGAGGGTCTCCTTGATAGGTGCAGCGTTGGAATTGCGCCTGTAGCCGCGCTTGTGCAGACCCACCCCGCTCGTGTCGAGGTATACGGTCGCCACGTCCTTGAGTATGCTGAACTTTATCTGCACGGGGGCACCGGTCTCCTCGAACCAGCTTATCCCGTACTTTTCCTTCAGACGCTCGACCGCCGCTTTCTTCACGATCGACTGGCAGTCCGGAACGCTGTGCAGCGCGGAATTCAGCGAATAGCCCTTGACCGGGAATGCATCCTCCCTGCCGATGAATTCCTCGAGCGGGAGCGCCTTTACCCCCTGGAACAGCTCCTCGAAGGTCTCCGCACGGAACTCGCCGAGCTCTATCAGCACGCGCTCCGCCGTAGACAGGCAGATATTAGCACGGGCGACGATATTTCCGTCGCCCGTGAAGCTGATCTTGCCGTCGCTGACCGTCAGGTCAGTTCCGCCGATCTTGATTATCTCATACTTTAGCACGCTCTCCAGCCCGAAATGACACGGGCAGCAGAGCCTCACTGTGTTATCCATGGTTCACCTTACCATTCTTCGACGTCGCCGTACTCAGGCGGTACATACGGTTCTTCACCGCCGCCACCGGCTTCTTCACCGCCGCCGGCTTCCTCGCCGCCGCCACCGGCTTCTTCACCGCCGCCGGCTTCCTCGCCGCCGCCCTGCTCTTCGCCGCCGGCTTCTTCGCCGCCGCCCTCGGGTGTATCGGACGGATCAGGAGCAACGTAGTGGCTGCCGTCGCAGACAGGAGCATTAGTGGACTTCCAGTAGCCGGTCACGCCTCTCGGGCAGTTCGAGCCGGCTATCATACCCGTACTGTCACACATCGCAGCCGAGATGACAGAGGGCACGTTCTCGAAGTCCGCGGGAGTGTTCTCGAAATGCGTATCAGCGTACTCGCCGATAGCGTTGTACCATATCCTCGCCGAGTGGATAGTATACGGGAGCTGCAGGTATTCGTTGTTGTACTTGTAACCGATAGTGATACCGCTTACGAAATCGCGTGTCATGCCGACGAACGTGAGGTTCCACCAGTTCTCGGAGGTACCGGTCTTGCCGCATACGACCTTGTTCTGGAGCCTTGCGTCGGTACCTGTACCAGCCTCAACGACATTCTTGAGCAAACGGTTCATGACGTATGCAGTCTCCGCGGAAACAGCCTCACGCGGGTTGCCGTCGTTCTGGTAGATGACTCTGTGGTTGCTGTCCTCTATCTTGGTGATGATGTGTGCATCGTTATACATACCCATATCCGGATTGCCGTAGGGCAGGTAAGCATTTACAAGGTTCTCAAGGGTTATACCTGTATGAAGGTTACCGATCGAGAGCGGCGACATACTTACGTCGTCCGGGTAATCGAGCTGCATACCCATTTTCTCCGTCGCAAAGTCGTAAACCGCCTGCGGTGTCAGCGTCTGACAGAGCTGAGCAGGGAGGGTATTGAACGAGCGCTGGAGGAAGTAGTAGACCTTGTAGGAATTGTGCGAGATCGAGATATTTCCGTCAGTCGTGTAGTTTGAAGGCCACGGTTTGCCCTCGACCTCCATACACGGTTCGTCCTTGAAGGTCGAGCCCCAGTGGATATAGTCGGTCTCGAGCGCAAGTCCGTAGGTCGTGATAGGCTTAACGGTCGAACCGATAGCTCTCGGCTCGTCAACGGCATAGTTGGTGACGAGGGAGTCCTTCTTCTCGCCGACCTCGCCGACAACAGCCTTTACAGAGCCGTCGTAGTTGAGCGCTATGAACGCAACGTGCGGCTGGTATTCCTCTGCCTCGCCGTCTCCGTCGATATCGACCCACTTCGTAACAGTTCCCGCATCAACGAGGTTGTTCAGATCGAGGAACCTCTCACTGACGTAGTTCTGCATATCGCGGTCGATAGTGGAATATATCTTGTAGCCGCCCTTGTTTATGCGGCGCAGAGCCTCATAGAAGTCGATGTTGAACTGCTCCATGAAGAAGTCGGCAGCCTCGAAGTACATCGCGTCTACCTCCCACGAATAAGCGGAAAGCGACTGCTCGAGCTCCTCTGCCGCGTCCTCGGGGTGCATAGCGAGGTATTCCGGGGAATCGGTGTAGATTATGGGAGTATTGAGGTACTCCTGATACTCGTCGAAGGTTATCGCGCCGTTGTCGTACATCTTGTAGAGAACGTAGTGCTGACGCTCGACGTTGTTTGCGCGTCCGTCAACGATTATATTGCCGTCCTCGTCCTCTGTCTCAACGAAGGGACCGTAGTACTGCGGGCTCTTGGGGATAGCTGCAAGGACAGCCGCCTCGGGGATAGTGAGCTCGCTGACGGTCTTTCCGAAGTAACGGTTGGACGCGAGCTGGATGCCGTTGATAGGTCCGCCGAAGCCGATGAAGTTGAGGTACTCCTCGAGTATCTCGTCCTTGGAGTAGGTCTTCTCGAGCTGCATAGCGCGGAAGATCTCGCGGATCTTACGCTGCGGGGAGGGGTCCTTATCGCCGGTGACGTTCTTGATGAGCTGCTGGGTGATAGTCGAACCGCCCTGCTCTGTGTCGTAGAAGTGCAGGAACATATTCGCGAACGCCGAGAATGTACGCTTGTAGTCAACGCCGTCATGCGAATAGAAACGCTCGTCCTCGGTGCACACGAATGCGTCGCGGACGTGCTGTGGTATCTCGTCGATAGATACGGGGATACGCTGAACGTCAGTCTTCTGCCTGAGGAGGATAACGGTCTTCTCATCGCCGTTCTCGTCATGCTCGACGCCGTAGAAGATCGTATCCGAGCCGGATTCGAGCTCCGAGAGCGTTATCGTTGAAGCCTCGTCCATGAAGTCAAGGACGTAGACGGTCAGGGCAGTCGCAACGATAGTACCTGTGATTATGCACACGAGGAACAGCGACAGCAGCGTTGTGACGATAACGGTCACAAGCTTCTTGAATATCCTGAACGCGAGGCTGTGTTTCTTCTTTTTCTTCTTTTTGCCGTTCTTGCCGGCGGACTTCTTCGGGGGCTCATTTCCGGGGAAGGGCTGCATGGCAGCAGGGGCAGCAGTGTGCTGTCCGTCCGCCTCCGGGAAGGGCATAGCAGCGGCATCAGCAGCGGGCTGAGCGTCCGCTCCCTGCTCCGGAACGGCAGGTGTTTCGTTCACCTCCGGCGCAGACTCGGGCTGCTGAGCTGCGGGCTCCTCAGGAACTGGCTGAGCTCCGCTGAAAATGTTTTCGTCCATATCTCAAACGCTTCCGCAAAAGCGCGGGAGCTGCTCCTTTCTGATAGCATAAGGGCATAAATATACACATTAATTATAACACACTTTCAGTGCGATGTTAAGCCCCTTTCCTAAAAAACGGCAATTTGTATAATATCCGTGCCGCGGGCAACAATAAATACAGCAAATCGGCAAGGAGGCGCTGTATGAACAGGACAGGCAGCATGAAGATATTTTTTATACTTTTTACCGCACTTACGGTGTCCGGCTTTATCGTGATATGCACGCTCGGACAGGTCGTCCGTCACGAACGCGTCGAAGCGAAGCTGAGCGCAGTCTACAGCAGCGAGCCGGAGCCGCCCGCAACGATAGTCCGCGAGTACGACGGGCGGGTGTGCGTCTTCATCGGAGATAGCACCGCTCCCTACCGAACCCTCGACATCGACGTATCGCTTCTCTCCGACTACGACCGTCAGATGCTCAGAAGGGGCGTAGTCATGGAGTCCGACGAGGAGCTCGCGCGCTTCATCGAAGACTTCTCAACGTGAGCCCTTTTTCTTCTTTTTCCGCACCGAGAACCCGAAGTCCCCGAGCTTCCGCCCGAGGGCAAAGTACTCCCCGTGCGCGTATGCGGCAAGTCCGCACTGCTGGAGGTTGAGCTTGCCCTTACTGTCGATGTAGCGCTCATCGACGTCTATCCCCACTATCTCCGCGAGGAACATCGTGTGCGAGCCGAGCAGTTTGCTCTCGGTCACGCGGCATTCAAGGCTGACCGGACACTCTGCTATCACCGGCGCCGAGACCTCATGAGCCAGCTCCGCGTGGAAGCCGCAGTGCGCGAGCTTGTCCACGTCACGTCCGCTGCGCACGCCGCAGAAGTCCACCTCCCTGCACATCGCGGAGGTAGTCAGATTTATCACGAACTCCCCCGAGTCCCTGATGAGGTCGTGGGAGTAGCGCTCCGGGCGCACCGATATATATGTCATCGGCGGACGTGTGCAGACTATCCCCGTCCAGCCTATCGTGAGCACGTTGGGCTTCTCGACAGTCCCGCACGAAACGAGCGCAGCCGGCACCGGAGCGAGCAGAGCACTCCCCTTCCAGAATTGTTTTGCCATAGGGTACCTCCTTATGAAAAGCGGGACAGCTCAGGGCTGTCCCGGTATCTTACTGGTTAAGCTGGTTTGTAACGACCTCGATCGCCTTGTTGAGCTGATCGTCAACGCCCTCCCCGGTGTCCTCCACCTGATATTCGGGAGTGAGACCCACTCCGTCGTAGCAGTCGGAAACAGACGTGCTGTACTCAGCGACTGTCAGTATCACAGCGCCGCCGTTCTCGAACTCGGTGGTCTCCTGCATAACGCCCTTGCCGTAGGTCGTCATGCCGACGAGCTTAGCCTTGCCGAAGTCTCTCAGCGAAGCCGCGAACAGTTCTGCGGCACTGGCGGTCTTCTCGTTCACGATGATGACCATAGGCATCGACAGCTCGTTGGGGTCGGAGTAGACTATAGTCTCTGTGTGACCGTCCTTGTACTCAGCGGTCGCGATGACTCCCTCCGGAAGGAGCGGGTCAAGGCATTCCTCAAGTGCTGAGAGCAGTCCGCCGTTGTTGCCGCGGAGGTCGAAGATCATCGCCTTCGCGCCGTTCGTGGTCAGGCGCTCGAGCACCTCGATGAACTGCTGCGGGGTGTTCTGCTTGAAGGACTCTATCCTGATATATCCTACGTAATTCGCGAGCATCTCGCCGGTCACAGTCGTGACCTCTATCGAGCGGCGTGTGAAGGTGTAATCTGTATCGACGCCGTCCCTGCGGATGGTGAGGGTGATGCTCGAACCCTCAGTGCCCTGCATAGCTTCAAGAGCCGAAGCAAAGCCTATATTCATGACGTCAACGCCGTCCACGCGGGTGATGATGTCTCCCGGGCGCAGACCCGAGTCCGCAGCGGGTGAATCCTGCTGGATATCGGCGATACGGACATATCCGCTCTCGTCTGCCGCGAGGGTAAGACCGAGGCCTACGAACTCGCCGGCATTGTCGGTCTTTTCGCTGATATACTCCTCCGCGCTGAGGTATCTGGAGTACTTATCGTCAAGTCCCGCGACGTACCCCTTGAGGATACCGTCGCTCAGCTCAGTCTCGTCGATATCGCCGTAGTAGTTCTCCCTGACGAACGAATCGAGCACCTGCAGTGAGCTGTACTTCTTCGCCTTCTCGTTGACGTCCACGACCTTCTTGTTGAAGCTCTGGAGCGTGAAGAAGGAGGTCAGTATGAACGTCACCGCGGAAGCTATGGCAATAAGGCTCAGAGCAAGTCCGAGGGTGATCTTTTTATTCATTTTGTATCATCGCTTTCCTGGTACTAACAAAAGCCGGGCAGTTCTGGAACTGCCCTGTATCTTTTCTTTTACGGGCTGACATAGCCCATAGGGTCGACTCTCACGCCGCCGACGTATATCTCGAAGTGGAGATGATCGCCGGTAGACCAGCCTGTGGAGCCGATATAGCCGATGACCTGTCCCTGCGATACATACGAACCGTAGGACACCGCAACGCTCGCGAGATGACCGTAGAGCGTAGCTGTTCCGTCGTCGTGGGAGATCATGACGTAGTTGCCGTATCCTCCGCCGCAGCCGCAGCTCGAGGTCTTTGCCCAGTCGTGGGTGCAGTTGGTGTTGAGCCTTGTTACTGTACCGCTCTTAGAAGCAGTGCAGGCACCGCCGTGGATACCGGCATCGCCGATGTCTATTCCGCCGTGGAGCGAACCCCAGCGGTAGCCGTAGTAGCTCGAGATGTATGAGAAACCGGGAGCCGGCCATGCAAAGCCGTCGATATTTGTTGCCGACGGGATATACACAGGATCCGAGGGCTCTGTAGCAGAGCCGGTGTTGTTCTGTTCGGCAGCCTGCTGACGTGCAGCCGCCTCAGCCGCGAGCCTTGCAGCCTCTGCAGCAGCGGCAGCTCTCTGAGCCTCAGCCTCGATCTCAGCCTGCTCAGCTGCGAGGGCAGCGTTGTCAGCCTCGAGGGCGGCAACGTCCTGCTGGAGCATTTCCTGCTCTCGTGCGAGACGGTCTATCTCGTCCTGAGTGTTCTGCATAGCCTCGTTATAGGTCTCGAGGGTGGCAGCCTTATCGGCTTTGCGTGCCTCAAGGTCGATGATCTTAGCATCGTAAGTGACCTTCTCCTGCTGGAGGTCGGACTTTGACTTCTCAATGTTCTCGATGTCCGCGAGTATCTCGTTGATGAGGGTCTCATCGTAAGCCGCTATGCGGTTGACCATCTCGACCTTCGCCATCATGTCGTAGAAGCTCGTCGAACCGAGCAGCACCGCCGAAAGGTTCTCGTTTCCGGTGACGTACATATCGTACACGCGCTGCTTGAAGAGGTCAACGTTCGCATCTATCTGAGCCTGCTGGTCGATGATGTCCTGATCGAGCTGAGCGATATTAGCCTCAGCGGCGTCGATCTCCTGCTGGATAGTCTCGAGCTCGGTGTTCAGGAGGTCGATATTGCTCTGGATAAGGGTTATCTGCTCGTAGAGCGTAGCCTGATAAGCCTGCTCGTCAGCCTTTGAGCCCTCGAGCGAGTCTATCTGTGTCTGGAGCTCGGCGATCTTGGCATTGTTCGCCTCACGCTCCTCCTCGATCTGAGAGATCGTCTTTGCAGCGACCGGAGTCTCAGAGGACGGCGCGGGGTAGAACGCAACGGCGCCGGCAGACAGTGCCAGACAGGCAATGTATGACGTTATTTTTCTGATAAAATGTATTCTACTCATAACAAAGCTGCGAAATGCAGCCTGCACTCCTTTCGTAAGGCGGCGGTCGTCAGACGTCTATGTGCTTTCTCGTACTGATAACGCTTCCGAGTGCTCCCACGAGCGCTCCCGCGACGACGTACGAGATGAGGACGTAGATCCTTATCTGTCCGAACGGTATGATACTGTCGATACCGAGGACGGTCATAAGGTAGGTCTGTCCCTTCATAACGTTGTAGATAGAGCGGTATACCGCCCATGTTATGAAGAATCCGCCGACACCGGCAACGAAGCCGGTTATCATGCCCTCAACGAAGAAGGGCATTCGTATGAAGGCGTTGGTCGCGCCGACATACTTCATTATCTGTATCTCTTCGCGGCGCGCGAAGACGCTCGCCTTGGTCGTATTCGATATCATTATCATCGAAACTATCGCCAGCGCGAGGACTATCGCTCCCGCGATGATGGATACGACCTTTCTCAGTTCTCGCAGGAACTCTGCGAGCTGAGGCGATGAAGTCGCGCTCTGGACGTGCGTGATAGCCAGTATCTTTGCGGAGGTATCGTCTATCCTGTCGTTGTTGGTGACAGTAACGCTGAAACCGTCCGGCATGAAGCTCGCATCATCGCCGATGTACTCATTGAAGATCTGCTCAGCGTTGGGGTACTTTGCCCTCTGCGAAGCGAGAGCGTACTCCTTGGAGCGGAACTCCACAGTCTCGACGTTATCGAGGCGCCTTATCGACTTCTCGATGTCCGCGATCTGGTCCTCGGTGGTGCCGAGATCGAGCAGCACTGCGATCTCGTTCTGTGCGCCGAGTCCCACTATCATGGAATTCATGTTGACGTAGAACAGCACCGACGCTCCCACGAGTATCAGCGAAATGAGCAGCACGCAGAACGTCGCGAAGGTCATCATCTTATTTTTCCATATATTCTCCACGCCCTGATCGGCGAGGTACTTGAATCCGCTCAGCTTCATTCCGCATCCCTCCTTGAAGGTCCGCTTATCGCGGCAATGAGGTCGTCTGCGGACATTTCGCTGACGTCCGGCTTCTGAGAGTTCTCAGAGCCCTCATTTACTATGAATTCCTCAGTTAATACCGACTTGTAGGTATTTCTCTCCTCCTGGGGCTCTTCAGCATATACAGCCTCCTCAGCGGGAGCGGGCTCGGCAGCCACAGGCTGTTCGGCAGCGTATTCCTCGTTCTCGCCGAGCATCACCTCGTCGAAGACTATCTCGCCGTCGGTGATATTGATGATACGTCCGCCGAAGTGACGAACAAGGTCGTGCTCGTGCGTTACCATGAGTATCGTCGTGCCCTGATCGTTGATGCCCTTGAGGAGCTCGACTATCTCATACGAGAGCTCGGGGTCGATATTTCCCGTAGGCTCGTCGGCGATGATGAGCTGCGGATCGTTGACGAGTGCGCGGGCTATCGCCACACGCTGCTTCTCGCCGCCGGAGAGCTCATCGGGGTAGGAATTGGTCTTAGCGTGGAGTCCCACAAGGCTTATAACGTAGGGAACTCTCTTGCGTATGTACTTGATCGGAGCGTCAATGACGCGGAGCACGAAAGCGATGTTCTCGTAGACGGTCATAGACGGTATGAGGCGGAAGTCCTGGAACACGAAGCCGAGCGTGCGGCGGAATTCCGGTATCTTGCGTTTCTTGAGCTTGCTGAGGTTATAGCCGTTGACGGTGACAACGCCGCTCGTCGCGTCTATCTCCTTGAGCAGCAGCTTTATCATGGTGCTTTTTCCCGCACCCGATGAACCTACAACGAAGGCGAAGTCGCCGTCGTTGATGCGGAGGCTGACGTTGTTGAGCGCGTCAACACCGCTCGAATAGGTCACCGATACGTTTTTAAGCTCTACCAAAAAATTACACCTTCCTTAAGATCGGAGCTGTCCGGGAGCATAACTCCCGCAGTTCATCAGAACTTGACCGGATTAGCGGACAGATACTTCTTTACCATGAGGGCTATCTTGAAGATGATAGCGTGGTCGAACTCGCGGAGGTCGAGTCCTGTCAGCTTCTTGATCTTTTCGAGTCTGTACACGAGAGTATTTCTGTGTACGAAGAGTTTTCTTGATGTCTCGGATACGTTCAGGTTGTTCTCGAAGAACTTCTGGATAGTGAAGAGGGTCTCGTGGTCGAGGGACTCAATGCTGCCCACCTTGAACACCTCGTGGAGGAAGGTCTCGCAGAGAGTTGTGGGGAGGTGGTAGATGAGACGTGCGATACCGAGGTTATCGTAGCTGACGATCACCTTGTCGGTGTCGAACACCTTGCCGACCTCAAGAGCCATCTGAGCCTCCTTGAAAGAGCGAGCGAGGTCCTTGACGCCAACAACGGCAGTACCGATACCAACATTTACGCGGGTGTAGAACTCGCTGCTGAGGGTATCAGCGATAGAGCGTGCGAGCTTTTCGAGGTCCTTGGAATCGAGAGCGCTCTTGAGCTCCTTTACGAGAACGATGTCGCTCTCGGTGATGTTGAAGACGAAGTCCTTGTTCTTGTCCGGGAAGAGGTTCTGGATAACATCGTAAGCGGAGATGTCGTTCGCGGAGATGATCCTGATGAGGAAAACAGCGCGGCTGATCTCAGCATTGAAGTGCAGCTCACGAGCCTTGATGACGATATCGCCGGGGAGCACGTTGTCGAGGATAACGTTCTTGATGAAGTTGTTCCTGTCGTACTTCTCGTCGTAGTACTGCTTGATGTTGGACAGAGTGATAGCGAGTATGCTCGCATACTTAGCCGCAGCGTCGTCAACGCCCTCCACGAAGACTGCATAGTCGGGCTTTACTCGCGAGCCGAAGGGCTTGTAGGTGAAGCCGTCACGGATGAAGATGTCGTGGGAATCGCTGAGGTCGAGCGACACGAACTCGTTGGTAGTGCCAACGCGGGTAAGGTCGCTGCACGCAATGATCGTAGCAGTCTCGTCAACTACGCCGATGGTAGCGTCGATGGTGTCGCGCATCTGATGAACTAATCCCTGAAATAATCTGTTTGACATGATAAAATCCCTTCTCTTTCGATTTTTAAAAATTATTCGAGTGGATTTCCAAGAGAACTTATTACAAATTGTAACACATTTTTGCGGTTTGTTTGTTAACAAATTGTGAACTTTCGTCTCAAAACCCACATTAGTACCAATTTTTACCGTTGGAAATTGTCGGAAACCGACAAGCCGAAAGTTTTTGCTGTAACCGAATCGTAACTATTACATCTTCTCCGGAGCGTCGATGTTCAGCATGGAGAGGACGTTCCGCAGAGTCTGACGTACTGCGATGCTCAGGAGGATACGCGCCTTCTTGAGCTCCTCGTCGGGAGCGTTCTTCACAGGACACGAATCGTAGAACCTGTGGAAGAGCGTCGCGAGGTCTATCGCGTACTTCGTCATCTTCGCGGGATCGTAGTACTTCGCCGCGAGGTCTACCTCCTTCGGGAGCGAAGCGAGGTGACGTATCAGCTCGATCTCATGCGGCGTGCTGAGCAGCGTGAAGTCCGCGCTGTCCGGAACGCTTATGCCCTCCGACGCGAGATTCGCCAGCAGGCTGCATATCCTCGCGTGCGCGTACTGAACATAGTACACAGGGTTCTGCGAGGACTTCTCGACTGCGAGGTCGAGGTCGAACTCGAACTGCGAGTTTGCCTCGCGGAGGTTGAAGTAGAAACGTGCTGCATCTATCGGTATCTCGTCGAGCAGCGTAACGAGCGTTATCGCCTTGCCGCTGCGCTTGGAGAGCTTTACGACCTCACCCTGACGGACGAGCCTTACCATCTGCATGAGCACCACATCGAGCTTGCCGGCGTCAACGCCGAGCGCAGTGAGTGCGGATTTCAGCCTCGGGACATATCCGTGGTGATCTGCGCCGAGAACGTTTATCGCCTTGTCGAAGCCGCGTGTCACGAGCTTGTCGTAGTGGTACGCGATATCGGGTACAACGTATGTGGGAACACCGTTCGCGCGGACGAGCACGAAGTCCTTGTCCACGCCGAAGTCTGTCGCCTTGAACCATGTCGCTCCCTCAAGCTCATATGTGTGACCTGTCTCGCGGAGCTTGTCCACGATGCGCATCGTCTCGCCGCTCGCATGGAGAGTGCTCTCACGGAACCAGTTATCGTAAACTATGCGGTACTTCTTGAGGTCGCGCTCGAGACCTTCTATATTAATGGGAAGAGCGTACTCTACGAGCGCTGCCTTGCGCTCCTCCTCGGAGACATTCTGGAGCTCAAAGAGGTGCTGCTTGTAGTAATTGGCAGCGTGCTCGATGATGTCCGTACCGAGGTAAACGTCCTCCGGCATCGCGAACTCCATACCCTCTCCGGACAGCTCATAGATGTCCTTCGCGAGCTTCTCGGTATCGCCGCCGCAGTCGTAGATGAGCTGCTGTCCGCGCTCGGAGCAGAGCTGCATATATCTGAGCGAGAGCGACCTTCCGAACTTGTCTATCTGGTTGCCGGCATCATTGACGTAGAACTCGCGTTCTGCGTGGTAGCCAGCCCACTGGAGCACACTCGCGAGACAGTCGCCGATAGCGCCGCCGCGTGCGTTACCGATGTGCATGGGACCGGTCGGATTCGCGGAGACGAACTCGACGAGTATCCGCTTGCCGGCGCCGGTCTGGGTCTTTCCGTAGTTTTCCTTCTCTTCAAGGACATTCTCCACGACGTCCGCGAACCACTTGCGTCCGAGGAAGAAGTTCATGAAGCCCGGACCCGCTACCTCAGCCCTCTCGAAGATCGTGCCGCTGAGCTGGACGTTCTCACAGATGAGCTCCGCTATTCTGCGGGGCGGCATTCTGAACGCCTTTGCGCACACCATAGCGGTGTTGGCGGCGAAATCTCCGTGGGACTTATCCGCGGGTATCTCGATGTTGAAGTCGGGTATCGGTTCAGCGGGGAGCTCCTGACGGGCCACGAGTGAGCCGAGCGCGTCCATTATGAGCTCACGGAGCTGCACGGACGCCTGTTTGATGAGGTCTGCCATATTTTTCTGTATCCTTTCTTCAGTGCGTATCCTGCACGGTCATGATTATCTCGTTGTCCGAAAGATAGGACGAATTGAGGTCAAGAGTGTATTTGAGGTAGAGCCTGCCGTCCTTTTCGATGGTGTTGTCTATCGCATGGGTGTAGACGCCTATCTGGAGGTTCCCGTAGGGGGTACCGTACTGGCAGAAGTGCTTGCGCCCTATCTCGAGCGACAGCACCGAATTCGCTGTACCCTTTCGCGTTATCGAAGCATTACGGCTGTTGTCCACCTTAATGGTGGTCACCGAGCCCTCGAAGCCGGTCGCGGAGGTATCCTCGTAGGAGATGATGTCCCAGCCGTTCTCCTTCACGAGGCTTGCCCGCGTGATGAGCTCCGTCCTGCTTTGTTCGTTGTCCTGCCACTGTATGCTGGTCAGGTTTATCATCACATTTTTCTTCAAGCCTGTCACCTTAGTAATTCTTCTCGGCATTCTCGAGAGCCGTCTCAAGGAGCTTGTCGATGAGGTACGGCAGCGACATACCGAGGTTTTCCATGAGCTTGGGGTAAACGCTGTTGCCGCGCAGTCCCGGAGCCGTGCCTATCTTGTTCAGCAGGAGCTTTCCGTCGTCGGTAAGGAAGAAGTCTATCCTCGCCATGCCCTTGCAGCCGAGCGCCTTGTACGCTTCAACGGCGGTCTCGCGGATCTGGTTCATCTGCTCCATGGGGAGCTCAGCCGGTATCACGAGGTCGTCGCCGGAGCTGGAGTTGACAACAGTGGGGTCGTAGACCTTCCCGACGGACATTATCTCGCCGATGAGCGACGAGAACGGCGAATCGTAGCCGAACACAGCCGCCTCGAGCTTGCGTGCCCTGACGTATTTTTCGATCACGACCTTGTTGTCGTGGGAGAATGCGATCTTCACAGCCGAGATGAGCTGCTCGAGGTCATCAGCGACATTCGTGCCGAGGCTGCACCCGCTGTTCGCAGGCTTTACCGCGAGCGGGAAGCCGAGCTCCTCCGCGACGCTGCCGCATATCTCCTCAATGCGGTTGATCTCGCGCTGGGTTATGAGCTTCCAAGCAGCGGTCTCGATGCCGTAGTCATCGAGGACCATATGTGTGTGCGATTTATCCATACACGACGCCGCCGCGAGCAGTCCGCAGCCGACATACGGTATCCCCGCGAGGTCGAGCAGACCCTGTATCGTGCCGTCCGCGCCCTTCTTTCCGTGCACTACCGGGAACACGACGTCGATACGTCTGACGGTCGCCTCACCGTTCTCGAGGGTGATGATACCGCGGTGTATGGGGTCGGGTGAGAGTATGGCTGAGGTGCAGTCGGGATTCTGGTCCCACTCGCCGGAGAGTATCTCCGAGACATCGCCCGGAAAATAGAGCCACCTGCCCTTTTTAGTAATGCCTATGCAGATCACCTCGTACTTGTCCGTTGGGATATTCGAGATGACCTCCGCCGCTGAAGCGAGGGAGAGATTGTACTCGGGGGAAGTGCCTCCGAAGATGACTGCTGCCTTGATTTTTGCCATGATTTACTCCTTAAGTCTTTTCTCGCTCCGCCGCCGGCTGCGGAAAAACAGTGCATTCTGCGCCTTGGAAATTTTCACGAACCGGTCTGCTGAGCAATCGTCAATTTCAAGTATCAATATATTTTATCACATTTCACAAAAAACTGCAAGTATTTTTTGCTAAAATGCAGAAAAAGAAGAGCAAATTCGCAACACCCGCGCATTGCGGACAATTTTCAACATATGATTTTGTGTATATTGACGTTAAAAAGAGGACTTATCGTGAGTTTGCACAAAAAAGACTTTGTTTATAATGACGAAGGCAGCGTGACGCTTCACCCAAGCACGCTGCCGCTCGCAAGCTCGCTCACTCTCATTGAAGACGTTACTCTCACATCGCATACGGAACATTTGTTGAACGCATTTCAACAATGGGATCCCAAAGGGTCGACTGACCCTTTGGCGGGGTGTGGGGCAGCGCCCCACGAAAACCGAAAGGCGCTCTGCAAGAGAGATCGTCCCCTTCTTCCGCCTTAAAACGCCTTCCCTGCGATCGGTGACGGCCGCACGATAGGTCACGCCCCTGTTGAGGTCGTCCCTCTGGAAGGTCGTTATATATCCCCCAACATCTTGACACACTCCCGCAGAAGTGGTAATATTATACCATAAATAAGTAAAGGAGAGATCCTCATGTATCAGTTCAACGCACAGGAAACCCTCGACAGGCTCGTTAAGTGGGTGCAGGACTACTTCGCCGCAAACGCTTCCCCGACAACCAAAGCCGTTATCGGGATCTCCGGCGGCAAGGACAGCTCAGTCTCAGCTGCGGTCTGTGTCAGAGCGCTCGGCAGGGACAGAGTAATCGGCGTGCTCATGCCGCAGGGCGAACAGGCGGACATCAGCTACAGTCACCTTCTTGTCGATACGCTTGGTATCGAGCACCACGTCATCAATATCGGCAGCACAGTCAGCTCCTTCATGAATGAGCTCGGCAAGGCGATGGAGCCCTCCGAGCAGGCGAAGGTCAACACCCCCGCCCGTATCCGCATGGCGACCCTCTACGCAGTTTCAGCCTGCGTTGGCGGACGTGTCGTCAACACCTGCAATCTCTCCGAGGACTGGGTAGGCTACTCCACTAAGTTCGGTGATGCCGCCGGAGATTTCTCTCCCATTTCGTCACTCACAGTCACCGAGGTATTACAGATCGGCGAGCTGCTCGGACTCCCCCGCGAGCTTGTCCATAAGGTCCCGATAGACGGACTCTGCGGTAAGACCGACGAGGAGAACCTCGGCTTCAGATACGCCGACCTCGACCGCTATATCCGCGGTCTCACCGACCTCTCTGATATGCCCGAGATCAAAGAAAAGATCGACCGTATGCACCGCAATAACCTCCACAAGCTCCAGCTCATGCCGAAATTCGAACTGTAACAAAAAACGCGAAAGCGATACTTCCCGCAGCGGGAGGTATCGCTTTTTGTGTTATGTCCGGGACTGTCATTCCTTCTTTGTCCCGCGGATACTGCGCCCCTCGTCATAGGTGTCGAGGAAGTGGTGGTACTCGTCCCCGATGTGGTAGGAGATGAGCGTTTGCAGGTTGACGTTCTCCACGCTGCGGAAGATGTGCTTATCGACGTCGGGGTCGGTCTCACGCAGCTTCCTTATCAGAGCCTTGACCTCCTGCCGCTTGGACACTCCCTGATACTCCTCCATCGCGGCACGCTCGGTGAACCTGCACGCGCACTGGATAAAGCTCAGCCCGTTGACCTGCGCCCACTCGATGATATGCCGCTCCTTGACGAGATACAGCGGGCGTATCAGCTCCATTCCCGCGAAATTCTCGCTGTGGAGCTTGGGCATCATGGTCTGTGTCTGAGAGCCGTAGAGCATGCCCATGAGTATCGTCTCGACGACGTCGTCGAAGTGATGCCCGAGAGCTATCTTATTGCAGCCGAGCTCCTGTGCATAGCGGTAGAGCCACCCCCGCCGCATTCTCGCGCAGAGGTAGCAGGGGTTGTTCTCTATCTTCACGACGGCGTTGAATATCTGCGTATCAAATATCTTTACCGGGATGCCGAGACGCTCGGCGTTGTCGATTATCTTCTGACGGTTAGCAGGCGTGTAGCCGGGATCCATGACGAGGTACTCAGCCTCGAACGGCACCTTGCTGTAGCGCTGCAGCCGCTGCATACACTTCGCGAGGAGCATGGAGTCCTTCCCTCCGGAAATGCACACCGCAATGCGGTCACCGGGCTGGATCAGCTCATAGTCCTTTATGCCGCGGAGGAATTTCGACCATATTATCTTCTTGAATTCACCCACGAGGGAGTTCTCGTAGCTGTCGGGTATTATCATATCTGCACTCTTTTCATAGCTTTTTGGTATATTATACACCCAAAACCTTCTCCTGTCAATCGCGGAGCAGCCTCGGTGATTATTGACAATTCAGACGGTCTGTGATATAATATTTTTATCAATTATTGCCCCGCCGATTAAACTTTGCCAAAAAGGCAAAGACAGAAAGGAAATCCATCAAGGAAGATAAGCGCAGGAATGCCGGCGCATTTCAAGGTTTTCTGACGCAGAGGGATTTTCTTTCTGTCGAGCATGGTTGGCAAGGTTTAGTTGGGGAGCAATACTACGGAGAATGCCATGAAGATCATTCATCTTTCAGACCTGCACCTCGGCAAGCGGGTCAACGAATTTTCAATGCTCCCCGACCAGGAGCACATCTTGAAGCAGATACTCAGCGTCATCGCCGACGAGTCCCCGGACGCCGTCATCATCGCGGGCGACATCTACGACCGCTCTGCGCCGCCCGCGGAGGCAGTGCGCCTCTTCGACAGCTTTCTCTGCGAGCTCGCGGAGATGAAGCTGCAGGTGTTCGTCATCAGCGGCAACCACGACTCCCCCGAGCGTATCGCGTTCGGCGGCAGGCTGATGGAGGGCAGTGGGATACACCTCTCCCCTGTCTACAGCGGACACGTTGACCCCGTCGTGCTGCACGACAGCTTCGGCGCGGTCAACTTCTATATGCTGCCGTTCGTGCGTCCGCTCAGCGTCAGACGCTTCTTCCCGGACACCGAGATATCGAGCTACACCGACGCCGTCATCGCCGCCGTGGACGAAATGGGCGCGGACTTCACCCAGCGCAACGTCATCGTCGCGCACCAGTTCGTGACAGGCGCCGCGAGCTGTGAATCCGAGGAGATATCGGTCGGCGGGCTCGACAACGTGGGACAGTCCGCGTTCGACGGCTTCGACTACGTCGCCCTCGGGCATATCCATAATCCCCAGAATATCGGCTCGGAAAGGGTCAGGTACTGCGGCACCCCGCTGAAATATTCCTTCTCCGAGGCTACGCACGAAAAGTCCGTCACAGTTGCCGAGCTCGGCGAAAAGGGCGAACTTACCGTCAGAACAGTGCCGCTCGTCCCGCAGCACGACATGAAGCTGATACGCGGCAGCTTCGATGATGTATATTCCTCAGAAAAATGCGAGGATTACGTCCACATCGTCCTCACCGACGAGGAGGACGTCCCCGAGGCTCTGAGCCGCCTCAGACCGGTCTTCCCGAACATCATGAAGCTGACCTACGACAACACGCGCACCCGCACTGACAGCGGGATCGCGGCACTCGAAAATGCTGAGCGGAAAACGCCCATAGAGCTGCTGCGCGAGTTCTACGAGCAGCGCAACAACAAGCCCATGAGCCCCGAGCAGGAGGAGTTCGCGCTCGGGCTGATAAGAAGCATCTGGGAGGTGGACGTATGAGACCGCTGAAGCTCAATATTTCGGCATTCGGGCCCTATCCCGGCAGGACTGAGATAGACATGGAGAAGCTCGGCCGGAGCGGTATCTACCTCATCACCGGCGACACCGGCGCAGGCAAAACGACCATCTTCGACGCCATCACATACGCGCTCTACGGACGTCCCAGCGGCGAGAACCGCGACCCGTCCATGCTGCGCTCGAAGTACGCAATGCCTGATATGCCGACGCTTGTCGAGCTCGTTTTCAGCTACGGCGGCAGCCAGTACACCGTGCGTCGCGGACCGGAGTATATGCGCCCGGCACGTCGCGGCGGCGGCATGACCAAACAGGCGCAGATAGCGGAGCTCGAGCTCCCGGACGGACGGACCATATCCGGCTCGACAGGCGTAACGCGCGAAATTACGGCGATAATGGGCATCGACCGCAGCCAGTTCACGCAGATCGCGATGATCGCGCAGGGCGACTTCCTGAAGCTGCTCCTCGCCGAGACCGCCGAGCGCCGCGAGATCTTCCGCAAGATATTCAAAACTGACTACTACCGCGTGCTGCAGGAGAAGCTCGCGGGCGAAGCTGCGCGCATGAGAGCACAGCGCGAGCGTGCCTCGGAGAGCGTCGCGCAGTACATCTCGGGGGTGGTCTGCCCGGAGGGAGACGAGTTCGCAGAGAGCGTAGATTCGGCAAAAAGCGGAGATATGACCGTCGAGGCGGCTATCGAAGTCATACAGGAGCTGACCGAGCGTGACAAAGCCCGCGAGGAGGTCTATTCGCGGGAGCTCGAGGAGGTCGAGAAGTCGCTCAGCGAGTGCGAACGTCAGATAGTCCGCGCGGCTGAAAAGGAGCGTATCGCAGCAGAGCTCGGGGAGGTAAAAGTCAAGCTCGCGGAGCAGGTCCCGAAGCTTGAAAAGCTCGAAAGATCGCACAATGAAGCACTTTCACACCAGTCCGGCTCGGAGAAGCTGTCGCAGGAGATAGCGGTCATCGAGGCGGAACTCCCGCAGTACGACGAAGCGGAGCAGAAGCGGGAAAAGCTTGAAATATCGGCAGGAAACCTGAAAAAGCTCGCTGAGCTGACCGGAGAAAAGTCCGCGCAGCTTAACGCCAGCGACACCCAGCTGAACGGGCTTCGGGAGGAGCTTTCGGGGCTCTCGCAGGCAGGCGAGGAGCGCGAGCGCCTGAACGCCGAGCTGGAACGTATCCGGCAGGATACCGCGCGCTCGGAGGCGCTCCGGGACAGGCTCAAGGAACTGAAAAGGTCAGAGCTCGGGCTGTCGAACTGCCGTGCGGAGCTCGCGGAAGCTGAGCGGCTCTGCGGGGAGACAGTCCGCATGATAGAGCATATAAACGCCGGAATCTCGGCGTTGAAGCAGCGCCAGGACGAGATATCGGAGGCAGTCGGGCGGCAGACACAGCTCGAGCGCGAGCGCGACTCCACAGCAAAGCAGCAAAGCGAGGCAGTCGCGCTGAAAAACGACCTCTGGCACTACCGCGAGAAGTGCACGGAGCTGTGGCGCTCGCAGGAGGTCTACCGTCAGGCAGCGGACAACGCCGACGAGCTTAACGCACGATATTCCGCGAAATACCGCGCATTTCTGGACAATCAGGCAGGCATGATGGCGGCGTCCCTGAAGGATGGCGAGCCCTGTCCGGTCTGCGGGTCGGTCCACCACCCGGCGCCGGCGTCTGCCGGGGGAAATGCCCCCACCGAAGCTGAACTCGAAAAGCTCAAAGCGCACGCGGAGTCCGCGCGGTCCGACGCGGTGCGAAGGAGCGAAGAATCGCAGAAAAAACAGGGCGAGACGGCTGCCCTCGCGGAGGCGCTGGAAGCACGTCTGACCGGTCTGACCGGCGGCGGTCTGGACAACGCCGAGGTGCGCTGTCAGGCTCTTATAGATGAAGTTTCTGCCGAATTACAGGCAATTTCCGAGCAGATCGCCGAGAACTCGGCCTACATCGGCGAGCGCGAAAAAAATGCGGAACTCCTTGCTGAGCGCGAGGAACTGGTGCAAAAGCGATCCGGAGAGCTTGCGGAAGCCGAAAAGCGCGTCACCGAGCTCACTGCGGAGGCGGCGCTCCTTGAGGGCAGAACTGCCGAGCAGCGAAGGTCCGCAGAGACAGATATCGCCGAAATACTGGGCGAAACCGTGAACGGTCAGCCAACGCTGCTCATCGAGGAAAAGCTCACACAGCTCCGTGAAAAGTCGGAGCAGACAGAGCGTGCCATTGAAGAGGCAGATGCTAAGATCTCCCGAAAAATAGAGCTCGAACAGCTTATTCCGCTCGCGGAGAAAACGTCAGCGCAGCTTACGGCGGAGATATCGGAGCTGAACGCAGAATCGGCGGCAAACGAGGCTTCCCGCAAGGAGCTCGAG
This sequence comes from Ruminococcus sp., assembly GCA_016288815.1. Classification (GTDB taxonomy): domain Bacteria; phylum Bacillota; class Clostridia; order Oscillospirales; family Ruminococcaceae; genus Ruminococcus. Next base: position 22,955 of record JAEELF010000002.1, read on the forward strand.
GGGCAGCTCGCGGAGCTGGCAGAGAAGCTGCGTTTCGGCAGCCGCGCAAGGGCGAACGAGCACATCGGAATGCTCGCGACCCGCATAGAATCGCAGAAAAAGCTTGTCGAGCAGACCTCAGCGGAGCTCGCACAGGCACAAAAAGTACAGACCACGCTCAGCGGCAGGGCAGAGAACCTCGCGGAGCAGCTTGCCGGACTCGGCGAAGTGGACGCAGCCGCCGAAAAAATGCACAGGACCGAGCTCGCCGCACGCCGCACCGAGCTCACCAAGGAGCTGAGGGAGCTACACACCCGCGTGACCGTGAACTCGGGCTTGATCACCGATATACGCGAAAGATCGACAGAGATCGGCGAGCTTGACACGCGCTACACATGGGTCAGGGCGCTCGCTGACACCGTCAACGGCAGCCTCTCGGGCAAGGAAAAAATCATGCTCGAGACCTTCGTGCAGACCACCTATTTCGACAAGATCATCGCGCGCGCGAACGAGCGCCTGAAGATCATGACGGAGGGGCAGTACGCGCTCAAACGTCGAATCACCGCGGAAAACAAGCAGTCGCAGAGCGGTCTGGAGCTGGACGTCATCGACCACGTCAACGGCACTGAACGCAGCGTCCGGTCGCTGTCAGGCGGCGAGTCGTTCATGGCATCGCTGGCGCTGGCGCTCGGGCTTTCGGAGGAGGTGCAGTCGTCGGCGGGCGGCATCAGGCTCGACACGATGTTCGTGGACGAGGGATTCGGCTCGCTCGACGAAAACTCGCTCCAGCAGGCGATAAAAGCGCTCGTGGGACTGTCCGGCAGCGACCGTCTGGTGGGCATAATTTCTCACGTTTCGGAGCTCAAGGATCGCGTCGAGCGGCAGATAGTCGTCACCAAGGACCGCGCCGACGGAAGCAGCGTCGAGCTGATAATATGAATAATTGTGATTACCAATATATAACCTATTCACAAATATATGTGAACTAATACGTTTCTGCGGTCTTTTCTTACAGTTGAACGTGCCTGCGTCTGTAAATATCCACAAAAATTCTGCCGAGCAGTAAGTAATTCTTGATTTTTTGATGAAGATGTGGTACAATTATATTGTTGAATTCATTTTTTATTAAAATTTGCACTAATGCTGTCCTTTGTGCAGATAGTCTGCACATCCGAATGTGGAGGGAATAACTATGAAAATGGTCAAGTGCAGCGCGGGGCACTATTACGACTCCGACAAGAACGCTGCCTGTCCTTTCTGTGAAAAGGAAAAATCTGCCGAAAAATCGGCTTCCGGAGTACCTGTCCCGAAGAAGGCGAAGGTCGTGAAGGTCAAGGCACGCGCAGTGAAGCGCCCCGTCGCCGAGCCCGCTGAAGTCATTGAAGTGACCCAATTCAAGGAAGTCAAGGAGAACAAGTCCCCTGAAAAGAAACCCGAGCCCGTCAAGGAGACCAAAGCCCCCGAGAAGAAGCCCGAGCCCGTCAAGGAGACCAAAGCCCCCGAGAAGAAGCCCGAGCCTGTCAAGGAGTCCAAAGCCCCCGAGAAGAAGCCCGAGCCTGTCAAGGAGACCAAAGCCCCCGAAAAGAAGCCCGAGCCCGTCAAGGAGACCAAAGCCCCCGAGAAAAAGCACGAGCCCGTAAAGGAGACCAAAGCGCCTGAGAAGAAGCCCGAGCCTGTCAAGGAGACCAAATCCCCCGAAAAGAAGCCCGAGCCCGTTAAGGAGTCCAAAGCTCCCGAAAAGAAGCCCGAGCCCGTCAAGGAGACCAAAGCCCC